>NZ_VIVK01000001.1:5488642-5832963 GCF_007828865.1 Kribbella amoyensis
TTACCCTGCTTCTTCTTACCTGCCACATCCGGCAGTGTCGCGGTCATTGCCGCACCTTTCCCACCAACCACCACAGTCGGCGCGTCGGGCCAGAAACACCGTTAGACGGACAGTCCCCGATGTGCGGATGCTCAACGTCCGGAGCGGAGAGGGAATCGAGAACCAAGGAGCTCTTTGGCTGAAGCGGTCGCTTGAAGGGTGGATTTGGTCACGGATTGCAACTATGGTGCACGTTGCGCAGGAGGCTCATGGGGTGTGGGCCTAGGGGATGGAGCGTCGGTCAGACGCGTGTGCCTATGGGGTGGAAATGGGTAGAAGGCGTGGTTTCTTCGCGGAGCTGCAACACCAGGCTGCGGTTGCGCAGCGCGAGCGTGAGCGGGCGCAAGCTGCGGCTGTTAGGGAGCAGTTGCGAGCGCAGCGGGAGGCCGAGCGTGCCTTCAATGCTGCTCAGAGGGCCATGGCCGCGGCAGCCAAGGCTGACGCGAGGGCTGCTGCGGAGGCTGAGCGGGAGGCGAAACGACTTCACATCGCCGCACAGGAGTCCAAGGTGGCGGCGATGAACGCACACCTGGAGATGCAGTTGGAGGAGATCGACAGCATCCTCGAAGCGACGCTGAAGGTCGACGACTACGTCGACCTGGAGAAGTTGCGGAAGTCAGCCTCGCATCCGCCGTTCGAATCGAAGTACCTCGCTCCGATTTCTTCGCCGGCTCCGATTCAGGTGCCGCCTGAGCCGGTGTTCGTGCAGCCGGAGGCCCGAAAGGGCCTGTCCGCACTCACCGGCAAGAAAAAGCATGCTGCATCGGTGGCTGCGGCGCGGGCAGCGTTCGAAGAGCAGCATCGGCAGTGGCAGGCGTACTCGGCATCGATCCCGATGCGACAGCTGGAGCAACTGACGGCGCACACCGCCGCCGAGGAGCAGAGGCTTCAGCACCTCGCCTCGGATCGGTCGCAATATGACAAGGAGTGCCAGGCCCGCCAGGCCGAGGTTGATGCCGCGAATGCTGAGCTCGACACCTTGATTCACAACTTCCAGGCGGGGAAGCAGGAGGCGGTGACTGAGTACGTCGGGATTGTATTCGGCAACTCGGTGTATCCCGACAGCTTCCCCTGGGGCGTCGACTACGAGTACGACCAGGAATCGCGCGAGCTTCGCGTCAGCCTGACCTTCCCGCAACCGAGTGCCCTCCCTACGGTCCGCCAGTACAAGTATGTGAAGGCCAAGGACGAGATCACCGAGTCCCTGCAGACGGTGAAGGAGCAACGTGACCGGTACTCGTCGGTGGTCGAGAACATGGTTCTGAGGACGCTGCACGAGGTCTGGGAGTCGGACCGCGACGGGAAGATCGACAGCATCTCCCTCGCTGGTGGAGTCGCGCATATCGACCCTGCTACGGGGCAGGAGGCGTTTACGCCGCTCATCGCGGTAGCTGTGGATCGTACGACGTTCTGCGCGATCGATCTGACCCGGGTCACGCCTGCGGAGACGTTGAAGTACCTCAAGGCGGTCGTCTCGAAGAATCCTCATGCCCTCGCAGGCATCGACACTTCGGCCGGCGTACGCGGGCACTGAGAGGAGGGGGACATGCGAGGCTTCAGGTTCAATGCTCCTCCGGGCTGGCCGCCGCCTCCTGAGGGATGGGAGCCGCCAGACGGCTGGTTGCCGGACCCGTCCTGGCCACCGGCCCCACCCGAATGGACATTCTGGGTTCCGGACCATCATGAGCAGGCTGACTCGCTGGAAGCGAAGCACCGTGCTCCTACGCCAGTGACCGAGCCCGCCGAAGTCCCACCAGCTAACGCTGAACCTGTCCCGGTAGAGCACATCGCGACTGAGTCGACGGCGCCGCTCGCCGCAGACAACGCTTTGACGGTTGAGCGCGACAGACTGGCTGCGGTGCAAGATGAGATCGCTGAAGCAACGAAGATTCTGGCCGATCTGCGTGCGTCTGCCGACAATCTGCAGCGCCAGGACCCGCCGGATCTGCGCGACGAGTTGGAGCAGTCGGCAGCGGATCTCCGCGCACAGTTGGTGGAGCTGAACGATGCGCTGCTGCTGCAGCAAGTGGGCATCTATGAGTACCACCATCCGCTGGAGAACGCCGACGCCTACAGAGAACGGCTTGCCGGCCTGCGCGAGCAGATCAAGACGCGCGTTCGCTCCAAGGAAGCTGTACTCGCATCGGACATGTTCTCGTACAACAACTCCCTGGCGAAGGGGAGGAAGATGACATCTGACTTCGCCAAGTTGATGCTCCGGGCTTACAACGCCGAGGCGGACAACTGCGTCCGGTCCCTGCGAGCCGGTGCCGTGGCAACGGCGAAGAAGCGTCTCGAAGCCTCGGTTGAGACCATCGCGCGGCTGGGCAGCATGATGGAGATGAGGATCTCCCCGGACTATCACGCTCTGAGACTCGAGGAGATCGAACTCACCGCGGACTACCTGATGAAGGTGCAGGAGGAGCGCGAGCAAGCGCGCGAGGAACGCGAGCGACTCCGTGAGGAGCGCAAAGCAGAACAGGAACTTGCGGCCGAGCGTGAACGCCTCGACAAGGAGCGAACCCACTACCTGAACGCGCTGCAGGCTTTGAGGGAACAGGGCAAGCTCGAGGAGGCCGTCGAGCTCGAAGCCCGGCTGGGGGAGATCGACAAGGCGATCGAGCTGAATGACTTCCGGGCCGCGAACATCCGGGCCGGGTACGTCTATGTCATCAGCAATATCGGTGCATTCGGCAAGGATGTCGTCAAGATCGGGCTCACGCGGAGGCTCGAGCCGCTCGACCGGATCCGGGAGCTGGGCGACGCCTCGGTTCCCTTTCCGTTCGACGTTCACGCACTGTACTTCTCCGATGATGCGGTCACATTGGAGAACGAACTCCACGCAGCATTTGCGGATCGGCGGCTGAACCAGGTCAATCTCCGGCGAGAGTTCTTCTTCGCAACACCGGCTGAGGTGCGAGAGATCCTTGCCGCCAAGGTCGGCAGCTTGCTCGAGTTCTCAGAGGCACCGGAGGCCACACAGTACTTTCAGAGTCACGCCACATGGCCGGCTCGGGCTTAGTAAGTGAGATGCTGCCCTCGTTCCTCACTCGCCGGCGGTTGTGTGGTGGGCTTCCTGATACTGGCCGAGCGTTCGCGTGAGGATGGTTCGGGCGTCGTTGCCGTAGGCAGCTGCATTGGCCAGGTGGCCGAAGACCCTTTCGTAGGCTGCGAGTTCGTCGGACTGGCTGATGTTGAGTACGGCGGTGAAGAGTTCGACGATCGCGAGTTTGTTGTCGTAGAGGTAGAAGCCGTGGAGTGGGCCGACGCTTAGTGGTGCGCCGAACGGGATGATGCCGACGCGGATGGTCGGAAGTGTGGTCATCGAGATGAGGTGGCCGACCTGGCCGGTCATGACGTCGGGTGGGCAGACCTGGTAGCGGAGTACGGCTTCGGTCATGACGAAGTGGAATCTCTTGTCGCCGCGGTGCAGGACTCGTTGTCGGTCCATGCGAGCGGCGATGGCTTCTTCGAGTTCAGCTTCGCTCTTGGGTACGCCGCGTTCGGACTCGTCGGGATCGCCCTCTGCGAATCGGTACCTGGCGTACTCGGCTGTCTGGAGCAGACCGGGGACGAAGCACGGCTCGAAGTTGCGGGTGAGTTCGGTTTTCGACTCGATCTCGCCGATCGATCGTTGCCGGGAAGGGAGTCCGGTCCGGAACATGCGGCGGAACTCGACGTACTGCTGCTCCAGTGACCGCAGGCTCGCGACGAGTTCCGGGACGAGTTGCTCGCGATCGCAGATCCGGGCCCAGGTGGTGACGTCGGTGTCGGACGGTGTCTGCCTGCCGGCTTCGATCTTGGAGATCTTGGACGGCGGCCAGCCGGCCTCGCTGGCGAGGCGGCGGCCGGTGAGGTGGGCGTCCAGCCGCATCTCCCGAAGTCGGTTGCCGAGCGCTTCGCGCGCTCGCTGGAAACTGGACACCCACGCTCGCTTACTTGTTGATGTTGTTCTTGCGGAGGAACTCGTCGTCGAAGGTGCCAAGATAGTCGGCCCGGGGCAACGCGAAGCGCCGCGCGACGTCGCGGTAGTGGGCGTGTTCGACGAGCACCGCGGGGTCATGGATCACGTCGGCGCCGAGCAGGACGTCCTGGTCGTCATGGCGAAGGATGCACATCTTGTGCGAGTCGAGCAGCCAGTAGTCGTACGTCGGTAGGCCGAGCTCGTCGGCGCGGTCGCGTGCGATGTATCGGATGTCTTCGCCTGCTGCGGTGTTGAGCCGGGACAGGTTGAGTCCGAAGCGGGTGTAGTCGGACCACGGTTCGGTGACGACGCGGACGCGCTCGATGCGCTGGCCCTCCAGCGTGCGCCGGAGGATCAGGCCCATCCAGTCTTCCATCCAGGAGTCGTCGCCGGGCTGTCCTGCGACGAACTTCCGGACGTGTTCGGCCTCACCGGGGTCGGCGTAGTTGTCCCGCACCTCCAGCCGGTACGCCGTGTGCTGGTAGCTGCGGGCGAACTGGACGAATTCCGGTCCGGCGCTGACGAAGGTCGAGTCGGTCACGCCGTCGTACCGGTGTGGTGAGCAACGATCAGGTCCGCGAGGCCCTTCGTGATGATGACCGCGTCCTCGCCGTCGGGGAAGTTCACGAGTTGGCCGCGGGCGTGGTCGCTGGTGAGCTTGTAGCCCTGCACGATGTATCGGCCGTCGTCGGTCGCGTAGTACGACGGGCAGCCGTCCTTTCCGGTGTTCGGGTCAGTGGCGATGTGTTCGAGCTGTTGGGGCTGCTTGTGATCCATGTGCAATCTCCTGGGTGAGGCGATCCGGCTGTTCACTCAGCGTGCGGGAACGCTCGCGCAACAGTCAACACCTTCACGAGAAATTGCAAGCAACTTTCTTCAACTCGCGCGGACCGCTCCCTAGCGTTGTAGTCATCGGCCAGGGCTGCGGTTGAGCGCGTTCTCCTGCCCTGTCGCCCTGGCCGCTCCAACAATGGCTCTGTCGGAGGAAGAGTGAACGCAACCGAGCAGCAAGCGCGGGACTGGCCAGTGCTCCGTGCAGCCCACGAGTTGGATTGCGACGGCAGGAACCCTCGCACGAACGAACCCTGCCTCCTGGGCTATCACCGCGGACCGCATCGGGACAAGGCCGGCGACGAGTGGCTCGACGACTGACTCACCTCAGCCACGGAGCACTTCGGGCTGCCAACGCTCGCGCATACGCGCCATCCGCGGGAGTCCGGGTGGCGTGGACATCGTTGAGTGGGCCTGCACACCGCGTTCTGATGTACACGCGTCTGCTGGCGGAGAACGCGTCGAACTCTCGCGTGCCTCAGGGCCGGCGGCACGGACTCGGCCAACCCCTTCGCCTGTCTCGGATGAACCGGTCCTGGTCAAAGGGTTATGCCAACGCCCGCCGGGCCAATACCGAGGTCAGCGCATCGACAGGCCAGGGTCATGTCCAAGATCCATACGGCCGCCTAGGCCACGGCAACTCGCTGATCAGCCGTCTCTGTGCCAGAGAAAGTTGCTCCCGAAGCGCGGCGTTGGCCTGCTGAAGGGGTCTACTCTTGCAAGTCGCTAGAACCTCGTCGAAGGGGTACGTGGTCTTGGTCACTGAATTGGCGCGCCGGAGATGCTGGGGTGGAGCGTAGTTGGCAGACGACGACGAAGGACTCGGGCGCACCGCCACGGCCGCAGTGCACAACGCCCACGCGAGTACGAGCGGACGCGAGTATTGGCGGCGGCAATTGCCGGCGAGAGACGCTGAGGAGATGCTCCGGAGGTCCACGGCAGTTGCGGAGGCTGACCGCAACGAGGCAGAGCAGAAGCGGGCCGCGGCCGCTGTCCAAGCAGGACGGTTGGTCGTGCGGGGCTACACCTACGCCGCAATCAGCCGAGCCGCCAGAGTGACGCCACAGACCATAGCTGCGTGGGCGGCGCGGGCACCTGCGGAGAGTTTGGCAGGACTCGTCGAGGATGCGCCGCACAACGAGCCCCTCCAATTCGGGGTGCCCGCAGCGGAGCGTCATCCCGTTCCGGCCAAAGACGCAGACATGATGCTTGAACTGCAGTTGCGGATCCTCGAATCCCCTCGCGACACAAGCGCACGCTCTGCGCTCAACTTGCTATGCGCACAGTTGCGTCGGCGCGGTTACAGTTTGCAGGCAATGGCCGAGATTCTTGACTTGTCTCGGGAGGCGGTTCGGCAGAAGACAGAACAGGTGCCTGACGAGTTACTGTCGCACATCCTGCCGGACGCATCGACGATGCGTCAGACGCCAAGTCCACTCCTGGAACGGCCACGTGCATGGCTGACAGCTGAGGAGGTCGCTCGCGCGCGGGAGCTCATCCCTGTCGCTGCTCGCCACCGAGCGCCGACACCTCCGGATTCGGAAGTCGGACGCGCCTTCGGCGAGTTGATGAACATCTACTTCGCTGGTGAGGCGCGTGGCGTGACGACGTACACGATGGCGCAGCAACTGGATCTCACACCTGCTGCGATAAAGCACCGAATGGCTCGTGTCCGCGGAACCTTACCGCCTTCGATGCGCCCGCTCAGTACCGATGGCGCGCCGCCAACGGTCCTGGATCGGCCAGGGAGGCTGGGTGATTTCAGCCCAGAGACAACTCCGAATCCGGCAGAGGTCGCCTCCAGCCCTGGTTGATCCCGAAGCTCAACATGCGAGCACAGTCCGGCATATGAGTCTGGTGCGCGAGCTTCGTCAGGCGGCTCGAAGTGGCGGTCACACGACGGAGGTGTGGGATGTAGGTCAGGACGCGAGCTTTCGCTGCGGCACGATGCTGGTGAATGTCGAGGTGAAGTCGATCGAGTCCGGCATCGAGCAATACCGACTCGGTGTGGGCCAGTTGGCGGAGCAGGTTCAGCGCCACCTGGACCACATGGGACTGCCCCCGGTTCGGTTGACTCCTGATCTGTGAGGACTTGGGTCCTTGCTGGAAGGATGTCTGTCATGCCGAAAGCGTTGCCTGAGGAGTTCCGCCGCGATGTGGTCGCCTTGGCCCGCAAAGGTGAGGCGCCGGTCAGCCAGATCGCGAAGGACTTCGGGATCTCTCCATCGTGCCTGCGGCGCTGGCTGAAACTGGCCGAGATCGAAGACGGCAACCGGCCCGGAGCGACCCAGGCCGAGTCCGACGAACTTCGGGAGGCCAGGAAGCGGGTCCGGCAACTGGAACAGGAGAACGAGATCCTGCGCCGGGCCGCGGCCTACTTCGCCCGCGACATCAACCCAAAATGATGTACCCGCTGGTCCTCGATCTAGCCGCCGACAGCGTCCCTGTCGCGGTGACCTGCCGGGTGCTCGGCTTCTCCAAGCAAGCCTTCTACAAATGGCGTAAAGATCCTGTCACACCAAGAGATTTCGACAACGCTTACCTGATCAACGCAGCCCGTGACATCCATGCCGACGACCCGGCGTTCGGGTACCGGTTCATCGCCGACGAACTCACAGGCCAAGGCCATGTGGCCAGCGAGAACCGGGTTGCGAGGTTATGCAGCCAGGAGCGGATCTGGTCGGTCCACGCCAAGAAACGCGGCCTGAACCGTAAGGCCGGCCCGCCGGTCCACGACGACCATGTGAAGAAGGTGTTCACCGCCCCGGCACCGAACCTGGTCTGGCTGACCGACATCACCGAACACGCCACCGCCGAGGGCAAGCTGTATCTATGCGCGATCAAGGACGTCTACTCCAACCGGATCGTCGGCTACTCCATCGATTCGCGGATGAAGGCACAGCTGGCGGTGTCGGCCCTTCGCAACGCGATCGCCCAACGCACACCTGCTGCCGGACTCATCGTCCACAGCGACCGCGGTAGCCAGTTCCGGTCCAAGAAGTACATCCGCGTACTCAAAGCCCACGCACTGCGCGGGTCGATGGGCAGAGTCGGTGCCTGCGGCGACAACGCCGCGATGGAATCCTTCTTCGCCCTACTCCAAAAGAATGTCCTCGACCGGCAACGCTGGACCAGCCGCCACGAACTCAGACTCGCGATCGTCGCCTGGATCGAAACCAGCTACCACCGACGACGCCGACAACGCCGCCTCGGCAAACTCACACCCATCGAGTTTGAGATGATCCAACCCGCCGCACACGCGGCCTGAACCACCACACCCCGCGAGTCAACTAAACCCGGGGCAGTCCCAAGCTTGTCCACGCTGCGGCGAGTTTGACTCTCACCGGGATCGGCTGGTCTTGCAGCGTTGTGGTGGGTTGACGTGTACTCATCCTGGGCTCCGTGTGTGGTGAGGATCGGTACGTCCACGATCACCGAGCCCTGCGTCGGGCACCTCGGCCCGGAGGCTGGAGGTCACCTGGCCGATGGCATGGTCTCTGTCTAGTTCTTTCGGTGGGTACGCCGAGGGGCGCCGATCCCTACCCTGGAGCCGTGGACACTGTCCGGCGCTCCATCTGGCATGAGCCGCGGCCTGCTGACGCCCCACCGATCGGTCGTCTCGACTGGCTGTTGGTGGGCGTGTTCACGGCCGCCACCTTGGTCGAGGGCATCGTTCGGCCGGGCTTGGCCTGGCGGCCCCTCGTGACGGTGCTCGCCCTGGCGCTGATCCCTGCCCTGCTCTGGCGGCGGGCCCGCCCTCTGATGGCCGCCCTGGTCGGATGGGGCGTCGCCGGGCTGCTCTCGGCCATTCAGCTGACTGCGCAGGCCGGGGACCTCGGCCTCTACTCCATGATGGCCATCCTGATCCTGCTCTACTCCCTGGTGCGGTGGGGCTCGGGACGGGAGATCGTCGTGGGGACGGCGTTCGTGACAGTCGTCGTCGTGCTGGGGATGTACGTCTCCTCCGCGGGCTGGGCCGACGCTTTCGGCGGGATCGTCCTCTTGCTGTTGTTCGTCGCCCTCGCGGCGGTGTTCCGCTACCGCGCGGCCCTCTGGCATCGCCAACAGCGCGAGATCCGCAATCAGGAGCGGGTGGCGCTGGCTCGCGAGCTGCACGACATCGTGGCCCACCACGTCTCGGCCATCGCGGTGCAGGCGCAGGCCGGTGGCGTGGTCGCCGCCATCCAGCCTGAGAAGGCTGCCGAGGTCCTGGCCGCGATCGAGTCCGAAGCGTCCCGAACCCTGGCGGAGATGAGATCCATGGTGCGAGTGTTGCGTGACGAGGAAGCCGTCGCCTATTCACCGCAACTGGGCGTCGCGGACCTGCCTGCTCTGGCGCGCGCCGACGCGACACCCACCGTCGCGGTCTCGCTGGACGGTTCGTTGACCCGGCTGGCACGACCCGTGGACGCCGCGCTCTACCGGCTCGCGCAGGAGTCGCTGACCAACGCCGTATGGCACGCTCGGAGCGCGACCCGCGTCGGGATCGATGTACGCCGGGAGGGCGACGCCGTCCGGCTGCGTGTCAGCGACGATGGACGGACCGAGCCAGGGCCGGCCCCGGAGCCTGGGTTCGGCCTGCAGGGCATGGCCGAACGCGCCCAGCTCCTCGGCGGATCGCTCTCCGCGGGGCCGGGGCCAGACGGTGGCTGGGTGGTCGAGGCCGTGCTGCCGGTGGAGGCGCGGGCATGAGCATCCGTGTAGTCGTAGCCGACGACCAGGACCTGGTCCGGACCGGGCTCGTCATGATCCTCGGTGCCCAACCCGACCTCGAGGTCGCGGGGGAGGCAGCAGACGGGCTCGAAGCGCTCGACCTGGCGACCCGGCTGCGTCCCGATGTCCTCCTCGTCGACATCCGGATGCCCGGGCTCGACGGCATCGAAGTGACCCGGCGCCTGGCCGGGGAGGGTGTTGCCGACCCGATGGCGGTCGTCGTGATCACAACCTTCGACCTCGATGAGTACGTCCTCGGCGCCCTCCGGGCCGGCGCCCGAGGCTTCCTGCTCAAAGATGCTGGGCCGGAGCTGCTCGTGCAGGCCATCCACGCGGCGGCCAACGGGGACGCGCTGATCGCCCCCAACGTCACCCGCCGACTGCTGGCGACCTTCGCCGACCAGGCGCCGGTGGTACCGGTCCAGCCCATCGACCCGCTCACCGAGCGCGAGGAGGAGGTGCTCGCGCTGGTGGCACGGGGCCGCACCAACGCCGAGATCGCCACCGAGCTGTTTGTCGGCCTGAGCACGGTCAAGACCCACGTCGCCTCCTTGCTGACCAAACTCGGCGCCCGCAACCGCGTCGAGATCGCGATGTGGGCCTACGACACCAAACGCGTGAGAGCCGATTAATCGGTACAGATCGCGGCGTAGGCACGTGGGGTTCGGTAGCCCAGCGATGAGTACGGTTGGTAGGGCTGTCGCCTACCAGACGACTTCGTCGAGTGCCGGCCACGGCGGACCGTCCCGCAGAGCGCGAAGGAACGCCACTCCCGATGCTCTGCCGCTCGGGTGTTCGTCGTTGAGACTCCAGCGATGCGCAGCGATGATCGCGAGGACGACGCCCCTGCACTCGCCGACCAAGTCCTGGTCGGCGTCGGGATAGTGCCGGCTGACCTCGCTGGGCGCCCAGGCCAGGTCGTACTCGACTGGGCCTCGGGCGGTGTTTTCGAAGTCGATGAAGAGGGGTCCGTCCTTCGTGGTGAGGATGTTGAACGGGTGTGGCTCGCCGTGCAGCAACTGTTCGGTGCGGTGCCGGTCGACGATTGATCGCCCCAGATCGTGCAGCGCGTTGGCGAGCAGGGCCCGGTCCGTATCCCCGAGATCGGGAGTGACTTCACGGCTGGCAACGTCGCGTTGAGTGGCAGCCACTCGATCCATGAAGTGTGGCGTCGTGACCTCGATCTGCCGCAGGCCGGCATGAAGGCGCGCGAGCGCCTGCGCGTACTCGGCCGGCGGAAGCATTCGAGACTGCACAGGTTCGAAGTAGGCCCACAGGGCGATCTTGAAGCCGTCCTGCACGAAGACGCGTGGTTCGACCCGAGGCTCGAGCGGAGCGACAGGACTGTCCGTCGACGCCAGCCGTCGCACGAGTTCAACTTCTTGCTCGGCGCTTGCGAAATGCGTCATGGGCGTGACTCGGGCGACGGTGTCGCAGGGCGTCAGGCGGATGACGAGTCGGTTGGAGTCGCTGAGAACGATCGCGTCGTCAACGGCCAAGTCGAGTTCTGATGCGGTCGCCATCGCCGCGGCCACCGCACGCCGCGCGTCAGTTGCTTCCATCTCCGTGCCCCCTTCCCGCGCTGTCGACTGACCCGTCGAGGAATTGCCTGATCGCCCGTTTGGACCTGAGCACGTGCCGGGTCGCGTGTTGCCCGTGTCGCGCGATGATCGCTTTCTCTCGTTCGGGTTCCGCGCGCCGGTTCCGCCAGATCCGGGGGATGAGGCGCCATTCATCGCGCAGCCGTTGCCAGGCCGAGTACTCACATCCTTCAGGCAGCGTGTCCGGCATTCGGCAGCCGCGCAGCAGCGCTCGTCCCGCGCACCGCCACCACGGCGTGGCCAGGACCACCACGGTGTCGGCGCGTTCGAGCCGGAGATCGAGCGTCTCCGTGTAGTTGCCATCGGCGATCCATGCGTCGTTGGCAAGGAGGACATGTTGTTTCTCGCGCCACTCGGCCTCCGACGGTTCGGTCCAGCCCGCCTTCCAGAAGTGGAGGTCCAGATGAATGAGCGGCAGGCCGGACTTGACCGCAAGCGCCCGGGAGAACGTGGATTTCCCGGATCCAGCCATCCCGGTGACGACGATGCGGCGTTGCGTTTCGTGGGGGTACATGACACCTCGCAGAGTCGCAGTGGTGCCAGATTCGATTACCTGAGGGCTGTCTGCGCCGTGGTATCGAAGCTGGCAAATGACCTTCTGCGACACGGCAGGATCAAGGACGCCTCGGCGGAGCTTGCTGGGTTCTCACGAACGCCACGCAACGCCAAATTGGCCACCGGGCAAGGCTTCCCGCGATCACGAAGCTCCCGGCGGCATCGCATTGCTGCATACCTGCGCAGCACGCGACAACACGTCCGTACCTACCGTGTCAGCGCGTGCCCCGCCGGCCGGGTAGGTCGCGATGCACCCGACCCCAGACGCCATCCGCCATGATCAGCCTCTCCACGAGGATTCAAGGAACGGGCCCGCA
This sequence comes from Kribbella amoyensis, assembly GCF_007828865.1. Classification (NCBI taxonomy): domain Bacteria; kingdom Bacillati; phylum Actinomycetota; class Actinomycetes; order Propionibacteriales; family Kribbellaceae; genus Kribbella; species Kribbella amoyensis. The sequence goes on from NZ_VIVK01000001.1 coordinate 5,500,663, forward strand.
ACTGCCGGCCGTCCGTCGAGCGCGATTCTAGCGCGTCACGCGGCATCTGCCATTCGCGTTGGCCTCCGCCCTCGATCGCGGCTGGTGTTGGTCAGTCTGGACGGCACATCGCCTATAGGCCCTTGGCTTTGGCTCGTGTCAGAATGCCGAACATGGGCGGCGGATTGTCATTGAAGTCGGAGGACTCGTTCCTTTCGATCGCAAGTCGGGGATCGATTCTGTCGATCGGATCGGTTGGATCGGTGCTCAGCATCGGGTCCGTCGGTTCTGCGCTGTCGATTGGGTCGGTGGGATCGACTCTGTCCGCCTTCTCCGCAGGCTCGGTGCTCTCCTTCGGTTCGGCGCTCTCAGCTCGGTCTCGCTGGTCGTTGTTGAGCAGTGAGGGCGATCACGAGGTGCTGAAGGCGCCTCCCCACTCCGCGTTTCGCGCAGGCAGCGGGGTCGCGCTCGCCGTGCTCCTAGTTGCGCTCAGCCACAGGCGTTAGACCTCCTACCGCCGGCTCCGGCAACGCGGCGGCTTGCTCGAGGTGCTGCGGCGACGGCGGTACACCTGCAGATGCGGCGTGACGTGCTCACCGGAGGGCTGGCCGAGTTGCCCGTGCCGTGGTGGATCTGAGGTCTAGGGGTCCGCTGTGCGTGGTCGGCGCGGGGTGTCCGGGTGGTCGACCGGCAGCTGGGCGGACTGCCACGCCTGAAATCCGCCGATGATGTCCGTACTGCGGTGCAGCCCGAGATTCCGGAGGGAGTCGGCGGCCAGACTCGACGAGTATCCGCCTTCGCAGATGACGATCCACTGGAGGTCGTAGGACACGGCCTCGGGAATCCGGGCGATGCTCCGGGGATCGAGCCGCCATTCGAGGTGATTCCGCTCGATGACGATCGCGCCCGGCACCTCACCGCCGGCCCGTCGCTGGAACTCCGGTCGCGTGTCCACGATGAACGCCTCGCCCCGTCGCACGGTGTCGTACGCCTCGACCGCTGTGAGGCGGGGGAGCCCGGCCTGGATCCTGGTCACCCAGTCGTCGATCGACATCAGCCGCCGCCGATCAGCGCGGCTGCCGTGAGTTGGTCGACGGCCACGTCGACCTCCTCGACGGTGGTCCGGCGACCCAGCGACAAGCGGATCGCGGCCAGGGCGCGAGGCCGGTCGATTCCCATCGCCGACAGTACGGGTGACGGTTCCGGATCGCCGCTGTGGCAGGCGGAGCCGGTGGACGCCGCGATGTCCGGCGCGTTGCGGAGCAACTCGGACCCGACGGTGCGGTCGATGCTGATGTTCAGGGTGTTCGGCAGTCGTACCCCTGACGGGCTGTTGAGCTGCACCCGGCCGGGCAACGCCACGGCGAGGCGGTCGTGAAGGTTGTCGCGGAGTCCCTGGACCCGTTCCGCATCACCCAGGTGTTCGGACGCCAGCCGGGCGGCAACGCCGAGCCCGACGGCGAGAGCGACGTTCTCGGTTCCGGCTCGCAGGCCGTGCTCCTGTCCGCCGCCGTAGACCAGCGGCTCCAGGGGTACGCCCGGCCGGACGTAGAGCGCACCGACGCCCTTGGGTGCGTACATCTTGTGCCCGACCACAGTCACCAGATCGATGCCCAGGGCATCGGCGTCGAACGGCAGTTTGCCGAGGAACTGGGCGGCGTCGCAGTGGAACAGCGCGTCGTGGTCCCGGGCGACGCCGGCGAGGTCGGCGATCGGTTGCAGGGCCCCGGTCTCGTTGTTGGCCGCCATGATCGACACCAGGGCGGTACGCGTGGTCATCGCCGCGTCTAGGTCTCCCGGATCGACCAGCCCGGAGCTGTCGACCGGTAGGTAGGTGACGTCCACGCCGTGCCACCGCTCCAGGGCTCGGCACGTCTGCAGGACAGCCGGGTGCTCGGTGACCTGCGTGATCACGTGCGGCCGCTCTGCCTTCGCAGCCAGCACGGCACCCCGGATCGCGAGGTTGTCGGCCTCCGAGCCCGAACCGGTGAACACGATCTGGCCGTCGATCCCGCCGATGAGCGCGGCGACCTCCCGGCGTGCCTGATCGAGCGCGGCTCGTGGCTTGGTGCCGTACTGATGGTCGCTGGACGGATTGCCGAAGGCGCGACCGAGGTAGGGGAGGATCGCGGCCGTGACCTCGGGGTCGATCGGGGTGGTGGCGTTGTGGTCGAGGTAGATCATCGCGTGCCTGCCCGGAGCTCGCTGGTACGGCGCGGATGCGTCTCGTACATGCGGACCGCGACGACCAGGCCCGCCAGCGCGGTGACGGCAGCCACGACCCAGACGGCCGCCCGTAGTCCCCAGACGTCCGCGACCACCCCGGCCAGGATCGCGCCGACCGCGAAGCCACCGTCGCGCCACAACCGGTAGACCCCGACGGCCCGCGCCCGCCAGGCCGGATGAGCCACGTCGCCGATGCTGGCGAGCAGCGTCGGATAGACCATCGCGGTGCCGATCCCGAGCAGCACGGCCGCCACCGCCCAGCCCGTGAAGCCGTCGGCCAGGGCGACGCCGGCCAACGCGACCGCCTGGACGAACATTCCGGCGGTGATCAGCCACTTGCGTCCCCACCGGTCCGACAGGGGTCCGGTGACAAGTTGCCCAAGGCCCCAAACAGCCGGGTACAGGGCGGCCAGGATCCCGATTCGGGACACCGGCAACCCGGCAGTGGCGAACAGGATCGGTAACAGGCCCCAAGCGAGGCCGTCATTGAGGTTGTTGACCATGCCGGCCTGGCTGGCCGACGACAACGCCGGCTCTCGCACACTCGTCCGGACGAAGACCTCCCGGTCGCTGAGTTCGCCTGGGGCCAGGTGTCCGGCGGCCTCGAGCTGTGCGTGCCCACGAGTCTCGCGGACGACGAATGCCGACAAGCCGAGCCCGAGGGCGGCGTACGACAGGCCGAGCAGGAACGGTGCCGGCCGTAGTCCGTAGTGGGCGGCGAGGTAGCCGGTGGCGAGTGCGGTGGCCGCGACCGCGAGGTACCCGGCGGCCTCGTTGAGGCCCATCGCCAGCCCTCGCCGCTCCGGACCGGCGAGATCGATTTTCATGATCACCGTGGTGGACCAGGTCAGGCCCTGGTTGATGCCGAGCAGCACGTTCGCGGCGACCACCCAGCCCCAGGACGGCGCCCAGATGAGGATCAGCGGTACGGGGACGGCGATCAGCCAGCCTGCCAGCAGCACCGGCTTGCGGCCGAAGCGGTCCGACCAGGTGCCGGCGAAGTAGTTGGCGGCCGCCTTGGTCACGCCGAAGGCGAGCACATACGTGAGCAGGAAGGTGTAACCGGTCAGGTGGAACGTCTCGTCGGCGAGCAAGGGCAGCACGGTCCGCTCCTGGCCGAGCATGCCACCGACCAACGCGTTGATCGCGACCAGCAAACTGAACTGGGCGAGATTGGCGCGGATCCCCAGCCGCATCAGGTGGTCTCCAGGTCGCGACCGCGCACGGCGGCCCAGTCCTCTGTGCCACCCGCGAGTACGGCGAGGTCCCGGTGGCCGGCGCGTTCGAGCAGGCTGGCCGCGGTCATCGCCCGCTCGCCGTGTCCACACATGACCACCAACGACCCACCTCGTACCTCGTCGGTCCGGCCGGCGAGCGCGCCGAGCTCGATGTGCTGAGCCCGCGGGAGGTGGCCGGCCTCGAACTCGGAGTCCTGCCGGACATCCAGCACCGCGCCGTCGATCTCACCCGGACCGACCAGCCGGGTGCGCGTGAGCTCCCCGTCCCACGCCTCCAGTCCGCCCTCGAGTTCTCCAGCCAGGCGATAGCCGATCTTCGCCGCTTGCCACGCGATCTCCGCGGCGTCCTGATCGGGTCGCCGAACGACGATCAGCGGCCGGTCGTCCGGCGCCAGCCAACCGAGCCACGACGCGAACACCGCCCGGAGCGGGATCGACAACGCACCGGGGATGTGTCCGGCCGAGAAGTCCCACGTCGGGCGTACGTCGATCAGCTCCGCGTCCTGCGCCAGCATCGAGCGAACCGTGGCGGCCGGCAGCCGTTCGATCGAGGGGTCGACCACGGTCGGTCCACGGCGGTTGGTCTCGGCGAGCTTCAGGAAGTACGGCGGGAAGCTGCCGAGCGATCCGAGCAGCTCCTTCACGAACGCGTCCTCGCTGTCGGCCTGGAGCAGGGAGTTCGTCGCCTTCTCGCGTCCGATCGTGCTGACCCGATCCGCGCCCGGCGGGGCCGAGCAGAACGAGCCGGCACCATGGGTGGGCCACACGGCCACGTCGTCGGGAAACTCGATCAGGCGTTGCAGAGAGGCGTACTGGGCCCGCGCGAGCGACTCGGTCTGGTCGGGGGAGACAAGGTCCGTCCGAGCCGCTGCGCCGACGATCAGTGAGCCGCCGGTGAAGACGCCGAGCGGTCGATCGCCGTCCAGGAGCAGGAAGGCCAGGTGCTCGTGCGTGTGACCCGGCGTACCGAGAGCACGGAGCCGCAGTCCGCCGAGGTCGACCTCGTCGCCGTCGTGCAGGCCGCGATGCCCGAACTGGCGATGTCCGTCCGCCGACGCGAGCACCTGTGCGCCCTGCTGGACGGAGAGCCGGCGGGCGCCGGAGAGGAAGTCCGCGTGCAGGTGCGTGTCGGCCGCGAACGCGACCGTCAACCCGCGCCGTTCGAGTGCCGCCGCCGGAGATCGCAGGTCGACACTGACGTCGACCACCATGGCCCGCCCGTCGCCCAGATCCACGAGGTACGAGGAGTTGCCAAGCCCTTCATCGACCACGGGGACGACGGTCATCGTGGTCCTTTCCTGACGGCGAGCACCGACACGCTCTTCACGCCGTACGTCTTGCCCGCGGTGCGCGCCTGTTCGGAGAGGAACTCGTACGGGTTGTCCCGAACCTCTCGGAGGGTGAATCCGGCCGCCTCGATCGTGGCGAGGTACTGCTGCTCCTGAGTGGCACCGCCGATGCAGGATGCCCAGAGGTCGGCGTTGCCCACGATCGACTCCGTGAGCTGTGCCTCGCTGATGATGTCGGCGATCGCCATTCGGCCTCCGGGTTTGAGCACCCGCGCGGCCTCGGCGAACACGGCAGCCTTGTTCGCGCAGAGGTTGATCACGCCATTGGAGATCACGCAGTCGACGGTCTCGTCGGGCCAGGGCAGGCGTTCGATCGGGGCGGCGAGGAACTCCACTTGATGTAGGTCGGCCTCGCCGGCCAGGCGGCGCGCCTTGTCGGTCTGCTCGGGGGTGAAGTCGACACCGATGACTCTGCCGGCGGCACCGACGAGTCCGGCCGCGTAGAACGCGTCCATGCCCGAGCCGCTGCCGAGGTCGAGGACGGTCTCACCTGCCTGCAGGTTGGCCAGATCGAAGAAGTAGCCGACACCGGCGAACGACTCCACCGCCGGCCCGGGGAGGGCGGCCAGCCGGACCGGTTCGTAGCCGAGGCGGAGAGCAAGTTGCTCGCCCAGCTCGAAGTGGAAGTCGCCGCGCGGATTCTCTGCTACCTGGCGATACAGCTGTCTGACCTTCGTCACCAGCTGCGCGGTGTCCGGCATGGTGGCCATCGTTCCCTCCTCCGTCCTTGTTCAAGGAGTTACTTGAATAAGACCCCGGGGTGTGCTGTATTGTCAAGTGAGGACTTGAATAGGCAGGTCAGGAGGCTGGGATGGGTGACCACGCGGCGAAGGCGGGGCTGTTCGACGCACTCGCGGAGGTGGGGCAGGCGCTCGGGAACGGCCGGCGTGCCGAGTTGATCGACGTTCTGGCCCAGGGGGAGCGGCCCGTCGAGGAACTCGCGGCCGAGATCCAGCAGTCCGTCGCGAACACGTCGCATCACCTGCAGCGGCTGCTGCGCTCTGGCCTGGTCCGGACTCGCCGGTCCGGGACGCGCATCTACTACGCGCTCGCCGGCCCCGCCGTCGCGAAGCTGTGGAGCGCGATGCGGGAAGCCGCCGAGGATCATGCCTCCGGCCTCGAGCGCCTCGCCCAGGACTACCTCGGCGACCGGGGTTCGCTCGAGACCATGACCCGCGACGAGTTGGCGAAACGCCTTCGTACGGGTGACATCGTCGTCCTGGACGTCCGGCCGGTGCCGGAGTACGCGTCCGGTCATCTGCCCGGGGCGATCTCGCTGCCGGTCGACGAGCTTCAGGAGCGTTTGGGGGAAGTGCGCAGTGGAGCGCAGGTTGTGGCGTACTGCCGCGGCCCCTATTGCGTCTACGCCGACGACGCGGTCAGGCTCCTCACGAAGAACGGCCGGACGGCTTATCGGCTCGAAGACGGCTTCCCCGAATGGTCCATCGCGGGCCTACCGGTGGAGAGGTAAGCGCAAGTTGGTGGGCACGATCTCCCGCCCAGGCGGTGATGTTCGCTGGGATCCCCTTCCCGCCTTCGCGCGCCTCGGCGTTCAGGCGATCCACCTCGCCAAGGACGATCTCTCGATGGTGATGCAGCCGGGTCCGACCTCCAGTTCACGATCGTTCACCGCCGTACTGCTTCCGTTCGAACCGCTGCCCTTCGAGCTGAAGAACCTGGACGGCCTGGACGGTGACTCAATACAGCACGACCGTGGGTCACCGGACAGCAGTGGATGATCCGCTCTTCGTCGGGTGGACGGGTTGGGAGGCGAGGAGGTCAAGGCCGAGGTGGCGGGAGAGGTACTGGGCCGCGAGTTGCCCGCGGACGCTGTTGCCTGCGGCATCCAGTCGGGGCGCGAAGGTGCCGAGGGCGCCTTTGCCGGGGGAGACCGTGACGATGCCGCCGCCGATTCCGCTCTTGCCCGGCACGCCTACGTCGAGGAGCCAGTCGCCGGAGGTTTCGTACAGGCCCGCGATCGCCATGACGGCCAGGGTGACGCGGGCTACGTCCTGGTCCACCACGCGCTCGTTGGTGGTCGGGCAGACGCCGCCGTCGGCCAGAGTGGCGCCCATCGCGGCCAGGTCGGCCGCCGAGACGCTGAGGCAGCTTTGCCGGGTGTACAGGTCGATGGCCTCGTCCGGATCGCCGGCCAACGCGTCGTAGCTGCGCAGCAGGGCGGCGAGCGCGCGGTTCCGGTGGTTCGTCGCCAGTGCGGACGCCAGGACGTCGACGTCGAGCGCGAGCGGCCGGCCGGCGAACCGGGACAGGCCGTCGGCGAGGAACTGCCATCGCTCGGCCCGCGAACTTCCGGGCGCCAGGCTCGTCGTGGCGATCGCGCCCGCGTTGACCATCGGATTCGTCTGCCCGGTCGTCGACCGTTCGACCGCTTCGACTGAGTTGAACGGGAATCCGGTGGCGTTGACGCCGACGAGTCGCCGGACGGCGTCGATCCCCGCCTGCTGGCAGACCAGCGCGAACACGAACGGCTTGGCCACGCTCATGATCGTGAACGTCCGGCGGGAGTCCCCGTGCTCGACCAGTTCGCCGTTGGTTCCGCACACGCACAGGCCGAAGGAGTCCGGCTCGACCGCAGCGAGAGCGGGGTACACCTGGGACACCTGCCCCTCACGGTGATCCCGAAAGCGCTCGTACGCGGAGGCGACGAGCTCGCTCACCGTCGGCGACGCGGGCAGGTGGCCGGTGGAGACGTACCTCGGGGCCTCGGACGACATCGAAGCTGCTTCCTTGCTCAGAACGGCCAGACGAGCGGGATGATCACGAGCGCCACCGCGAGCCACCACAGCATCACGGGCAGGCCGAGCTTCCAGTAGTCGCCGAAGCGGTAGCCGGCCGGACTCATGATCATCATGTTCGCAGGCGTGGCGACCGGGGTCAGCAACGACGCGGCGCCGGCGACCGCGATCAGCATCAGCAGCGGCCGGACCGAGGTACCGGTCCCTTGCGCCGCGGCGACCGCGATCGGGGTCACGATCAGGACCGTCGCGGTGTTGCTGACCACCTGGCCGAGCGTCGCGGTGAGCAGGAAGAACGCCAGCAGCAGCAGGTACGGCCGGCCGGCCCCGACCGCGTCGATGACCAGCTCGGCGATCCGGTCCGCCGCACCGCTGGTCTGGATGGCCGTCGACAACGGAATCAGGCCGCCGATCAGGACCACGATCGGCCACGACACCGCCCGGTACGCCTGCTGCGGTCCGACGACCCTGGTCAGCACCATCGCGGTCGCGGCCCCCAGACCCGCCATCGAGGGCGGTACCAGACCGGTGGCGAGCAGCATCACCATGACGGCGACGATGGCGACGGCCACGGACGCTCGCGGTCCCCAGGCCACGGCCTGGCGCCGGACCAGCTCGGGCGAATCCACCAGGAGGACATCCCGGTCCCGGGCCAGCGCCTCGAGGGCGGGCCACGGACCGTGTACGACGAGCGCATCGCCTTCGGCCAGAGCGGTCGGCCTGCTGCCGCGATCCTTCCCCATCCGCTGGACCGCGACGATCAGTACGTCGTTGTCCCGGCGCATCCCGGGGAACACGGTCTCTCCGACCAGGGAAGACCTCGGTGGGACCACGGCCTCCGCCACCCCGGTCTCTCCGGTGAGCAGTTCGCTGATCGGCGTCGGGGTCATCGTGGTCGCGAGCGCCGCGTCGGCCACGAGTCGGTCGACCTGTTCCGGCGGTCCGGTCACTACCAGGACGTCGTCGACGGCGAGCACCTCGTTGTCCAGTGAGCGTCCCCGACCGTCCTCTGTTCCCACGATCGCCACGTCCGGGTACGTCGTCAGGTCGATCTCGCCCGAGACCGAGCCGAGCACCGGTGACCGCGCACCGACGCGCAGGCGGTAGAAGCCCTCGCTCAGCGGGTAGTGCAGCGCGAGCGTGTCGGCGTGGCGGGCCAGGTTGGTGAAGGTGTGGACCGGCCGGATCGTGGGCAGCAGACGTGGTCCGAGCAGGACCGACAGGGCGATCGTTCCGAGGACCAGCGGCACGCCGACCAGAGCGAAGGAGAAGAACCGGAACGTGCCCTCACCGGCTTCGCTCGCCGCATCGGAGACGATCACGTTGACCGGCGACGCGGTGAGGACGAGCAGAGCACCGGCGCTGCCGCTGAAGGCCAGCGGCATCAGCATGCGCGACGGCACCTCGCCGATCCGGCCGGCGAGCATCACGACCAGAGGCAACAGGGCTGCGACCGCGCCGTTCAAGGTGATCAGCGCCGACATCACGGCACACAGACCGGTCAGCGCCAGCAGCAGCCGGGTCCGGTTGGTGCCGACGTGCCGGACGAGGGTCTGGCCGGCCCAGGTCGTCACCCCGGTGGCGTCGATCCCTTCGCTGACCACGAACAACGACGCGATGAAGATGACCACCGGATCGCCGAAACCGGCCAGCACGGCGGTGAAGTCGAGCACCCCGCTGATCCAGAGGGCCAGGGCCGTGAGGACGGCGACCAGGTCGACCGGCAGGCGGTTCCAGACGAACAGTGCGACAACGCAGGCCAGGATGATCAGGCTGATCGTGCTGTCGTCCATATCCGGTTAGCCGAGGTGCACCGGGGCGTCGGGGCCCCACGGGATCCCGATCAGGTACCAGGCGACGTAGAAGAGCGTCCACGCGACCAGGACGATGATCGTGTACGGCAGCATCATCGATACCACCGTGCCCAGCCCGGCCTTCTTCCGGTACTTCTGGCAGACCAGCACGATGAACGGCAGGTACACCATCAACGGCGTGATGACGTTCACCGGACCGTCGCCGACCCGGTACGCCGCGATCACCGTCTGCGGAGCGATCCCGAGCCGGTAGAACAGCGGGATGAAGATCGGTGCCAGGATCGCCCACTTCGGGATCACACCCGGCATGATCAGGTCGATCACCACGACGAGCAGGATGAAGCCGATCAGCAGCGGCAGGGCGCCGATGTCGGCCCGCTCGAGCAGGTCGGCCAGACCGGTCGCGGCCAGCGTCGACATGTTGGAGTAGTTGAAGTAGGCGATGAACTGGGCGATCAGCAGCATCAGGAAGATCAGGCCGCCGAGGCCGTTGAACGTCTTCACGATCGCGTTGATCACGTTCGTGCTGCCGGTCAGCGACTTCGACCCACGGCCGTACCCCAGACCCGCGGCCAGGAACAGCATCGAGATGATGAAGAGCAGACTGCTCATGAACGGTGAGTTCCCGAAGATCTCACCGGTGTCCGGGTTGCGCAGCGGGGCGCCGGGGATGAACGTCAGGGCCGAGACGATGACGACGGCCACCAGCAGGTAGATCCCGGACCACCGCAGTCCGCGCGACTCCAGCGCCATCTCCTCGTCGGTCGCGTGGTGGTCCTCCGGCGCGTCGGGCGGCGCCTCGGCCGGATCGTACTTGCCCAGCCTGGGCTCGAGGATGCGCTCGGTGATGATCGTCATGACGATGGCGCAGAAGATCGTCGCCGCGATGCTGAAGTAGAAGTTGTTGGTGACGTTGAGGGTCACGTCGGGGGCGACCAGCTGGATCGTCTCGTTGGTGACCTCGGTGATGATGCCGTCGGCCGGCGTGATCAGGATGTTCACGAAGAAGGCGGCGCTGACACCCGCGTAGGCCGCGGCGATCCCCGCCAGCGGATGCCGGCCGAGGGACACGAACGCCGCTGCCCCGAGCGGGATCAGGACCAGGTAGCCCGCGTCCGACGCGACGCTGGAGATGCCGCCGAGCAGGACGATGATGAACGTGATCGTCACCGGCGGCGCGACCTTGACCATCTTGCGGATCAGCGCGGCGATCAGGCCGGCCTCCTCGGCGACCCCGACGCCGATCATCGCGACCAGGATCACCGCGACGACGCCGAAGTCGTTGAAGTTCTGCACGGCCGTGGTGAAGATGAAGCGGATGCCGTCACCGGACAGCAGGCTCTCGGCGGTGATCGTCTCGGTCTTGGTCTCGAAGTCCGGGACGGCGGGGGCCGGTGGCGTGTCCGACCCCGGAACGCTGGTGCCGCCCGGGTACTCCGGCATCACCTCGACCGTGGTCGGCTCGGCGACCTCGGTGGTCACGCTGGTGCCCGCCCAGGCCAGGATCTGCGAGAGCACGATGACGAGGAGGATCAGAGCGAGGAAGATCAGGGCGGGATGCGGAACCTTGTTCCCGACCCGCTCGATGCCGTCGAGCATCCGCTGGACGCCGCCCTTGCGCGGTTCTTTCGTGGCGGCGGCCTTGGCGGTCACGAGCTTGCCGCCTGGTCGTCGGCCGGCCGGCGGAAGCCGAGGGCGAACTCGATCAGCAGCTTGGTCCCGAAGCCGGTCGCGCCCTTGTTGCGCCAGGTCCTCGGCGCGGGCAGTTGGGCGGTCCCAGCGATGTCCAGATGCGCCCACGGGTGGCCGTCGACGAACTCCTCCAGGAACAGCGCGGCCGTGATCGATCCCGCGTTGACGCCGCCCATGTTGGTGAAGTCGGCGACCGACGAGTCCAGCTGCGACCGGTACGGCCGGTACAGCGGAAGCTCCCAGACCAGCTCGTCGGAGGCGGTACCGGCCCGCTTCAGCTGGTCGATCAGAGCGGGGTTGTTCCCCATCAAGCCGGCCACCTCGACGCCGAAGGTCCGCAGACAGGCGCCGGTCAGTGTCGCGATGTCCACGATCGCGTCGACCGGTTCCTCGGTCGCGAGCGCCAGCGCGTCGGCCATCACCAGCCGCCCCTCGGCGTCGGTGTTGAGTACCTCGACAGTCTTGCCGTTGCGCATCCGCAGGATGTCGCCGAGCTTCATCGCCGAACCGGAGGGCATGTTGTCGGTACACATCAGGTACCCGGTCACGGCCGCGGTGCAGCCGAGATCGCGCAGCGCCGTCATCGAGGCCAGCACAGCCGCGGCTCCGGTCATGTCGTTCTTCATCTGCGCATGCGACTCGTCGCTCGGCTTCAGGCTGATGCCGCCGGAGTCGTACATGACCCCCTTGCCGACCAACGCGATCCGGCCTGTCGGGTCATCGGGCTCGTAGCGCAACCGGATCATCCGTGGTGGATCCACGCTGCCGCGGTTGACCCCGAGCAGACCGCCGCAGCCCAGTTCGATCAACTGGTCCTTGTCGAAGACCTCGACGCTCAGACCGCTCGCCGCGCCCACCTCCAGCGCGACCTCGGCCATCCGGACCGCGGACAGCGTGGCGGCCGGGCAGTTCGCCAGATCGCGGCCGAGGGAGTAGGCCCGCGCCACGACCAGCCCTCGCTCCACCCCGCGGCGGGCCTCGTCGGCGAGCTCGTCGGGGGCCACCACCAGCAGGGACTCCAGGGTCGGCTCGTCAGCGCCGCGGCCGACGAAGTACCGCCATCGAGCGAGCAGGACGCCCTCGGTGACCGCTTGGGCGAAGTCCGCGGCGGAGAGCGACGGCACCTTCGCCGGGACCTCGACGGCCAGCCGCTTGTGCCAAGGGACGGCCCGCGCGAACTCAGCGGCCAGGTCGCGCACCAGGGCCGCATCGACCTCGTCGGCCGCTCCGGTACCGACAGCCACCATCACCCGGGCGACACCGCCAGGACGAGTGTCTCGCCCCGCTTTCCGGTGAAGCCGGCCGCTGCGAGCCCGGCGGCGTCCGTGCCGAGCTCTTCGGGCGGTTCGAGGGCCGAGGAGACCGGAACCGCGATGGCCGCCGCCGCCTGGCGCGCTTGGTCCAAGGACCCGACGCCGACCTCGGCCCGGTTTCTGGTCGAGGGGATCGGATCGAAGTCGTCTGGCGCAGTCTTCACAAGCTCTCCTCTGGCCGCCGCTCCGCCGGGAGCGCAGGACATCTGCAGGCACGCGAGGCCGGAGCCTCCACCGCCCCGTCCGGCGGAGAAGGCTCCTCCTCTGCCCCTCCATCCCAGCAAGCGGAGGCGTGCCGAGCCTCGTCCGATAAGGGTGAGTTCCGCGCTGGGATCACCGGCGATCCGCCGCCCGGGCGCCGGGTCGGCTGGAAGTTGCCTAATGCAACAAAGAGGGCGCTTTCGTCGATGCGGACCACGGGAGGTCGTCCGGTGTTACCGTCGAGCGAGCAGTTGATGAAGTCGGTGGGACCAACCTGGAGGTCACCATGTACGACCTGATCGAGCTGTCCGAGCTGTACAAGGATCTGCACGCGCACCCGGAGTTGTCGCTGCAGGAGGTCCGCACCGCTCGGGTCGTCGCGGACCGGCTCCGCGCCCTCGGCTTCGAGGTGACGGAGGGAGTCGGCGGTACCGGCGTCGTCGGCAGCCTGGCCAACGGTGCCGGGCCGACCGCCCTGCTCCGCGCCGACATGGATGCGCTGCCGGTCGACGAGCAGACCGGGTTGACCTATGCGAGTACCGTGCGGAGCGCCGACCAGCACGGTCAAGATGTCCCCGTGATGCACGCCTGCGGTCACGACATGCACGTCACCTGTCTGCTCGGCGCCGCAGCGGCCTTGGCCGGCGATCGCGATTCCTGGCGAGGCACCCTGGTGCTGGCCTTCCAGCCTGCCGAGGAACTGGGGGTAGGGGCCCAGGCGATGGTCGACGACGGCCTGTTCGAGCTCGTCGGGACACCGGATGTTGTGCTCGGCCAGCATGTGAGCCCACTGCCGGCGGGGGTCCTCGGACTCACTGCGGGACCCTGTTTCGCCGGTGCCGACACCGTGAAAATCACCCTCTACGGGCGAGGCGGTCATGGCTCCCGGCCGGAGGTCTGCGTCGATCCCGTCGTGATGGCCGCCGCGACGGTCCTGCGGTTGCAGACGATCGTGTCGCGCGACGTCGCCGCGAGCGATCCGGTCGTGGTGACCATCGGGTCGATGCGAGCGGGGACCAAGGAGAACATCATCCCCGACGAGGCCGAGCTGCAGCTGAGCATCAGGACGTTCGAGCCGGCCGTCCTGCGCACGGTGCTGGCCTCCATCGAGCGGATCGTGAACGGAGAAGCCGCGACGTCGGGCGCGCCCCGAGCTCCGCGAATCGACCACCCGATGTCCTTTCCGGCGGTCGTGAACGATCCCGACGCGGTCGCCCGCACCAGGCCGCTCTTCGCGGCGGAGTTCGGCCCGGGGCGCCTCGTCGACCCCGGTCCGGTGACCGGGAGCGAGGACGTCGGGATCCTGGCCCGCGCGGCCGGCGCTCCCTGCGTCTTCTGGCTGCTCGGCGGCGCCGATCCCCAGCACTTCGCCGGCCTCACCGAGATGGCCGACCTGCACGAGGCCGTCGCGAAGCTCCCGTCGAACCACTCCCCGTTGTACGCACCCGTCATCGAGCCGACGATCAGTACAGGCGTCGCCGCTCTGACAGCGGCCGCCCGCGGCTGGCTCCCCAAGGAGCAACCGTAATTCGATCGTCGTGGGTCGGCAACAGCGGCGTACCCCCGAAAGTTTGTTGCTTTGAGCACTGAAACTGCGAGTTGTGCGGAGCTCGATGCTTCAGGCAAAGGACGGCGATGCGTTACGCTGCAGTTCCCCTGCTCGTCGCCGCGGTCCCGTTCTGGTCCGGCGCCGAAGCTGAAGCCCGGTCGAGCGGTGCCGACCGATCGCACCGAATCCTTGCCAAACGGCGGGACGCGGCGGATGCTGAACGGGGTGCCCGAGGGGAGGGTAGAGGTGGATCGCCACCGGGAGACGAGCTGGAGATCGGCCGGGGACACCGACGCCATGCCCCGAGATCCACCGGCCGCGCGGGTCTGGGTGGAACGCCCGGGCCTGATGCGGACCCTGGATGAAGCGGTGCGCGGGGCGGTGACCCTGGTGGTCGCGCCGGCCGGTGCCGGGAAAACGCTCACCCTCGCTCGCTGGACGTCCGAGCGGGCGCAGCTGCCAGTGGACTGGATCAGAACAGGCAGTGGAATCGACCCGCAGCAGCTCGCCGACGAACTCCGAGCGGCAGCGGTAGTCGCCGCGCTGGAGCGCCGGCTGTCACGCACCGCGCTGAGCCGCCGGATGACGGCCGACCTGGCCGGCCGAGAGGCCGAGCGCCTTCTGGTCATCGACGACGCCCACCTGATGGCGGCGGGCTGCTTCACCTTGCTCGACGAGCTGATCGCGAGCTGTCCCACGGCGTTGCGGATCGTGCTGATCTGCCGGTGGGATCCGCCGTTGGACCGTCTGGTGCCCTCGCTCCAGGGCGAGCTCACCACGATCCGGGGCAGGAGCCTGCGGATGTCGCGGCGGGAAGCCGCGGAGCTCGTGCTCGCGCATGGCAAGGACCTGCCGGCCGAGGCGGTGGCAGCCATCGTGGAAAGGGCACGGGGCTGGCCGGCGCTGATCGTCCTCGCGGCGCGCACTGTCGCGGGTCTCCCGGAGCCGGCGCGTGCCGCCGAGCACCTGAGCGACGGCGGCTGGCTGATGGCCGACCAGTTGACTGGTCAGGTCTTCTCCGCGCTCGCCGGTCGTGCGCGTCATCTGCTGCTGTGCGTCGCCTCCGAGGAGACGGTGACCGTTGATACCGCGGTCTGGCTGTCCGGGGATCCGCGGGCCGGTGAGTCGCTGGCCGAGCTCGAGGAGTCCGGACTGCTGGTCAGCCGCGAATACGACGCGGAGCCCGCCGGGCCGGTTCGGTACCGGATCCATCCACTGCTCTCCGAAGTGCTTCGCCGCCAGTCGAACGCGGGCGGGGTGGACGTCCTGCAAGCCCGGGCCATGCTCGGCCGAGCCGCTCGCTGGGATGTCGCCAACGGCGATCTGGGACAGGGCTTCCGGCGGTTGGTCGCGGTCCGGGCGTGGGACGAGGTCGTCGAGCTGATCGCCGAACGGGGGATGGAGCTGCTGATGCTCGGGCAGGACCAGCAGTTCCGGCAGATCGTCCACGCGGCGCCGGAAGTGGTGGACGCCTGCCCCCGGGCCTGGGCGACGCTCGCCATCGAGCGGATGATCCACGGCGACCCGGCGGGTGCCAGGCACTGGAAGGACCGGCTGGACGACAGCCAGGCCCTCGACGAGGCCGTCATCGGCTCGATCGAGGTGATGTCCTTGCGACTGGCCTGGGCGTGGAGCGACGCGGCCGCCCTGACCACGGCGGTCGATCAGGCCCGGGCGCTGCTCGAGGAGATGACCGTCCCGACCGCCTCCGGCGCCTGGCTGCTCGTCCAGCTGGGCACGGCCGAGAACTGGCTGGGACAGCTGACCGCGGCCCAGGGCCACCTCCGCCGGGCCGCCACGGCGGGGGAGTTGCTCGGCCTGCCCGGCGTGCTGTCCGCCGCACTCTCACATCTGGCGCTGACCGAGTACCTGGAAGGCAGGTACCGCAACTGCTGCGCCTTGGTCGACCGGGTCCTGGAGCTGGTCGGTACGGCGGGGTCGGCGGTGGACGACGTTGCTGTCCGAGCCCGGATCGTGCGGGAGCTCGCCCGGTCGTGGCAGACGGGCGCCTTGGTGGCCGTCATCGACTCGTCCGAGATCCTCCGTGGGGACGTCCACCTCGATCCCGCCACCGCCGTCCTCCGATCGATCCTCGACGGCCGGATCCGGGTCGCCGCCGAGGCCAAAGACCTTGACGTGCCGGTCGATCTTGCCCCGACGACGCTGCCGTGGACCCCCGCTCACCTGGCGGCGGCGCTGCTGAGCGAGCGCTGTGTGCAGGCACTGCTGGGCAACGATCGCTCGACGCTGGTGGAGTTGACCGCCGAACTCGACCTGATCGGGGCCGACGCCGAGGCGACCGTGGTGCGGGCGCTGTGCGTCGACCTCAGCGGCGATCGCGAACAGGCTTCGGCGACGTTGGAGCCCGTGGTCGACAACACGGTGCCGGCGCTGCTGTCGATGACTCGATGGGTGGCCCTTGTCTGTCAGGCCCAGCTCAAGGACAGCCTGGGCTACCAGGCCGCGGCCGAGTCGATGTTGCGGGAGGCGATCCGAGGCACGGCGCCGCACGGAGTCAGCGGTGTCTTCTTCGGCTGGAGCCTGAACGGCACCCCTACCTACGACCTGCTGCACCGCATCGCGGACCAGGAATCGTCGCCCTGGCTGGACGAACTCTGCGACCAGATGCGCGACCGCAACGGCTGGAAGACGCTGCTGAGGAGATCCCGGGTGGCCGGCTCGACCGGCTCCAGCCAGAGCCCGGGCGGGGACGCGATCGATCCCGCGTTCGTCCCCGGACTCACCCATCGCGAGCACGACGTGCTGGTCCAGCTGGCGGGCGGCAACTCGTACGCGGACATCGCCGTCGCCCTGTTCATCAGCGAGAACACTGTGAAGACGCACGTCTCGTCGCTCTACTCCAAGCTCGGGGCCTCCGGACGCAGCCGGGCGCTGAAGATCGCGCGCACGCTGGAACTGATCTGAACGGCCGCGCAGCCCACCCGCGCCGTCCTCCGGTGACTCATGTCAACGCCTAGGACCGAGGTGCCGACGGCCCGGACGAGGGCCTGGCTCGTCCGGATCGGCCGGGTCCTCCTGGTGGCGGTACTGTCCTGGCTGGCCCTGCGGCTGATTCGCGGGATCGATTGGGACAAGGTCCTGTCGGCCATCACCGACCTCGCGTGGTGGCAGGCCGTCGTCCTCGTCCTGGCCGGCGTTCTGCGGCTCGCGGTGCTGTCCGGTGTGCTCTTCGTCCTGATCGAGACTCTGCGCTACCCGCAGGCGCTGGCGAACGAGTCCGCGGGGGCGGCCGTCTCCACGATCGCCCCCGATCCGAGCGATGTCGTGGTCCGGCTGGCGATGTTCCGGTCGTGGCGGATCGAGACCACCTCGGCCACGTCCGGTCTGACGCTCAGGATTCTCGGCTTCTACGTCGTCCGCCTCGCCGTGCCGGTCCTCGGCTTCGTGCTCTTCTGGATCGCGCGCGAGTACTCCAGCGGCTTCTCCTGGCTGGCCCTCGTCGGCGGAACCGGGGCACTGTTGCTGCTCGGAGGACTGGTTCTCGCTCTCAGAGCCGCCAAGAGCGCCGCTTTCGTCGGGTCGACCCTGGGGAAGGTCGTCGGCGGCCTGCGCCCGGCCGGCGGCGGGCCGGAGATCTGGAGCGGCCGGGTCGTCGAGTTCCAGTCACACAGCGCCGACCGGGTCCGCCGCCACGGGGCCACCGCCGCGCTGGTACTCCTGCTGTACGTGCTGGTCGAGACCGGCGTCCTCATCACCTGCCTGTCGTTCGCCGGCGTTCGGATCGACCCGGGCATCGTGCTGGTGCTCGGCTGCAGCTTCCTCGTCGTCTATCCGATGAACGGCCTTCCGATGATGGGACTGGGCGTTCTCGACGCCGCCTACATCGCCTTCGTGACCGACTACAGCGATCTCGATCCGACCGATCTGCTCGGCGGCATGATCGTCTGGCGCCTGACGGTCCAGGTCCTGCCGGTGCTCTTGGGATTGACGACACTCGCGTGGTGGCGGCGGACGACCGGAGCGTCGGCGGAGTCGGCGTAGTCAGGGTGCGGCGGCGTCGAGGCCGCCGCACCTTCCGGGGGGACTCACACGCCGAGTGCCTTGGCCTTGAGGACGTCGAACTCGGACGCGGAGATGATGCCACTGTCCAGCAGCGAGCGAGCCTTCTCGATCTGGTCCGGCGCGGACGTGCCGGCGACCTGCCTGATGTAGGTCTCCTGGCGCTCTTGGGCCTCCCGATAGCTTCCCGCCGATCGCTCCGCCATGCCCTTGCCCTTGACGACGACGTAGACCAGCGCGGTCAGCAGGGGCAGGACGAACAGCCCGAGGATCCACAACGCCTTCGCGCCGCCGGAAGCTGTCCGATCGCGGAACAGGTCGGCCACGATCGAGAACATGGTGATCAGGTAGGCCGCGAAGCCGAAACCGATGACGATGAACCAGACGACGTCCCAGAATGACATGGCACTTCCTTCCTCGAGGGGCTGTTGCGTCGCCAGTGTGTTGGCGCGGCGTTCGCCCTGCCTCACCTCACAGGGGTGAATTGACCGGCCACTTCGCGTCGCTCAGTCCGCGAAGACGGCACGGATCGCCGCGTCCTGCTCGTCGCTCAGCAGCGCGAGGATCAGCTGGGGATGGTCGGCCGCGAAGGCGTCCCGGATCGTGTCGATCACGCCCGCCGGCGCGAGCACGAACAGGGCCGACGTCCCGGGGGTGACCTCGTCGCGAACCTGATGCACGAAGCGGTCACAGATCCCGACGTCCTGCAGCGAAGCCGACAGCGTTCCGCTGACCGCGCCGACGGCGGCACCGACCAGCGGAACGAAGAAGATCACGCCGAGCAGAAGACCCCACAACGAGGTGACCGATCCGTCCTGGCCGGTGCGGCCGGCGATCCGGCCGGTCGAGGGCTTCGGCCGCCCATCGACCCACGACACAGTGACGGCGTCGTGGACGCCGAGAAGGTGGCCTGCGGCAAGAACGCTCAACACTTCAGCGGCCTTGTCAGCGCCCTTCGGAGAGTCGAACCTCCAAACGGTCAACGCGCCCATGGATCGTTCCCTTCGGCGTCGCGAGCGCACCGGCGCTCCCGTTGGTCCGGGGCCGGCCCAACCACTCTGCTCAACCCGGACACCTCAGGACGTCGCCCGATTCGGGTGAGATCCGCCCTGGCCCCTGGGTGGAGCAGATGCCGAGCCGGGTGCCGAGCCGAGTTCCTGGACGTGGAGACGGTGTCGTTCGAGGCTCCCGGCGCGAACGGCGCGGTCGTCGCCCGCCAACCGTAGATCGCTAAGCTGCGCAGGTGACTGGAGGATTCGAGGGGTGGCCGCGGGGCGCTTTCGACGTGCTTCTCCAGCTCGACGGTGATCCTTCGGCGGAGGTTCGGCGGCGGTGGCGGGGTGAGCGGGAGGAACTGGTCCGGCGGCCGATGGTGGAGTTGCTGAACGCGATCGCCGACGCGGATCCGGAGTACGAGGACTTCGCCGTTTGGGGGTACGGGGAGGTGCTCGTCCAGGCTTGGCAGCGGCAGAGTGCGATCGTGCGAATGGCCCGGAACGTCGAACTGGGGGTTCGGTTCGATCTCGACGGGCTGGAGGTCGGGGTGGCGTGGTGGTACGCGCCGTCGGAGCAGGTCGAGCGGTACCGGGCGGCGGTGGCGGATCCGGGGACCGGGCGGCGGCTGGTCGCGATCGTGCGGAAGCTCGAACGGGAGGGGTTCGCGCTCTCCGGCGACTTGCTGAAGCGGCCGTTGCGCGGGTATCCCGCCGACCATCCGCGGGCGGAGCTGCTGCGGCATCGGTCGGTGATCGCGTCGCGGCCGCTCGGGTGTGAGGACTGGATCCACACCGCCGCTGCGGCAGATCGGGTGCTTGCCGCGTTCGCCCAGCTGCGGCCGTTGACCAGGTGGCTCGTCAAGAACGTCGCTCAGCAGCGACCCTGACCCGAGCCGAGAGCGGTCATATCTGGGACATTGTGCAGTGGGATAGTAGGAGCTGAGGATAATCGAGCCTCCAATGACTGCCGGCCGAGGGAGTGCTCGTGACTGTGTCCCCGGCTGCCGAGTCGCTCGGGATGGGCACGGTGTTCGTGGGAGCGATTCGTGATCGGCCGCTGGAGGTGGCCGCGGAGCTCGGGCTGCCGCAGAGTTGGGTACAGCGGGTCGCCGGCCGGTTCGGCAGCATCGACGGGCTGAAGGGTCGCGAACACCTGCGGGAGGCGCTGCGTACCCAGGGCTTCGAGCTTGGCTGAGGTGACTCAGGCGGCAGCAACAGTCCGGGTGACGACCCAACGATGTGGGGCGATCGGTCGAGTCCGTGTGAACCCGTGGTTCTCGAAGGCGGCCATGGGACCGGTGTGGAGGAAGGAGCCGGAGACCTTGCGGTCGTCGGTCTCCTCGGGATAGCCCTCGACGGTACCGCCGCCGAGGCGGGCGATCTCGGCCAGGGCTCCGCCGAGGGCCGCGTTGGCGACGCCGCGACCGCGGAGGCCTTTGCCGGTGAAGAAGCAGGTGATTCGCCAGTCCGGCAACGTGGTCAGGCCCTTCTCGTACAGCCGGCGGCTCTTGATCTGCGGAAGTTCGTCGGGGGAGCCGAACTGACACCAGCCGACGCACCGATCGTCGGCGAACACCAAGGCGGCGTGGGTCCGGCCTTCGCGGACGCGTTCTTCCTTCTCGCTACGGTTCTGCGCCGCGGTCCGGTCCTTGCCCAGCTTCACGTGGAAGCCGACGCACCAGCAGCCGCCCCACACGCCGTTGTTCGCTTCCACGAGTTCCGCGAACGCGGGCCAGGTGTCGACGTCCAACGACCGGACCGAGAGTTCGGCATCCGACCTGACCACGTGACCTCCTCGGAATCGGAGCACTGCTGGTGGACCGACGATCAGTTCAGCAGACCGATGGTCCAAAGGCGAGCAGCGCCAGTCGTTTGACCGATGCGTAGACGGCAGGCCAGCTCCTAGCCTCGCCACCATGGGAAAAATCAGCACACTTCGACGAGGATCAGACGGTCGCCTCGTTGCGCTAGCTTGCCGTCGAGGCCTGAGGAAGGTGGACCGATGAACACATCCGCGTACTTGGACGCCGTTGTCGAGCAGACGAAGACCTTCGCCGAGTGGGTGGACGGCAAGGACGCGTCGGCCCCGGTACCGACCTGTCCGGAGTGGACGCTGGCCGATCTCGTCGACCACGTCGGTTCGGTGCAGCGCATGGTGACGATGCTCGTGAGCGACCGGATGGCCGAGCCGAGCAAGGCGTTCGAGGGGTACGTCCCGGCTCCGACCGATTCGGCCGAGTGGGGAGCGTGGCTGACCGGTACCGCGGCCGAGGCGCAGCAGGCGTTCTCATCGGTCGACGACACCACTCCGGTGTGGGATCCCTCCGGTGCTGCCGCGGGCGTGCCGTTCTGGTCGCGTCGGCTGTTCGGTGAGGTCTGCGTACACCGCGCGGATGCGGCCGCGACGGTCGGGAAGCCGTACGAGCTGGCGCCGGAGTACGCCGTGGAGGCCATCGAGGACTGGCTCGACACGCTGACCTCCCAGGGCTACTGGGAGAACCGGCCGGACTTCGCCGAGGGAATGCGCGGCGACGGCCAGACCCTGCACTTCCACGCCACCGACGCCGCCGGGGAGTGGCTGGCCCGCCGGCAGCCCGACCGGGTCGCCCTGGAACGCACCCACGGCGAGGCGGACGTGACGGTCAGCGGCCATGCCTCCGACCTCCTGCTCGTCATCAGCCGGCGAAGCCCGCTCAGCGCGGTGCCTGGCCTGGACATTCAGGGGGAGCGCGCCCTGTTCGAGCACTGGGTCGGTCACATGGACTGGGTCACCGGCTGAAGGGGCACTGGGTCATTCCCTCCAGCCCGAGAGCTCTACCGACTTGGCCGTCTCGACCCTGAAGGCGAGCTTGATCTGCTGCTCCTTGCCGGCGGCCAGGTCGAGCTTCCAGGTCACGACGCCAAGATCGGTGGTCTCGGTCGGCTCCGGACTCGTGGTGATGGGTTTGATGGTGATCTCGTGGTCGCGAGACACCGGGAGCTGATCGATGACCGTGACCTTCGCGCTGCGCGGGGTGTGGTTCTCGATGGTGGTCTCGTACTCGACCTCACGGCGGCGCGTCGAGCCCAGGGTCGCCTTGGTGGCGGTGCGACGGGTCAGCTTTCGGGTCACGCGGATGCGGTCGTCCAGGCCTAGGGCCAGCTCGACGTCTTCGCCGGGAGCCCACATCGGCAACGCCGCCGAGCCGACGAAGTCCGACTCGTGGAAGATCGCGGCTCGGCCGGCGGGGAGCGCGTGGGTGGAGGAGTTGACCACCGTCGCGCGGAGGTGGACGTCGGTCGAGCGGACCGGCGCGGTGACGTAGTCCAGCTCGGCTTCGAGATCGATCGAGGCGATGGTCGCGCGGTGGGAGGCTCCGTCCGCGGGGACCGCGACCGGGCGCGGTGGGGTGTACGTGGCCGCCGTCATGCCCTGCTCGACCGTGGCCGACAGGTCGGCGAACACGGGAGCCTCCGCAGCGTCGTAATCGGCCATCTCGGCGCTGAAGCCACGCTTGACCGAGCCGCCTCGCGCGGCAGCGGCAGCGGGCGCGGCGGCGACCGGGACCGGCGGGTGATAGCGGTCGAGGTACCAGGGGGCCAGCTCGGGGACCTTCGCGGCGACCGTGGGACGGGCGGTCGACAGCTCGAGGTGGCACTCGGGCCAGTCCTCGCCGGTGTGTTGGGTGACCAGGCCGTACCAGTTCAGGGTCAGCTCGTCGCCGGTCAGGCGGACGTCGTACGAGCTGGTCCAGCCGGCGCCGGCGACGACGTACGAGAGCTCGAGCTGTACTTCGGCCTCGGACTCCAGTTCGAGCGAGACGGCGGCGGTCCGGCGGTCCGGGGTGCGCTGCTGGGTGATCGCGGCCAGGCGGCGGTCGGCGGCCGCGAGACGTTCCTCGGCTTCACGGCGCGAGGTAGCCAGCTCGCGTCGCTTCGACCGTACGGCGGAGAGGCGGTCGGCCAGCGAGTCGGTGAATCCGCCGAGCTCGGCGCCGGGTTCACCGCCGGCGAGGGACCGGGCGAACGTGCCGCCGGCTCGGTGGGCGAGCTGGGTGAGGAACGTGTCGAGCTGGGCCTGGACGTCGTCGGCGTCAGCGAGCTCCGCGACTTCGGCCTGGGCCTCCCGTCGTTGCCGCTCCAGCTCGGCAACGGTCTCGTCCGGCGCCTGCGGGTGGACCTGGGTCGCCACGTCCACGCCGAGCACGGTCGCGGGCCCGCGGCCGGAGACCCGTACCGAGTCCTCCTGCAACGACAGCGGCAGCGGCTGGACGTACACGGTCTGGCTGCCCGCCGGCACCGTGATCGTGCCGCGCCGGGTCACCCGCGCCCGGTCCGGGTACACGGTGACTGCTGCGATCGGCGCGTCCACCACGAGTTCGCTCATGCCCCGACAGTAGCCGCGCGACGGTGCTCGGCCGGGTGAATTCGGTTGACGCTGCTGGAAGGGTGCTGGTCTGCTGTGGGGCGGTGTGCCGGGTGGGCCGGTGCGGAGTGAAAGGAGGAGAGCGATGGTTGTTCTGTCCTGCAACTTTGCTCTGAAAGGTTCTTCGGTTTGGCATTCGCACGGTCGTTCAGTTGTGAGCATTGCGGCGTAGAGGTCTCCCTCGACGCCCCTGGAACCACCCATCGGAATCATTGCCCGAGTTGCCTGTGGTCGCGGCATCTCGATCGGAACGTGCCGGGTGATCGGAAGGCCGATTGCTCCGGCGGGATGGAACCCATCGCGGTCACCGTCCGCGGCGAGGGCCGCTGGGTCCTCGTTCACCGGTGTACCAATTGCGGGCGCCTGCGGCTCAACAAGACCGCCGGGGACGACAACGTCCTGCTGTTGATGCGGCTGGCAGCGCTGCCGCTGACCATGCCGTTCGTCCCGTTCGCCGCGGATCCCGGCAGCAACGGCATCAGCACCAGCAACGGCGACAGCCGGGTACCCCCTGCCCGCAAGCCGCGGGCGCGGAAGGCGAAGACTTCCTGATCGTCAGCGGGCGATCGGGAGTTGGACCCGGACGGTGAGGCCGCCTTCGCGGCGAGGCGTGAGCAGGAGCGTGCCCTTGTGGGCCTGGGTGATGCTCTTGACGATCGCCAGGCCGAGGCCGAGGCCGACGCCGGCGTGATCGGTCCGGACTCTTTCGGCGCCGCGCTGGAAGGGTTCGACCAGGGTCGACACCACCTCGGGCGAGAGGTCCTTGCCGGTGTTCTCCACGGTGAGGACCACTCCCTCGGGGTACGCGGTGGTGGTGACCCAGACGGTCCCGTGGTCGGGGAGATTGTGGACGATCGCGTTGTGGACGAGGTTGGTCGTCAGTTGCAGGAGGAGCGCGGGGGAGCCGAGGGTCGGAGCGATGTCGCCCGCGACTTCGAGGGTGATGCCGTTCTTCTCCGCGAGGGGGAGCAACGTCTCGGCGGCTTCCTCCGCGGTCAGCGACAGGTCGACGGGTTCGCGGTCGAAGGAGCCCTGGTCGGCCCGGCTGAGGACGAGGAGGGCCTCGGTCAGGTCGATGGCGCGAGCGTTGACGGCGTGCAGACGATCGACCAGGACCCCGTGGTCGCGGGTCATGTCGTTGCGGGCGACGTCGAGCAGGCTCTGCGTGATCGCGAGCGGGGTCCGCAGTTCGTGGGAGGCGTTGGCGGCGAATCGTCGTTGCTCGGCGACGTGAGCCTCGAGGCGGGCGAGCATGCCGTCGAAGGCGTCGGCGAGCTCGCGGAACTCGTCGGTGCTGCCCTCCAGCTCGATCCGGTGGGAGAGCGACCCACTCGTCGCCATCCGGGTCGCCTCGGTGATGCGGGACAGCGGTGCGAGCATCCGGCCGGCCAGGATCCAGCCGCCGACCAGGCCGAAGGCCAGCAGGATCGCCATCACCGCGGCGGCTCGCGGGGCGAAGACCTGCAGCAGGACCGACCGGATCGGGAAGACGCCCTTGTCCAGGTCACCCTCGACATCGCCCATGAGGAGTGCCCGCTCGGGGACGTAGCGGAGCAGGAACAGCCACACGGCGCCGAGCAACAGGGTGCCCGCGAGCATGAGGAATCCGGCATAGCTGAGGGTGAGCTTGAGGCGGACGCTCCACCCCGGCCGCCTAGCCACGGCCGCCTCCGACCCTCCCGGTACCGGCTGCGGTGCCTGCCGTGGTGTCGATGCAGTACCCGGAGCCGGCCACGGTACTGATGATGCCGGGTTCGCCGAGGCGTTTGCGCAGGGCCGAGACGGTGATCCGGACCGCGTTGGTGAACGGGTCGGCGTTCTCGTCCCAGGCCCGGGCCAGGAGTTCCTCGGCGCTGACGACCCCACCTTCGGCAGCGACGAGAACCTCGAGGACGGCGAACTGCTTCCGGGTGAGCGCCACGTACCGCCCGTCGCGGTACACCTCGCGCCGGAACGGGTCCAGCCGCAGCCCGGCGATCTCCCGGACCGGGGGCCGGTTGTACGCGCGCCGGCGGTCCAGGGCCCGGAGCCGGAGGACGAGCTCCTGCAGCGCGAACGGCTTGGTGAGGTAGTCGTCGGCGCCGAGCTCGAACCCGGACGCCTTGTCGTCGAGCCGGTCCGCGGCGGTCAGCATCAGGATCGGCATCCCGCTGCCGGAGGCAACGATGTGCTCGGCGATCTCGTCGCCGGACGGGCCGGGGATGTCGCGGTCGAGGACGGCGATGTCGTAGGCGTTGATGCCGAGCAGTTCGAGCGCGGTGTCCCCGTCACCGGCGACGTCGGCGGCGATCGCCTCCAGGCGGAGGCCGTCCCGGACCGCGGTCGCCAGCTCGGGCTCGTCTTCGACAATCAGCACGCGCACAAGGTCGATGCTACGAGCCCGGACATATCGTCCACATATCCTGAAGCTGATACACGCCGGCAACAGCACTTTTCGTTGACTGGTTCCATGTCAGCCAGCCAGCAAGCGCCTCCCGCGGACCGCCGGACCAGAACGACCCTCCGGACCGCCCTCGTGCTCGCCAACGCGGCCGTGATCGGCGTCTTCATCCACCAGTCCCTGACCCTGTCGCCGTCCCCGCTCGCAGCGTCGTCGAGCGACGTCGGCCAGCGTGTCCTCGGCGTGGCGGACGGCGCCGTACCCCCGGGGGTGACCGTTTTCAACGACGCGGTCCCCGGCGTGGCGAACCTGGATCCCGATCTGCTCGGCGCTGTCCGCGAGGCGGCGAAGGATGCCGCGAACGACGGGGTCGAGTTCTACGTCAACAGCGGCTGGCGGTCGCCGCAGTACCAGGCGAGGCTCCTCGCCGAGGCGGTCACCAAGTACGGCTCGGAGGAGGAGGCGGCCCGGTGGGTCGCGACGCCCACCACGTCCCCGCATGTTCAGGGCCACGCGATCGACATCGGACGCTCGGACGCCACGGCCTGGCTGTCCAAGTACGGCGCCAAGTACGGACTCTGCCAGATCTACGACAACGAACCGTGGCACTACGAGTTGCGCCGCGAGGCCGTCGACGGCGGCTGCCCGGCCAGGTACCCCGACCCGACCCACGATCCGAGGATGCGCCGGTGACTCTGACTGTTCAACGGATAAGCCCTGCCAAGCACCTGGGGTTCGTCCGGACCCGGAGATCGGTCAGCTTCCTGCAGACCCCGGCGTGGGCGGGCGTGAAGGCGGCGTGGCGCAGCGAGTCGCTCGGCTGGTACGACGGCCGCGACCTGGTCGGTACCGGGCTCGTCCTGCACCGCCCGGTACCGCTGGTCGACCGTCTCACGCTGGCGTACGTTCCGGAGGGGCCGGTGATCGACTGGACCGGCGACCTCGACGCGTGGATCGACCCGATGGCGGACCGGCTCAAGGGCGACGGCGCGTTCGCGATCCGGCTCGGCCCGCCGGTCCGGACGGACACCTGGAGCGCCGCCCAGGTCAAGGAGGGCATCGCGGATCCGGAGGTCAGGCGGCTCACCGAGCTCCCCAGCCAGGCCGCGTCGATCGGTACGCGGATCACCGCCCGGCTGAGGGAGTCGGGCTGGTTGCCGCAGAATCCGCTGGACGGGTTCGGGAACGGGCATCCGCAGTTCACCTTCGAGCTGCCGCTGACCGGGCGGACCGAGGACGAGGTGCTGCGCGGCATGAACCAGCTCTGGCGCCGCAACCTCAAGAAGGCGGCCAAGGAGGGGGTCGAGGTCAGCATCGGCGAGGACCTGAAGGCGTTCCACGACCTGTACGTCCACACCGCCGAGCGCGATCACTTCACGCCTCGCCCGCTGCGGTACTTCGAGACCATGTTCGCCCAGCTGAGCGCCGAGGATCCCGAGCGCATCAAGCTCTATCTCGCGCACCACCAGGGCGAACTCGTTGCCGCCAGCATCCTGATCCGGGTCGGGACCCAGGCCTGGTACACCTACGGCGCGTCCTCCACCGCCAAGCGCGAGGTGCGCGGCTCGAACGCGTGTCAGTGGGCGATGATCCGCGACTCGCTCGCGGCCGGCTGCGACGTCTACAACCTGCGCGGCATCACCCCGACCGTCGACGCCGACGACCCGCACGTCGGCCTGATCCAGTTCAAGGTCGGTACCGGCGGGGAGGCCGTGCGGTCGGTCGGCGAGTGGGACCTCCCGCTTCGGCCGATGGTCTACCGCGCCTTCGACGCGTACATGAGGCGGCGCGGCCGATGAGGGTACGCACTGTCCCGACTGCGGAGGTCGCGTGATCATCAGAGACTGGCAGCACCTGATCGGCACCTTCACCGGCGTCGCCATGCTCACGGTGGTCCTGCTGCCGTTGGCCGTACTCCTCGTGGTGGCGCTGGCCTATCGGCGCAGAGCCGACGGCAGGTGGGCGTGGCGGACTTCGCTGGCCGACGTCGGCATCGTCTACGGGACGCTGCCGTGGATCTGGATGACCCTGCTGCCGGGAAGCGGGGCCGGTGTCGTTCCCGGCCGGGTGAACCTGGTGCCGTTCCGGGACCTGGTCACGATGTCGACCGGCCAGGTGATCGGCAACCTGCTGATCTTCGCGGCGCTGGGAGCGTTCCTCCCCGTGCGTTCCGCCGCGTTGGCATCGTGGGCGCGGATCCTGGTCTTCACGGCCGGGTGCTCGCTGCTGATCGAGGTCGCGCAGTACGTGCTCCGGCTGGACCGGGTCTCTTCGGTGGACGACGTACTCCTCAACACCGCCGGCGCCGGCTTGGCCGCAGTGGTGTCGCGCCGTTGGTGGAGAAGGGCAGCCGGCCCGGATGTCGTCGGCATATCGAAAACCGCATACGGGTCGGCAACATCGTCCCGACTTGACTGGAAATCATGAACTCCAGCGAACCAGCGGCCCTCCGCCAATGGCTGGCGTCCGCCGCTGTCCCGTCCGCCCCGACAACGGGGATCACCATTTTCGACTGTGGGCCGGACGAGGCGGTGCTGTTCCGCGACATGGCGCCGCGGTTCGGGGTGATTCCGACCATTTCCGCAGCGCCCGTCTCCGCGGAGAACGTCGGCCTGGTCGCGGGGAATCGGTGCGTCAGCGTCGGTCACAAGACCCACGTCACGCCATCGGCCCTGCGTGAGCTCAGCCGGGCCGGGGTGCAGTACGTGTCGACCAGAAGTGTCGGGTGCAACCACATCGACGTGAACTACGCGGACTCCGTCGGGATTCACGTGGACACGGTCGACTATTCACCCGACAGCGTTGCCGACTACACGGTGATGCTGATGCTGATGGCGATTCGGGGCGCGCGGTCGGTACTCCGCCGGGCCGAGGTTCACGATTACCGGCTGGGCGAGGTGCGGGGGAGGGAACTGCGCGACCTCACCGTCGGGGTGATCGGGGCCGGCCGCATCGGTACCGCGGTGCTGGCGAGGCTTCGGGGATTCGGTGGCCGGGCCCTGGCTCACGACACGCGACGCCGGCCGTCCGACCAGTTCGTTCCGCTCGACGAGCTGCTCCGGCAGAGTGACATCGTCACCCTCCACACCCCGCTCACCGCGGCGACCCACCACCTCCTGGACGCGCGGCGGATCGAGCAGTTGAAGCTCGGCGCCTTCGTCGTCAACACGGGGCGCGGGGCGCTCATCGACACCGAGGCCCTGATCCCGGCGCTGGAGAGCGGCCGGTTGGGCGGAGCGGCCCTTGACGTCCTGGAAGGCGAAGAGGGCATCTTCTACCGCGACTGCAGCAACGGGCCGATCACCAGCAAGGCGCTGGTGCGGCTGCACGAACTGCCCACCGTGTTGATCAGTCCACACACGGCCTATTACACCGACCACGCCCTGAGCGACATCGTCGAGAACTCTCTGACGAACTGCCTGGCATTCGAGCGAAGAAAGCAGCACTGGATATGAAGATCGGCATTCTGTTCGGGGGATGTTCCGAAGAACACCCTGTCTCGGTCAAGTCCGCCCGGCAGGTCGCGCGGCATCTCGACCCCGCGAAGTACGAGCCCTACTACGTCGGAATCACCCAGAGCGGTGCCTGGAAGCTGTGCGACGGACCGTACGAGGACTGGGAGAACGGCAGCTCCCGTCCGGCCGTCCTGTCGCCGGACCGCGACGTTCGTGGACTGCTGGTCCTCGAGGACGGGCGGTACGAGACGATCAACCTGGATGTGGTCCTGCCCGTGCTGCACGGGAAGCTCGGCGAGGACGGCGCGATCCAGGGTCTGCTGGAGATGTCCGGCATTCCCTATGTGGGTTGCGACATCCCGAGTTCCGCCTTGTGCATGGACAAGTCCCTGGTCCACGTCGTCGCCCGAAGCGCGGGTATCGCGACGCCGAACTTCCGGATCGTCCTCGCGGGTGAGCAGGTGGACGGCGCCGACTTCGAGTACCCCGTCTTCGTGAAGCCGGCGCGGTCCGGTTCGTCGTTCGGCGTGAGCAAGGTGTCGAGCAAGGACGAGCTGGCGGCCGCGGTGGAGACGGCCCGCGAGTACGACTCCAAGGTGCTGATCGAGGACGCCGTGGTCGGCAGCGAGGTCGGGTGCGCCATCCTCGGGAACGAGGCCGAGCTGATCACCGGCGAGGTCGACCGCGTCGCGCTGACCCACGGGTTCTTCAAGATCCACCAGGAGGCCGATCCCGAGAGCGGGTCCGAGAACTCGGCGCTGATCGTCCCGGCCGACATCCCGGCGGAGACGCGGGCGCTGGTCCAGGAGTCGGCGAAGGCCGTGTACCGGGCGCTGGGGTGCCGTGGTCTCGCGCGGGTGGACCTGTTCCTCACCGAGGACGGCGAGATCATGCTCAACGAGGTGAACACGTTCCCCGGCCTGACGCCGTACAGCCGCTATCCGAAGATGATGGCGGCGGCCGGGCTGCCGTTCCCCGAGATGATCGACCGGATGGTGGCGCTGGCGCTGGCGGGTGGACCCGATGAAGGATGACCTGGTCTTCGTCGACGAACTCGTGCCCGGTGTCCGCTGGGACGCGAAGTACGCAACCTGGGACAACTTCACCGGCAAGCCCGTCGACGGGTACCTGGCCAATCGCATCGTCGGGACGAGGGCGTTGTGCGCGGCCCTGGAGAGGTCACGGGAGGCGGCCGCGTCGCTCGGATTCGGCCTGCTGCTCTGGGACGGGTACCGGCCGCAGCGTGCCGTGGATTCCTTCCTCCGCTGGTCGAAGCAACCGGAGGACGGCCGGACGAAGCTGCGGCACTACCCGAAGATCGACCGGGCCGAGATGATCGCCAAGGGGTATGTCGCGGCCAGGTCGGGCCACACCCGGGGGAGCGCCGTCGACCTGACGTTGTACCAGCTGGCGACCGGCGACCTCGTGCAGATGGGCGGCGACCACGACCTGATGGACGAGATCTCCCACCACGACGCCGCGGAGATCACGCCGACCGAGGCGAGGAACCGGTACCACCTGCGCTCGGTGATGGCGGCCGGCGGATTCCGCGCGTACGAGTTCGAGTGGTGGCACTACGTTCTCCGGGACGAGCCGTACCCGGACACGTACTTCGACCTCCCCATCACCTGTTGAGCGGGGGAGGCGTCGTCGGCCCGCGCGTCCTGGTGGCCGGCGGGCACTCGGCCGGCCACATCGAGCCCGCGATGAACTTCGCCGACGCGGTGCGGTGGCTCGAACCGACTGCCGAGATCACCGCGGTCGGGACGGTCCGCGGCCTGGACACCACGCTCATCCCGGCCCGCGGGTACCCGCTCGAGCTCATCCCGCCGGTGCCGTTGCCGCGCAGGCTCACTCCGGAGCTGCTGGAGGTACCAGGCAAGCTGCGCGACTCGGTGCAAGCTGCGGGGGCCGTACTGGACCGGGTACGCGCGGAGGTCGTTGTCGGCTTCGGTGGGTACGTCGCTCTGCCCGCGTACCTCGCTGCGCGTCGGCGGGGCGTACCGATCGTCGTGCACGAGGCGAACGCCCGGCCCGGAGTCGCGAACCGGCTGGCGGCTCGGATGACGACGCAGGTGTTCACTGCCGGACCAGGGGTCGAGTTGGCGCACGGTACTCCTCTCGGCATCCCGCTGCGACCAGCGATCACGGGGCTCGACCGACCCGCGTTGCGCGCCGAGGCACGTGAGCGGTTCGGCCTGCGAACCGAAGGGCCGGTGCTGCTGGTCACTGGAGGCTCGCAGGGTGCGCGGACGATCAACGCCGCGGTGTCGTCTGCGGCTGCCCTGTTGCGAGCGAACGGCGTACAGGTGCTGCACATCGCCGGGCGCGAGCACACGGTCGACGTGGAGGACGCCGAACCGCCGTACGTCGTGGTGCCGTACGTCGAGGAGATGCGATACGCGTACGCCGCGGCCGACTTCGTGCTCTGTCGCTCAGGCGCGATGACGTGCGCCGAACTGGCCGCCGTCGGTCTGCCAGCTGCGTACGTCCCGCTGTCCCGGCGCGGTGGTGAGCAGCGACTCAACGCCGAGCAGGCGATCACATCCGGCGGCGCATTGCTCGTCGACGACGCGGACCTGAACACGGCCTGGATCGAGTCCGTCCTGATCCCACTCCTCGTCGATCCCACCAGGCTCGCAACGATGGCGAAGCAGGCGGCCGCGGCCGGCGTACCGGATGCCGGCCTCGCCCTGGCCCGCCACGTCCTCACCACGATCGCCACCCGCCGCCGGCTCACCGGGTGACGCCGCACTCGGCAACCGCATTCCGAACGACACCGCAAGTTGTGGGTCACGGCGGCGGAGTGGTTGGGGCCTTCGGCAACGGTGGAAATGTCGGCGTGGATCGGCGCGTGGGTAAGTATCGTTGGGCACATGAGCGTGAAGCGGCGGCCGACCTTGCACGACGTGGCCGCTCTTGCCGGGGTTTCGCACCAGACCGTTTCGCGGTTCCTGCGCGGGGATCCGACGGTCGGGGCGGACACGTTGGGGCGGATCAAGGCCGCTGTCGACGAGTTGGGGTACCGGCCGAACCTGACGGCCCGGGCGATGCGGACCCGGAGCAGCGGCGTCGTCGCGATCATCCTGCCGGGGTGGACCGGGCCGGAGCGGACCGTCAACGCTGCTTGTGCGGAAGCGCAGTCGCTCGGTTACCAGGTGGAGATCGTGATCGGCGTCGACGAGGACCCGGTGGCGTTGAGCCGGCTGGCGACCGACATCCTGGCGCGGGGCCAGGTGGACGGCGTGCTGTCGGTCACGCCGCTGACGATCAAGACCGGTGACGGGGGCGTCGTCGTCCAGACCGACGAGTTCGATCATCGGCTGCGGTCGGTCGAGGCGGTCGCCGCCGACGAGATCACGATGGAGGACCTGGTCGACCGGCTCGCCGCGATGGGGCACCGGGATCTCTTCCATGTGGCCGGCCCGCAGGACTGGTGGTCCGCGCAGCTTCGCCGGTCCGGGTATCTGAAGGCCTGCGACCGGTTGGGGATCCGGTCGCACGGTGTGTTCGACGGGCCGTGGGACCCGGAGACCGGGGTCGAGGCGGTGCGGTCGCTGCCCGACGACACCCCGGTGACGGCAGTGGTCGCGGCGAGCGATCACCTCGCCGTCGGCGTGGTCCACGCGGCCGTACACCGCGGCTGGGCGGTGCCCGAGGACCTGAGCGTGACCGGGTGGGACGACATCACCCTGGTCCGGTACGGGACGCCCGCGTTGTCCACGGTCCGGGTGGATCGGGAGACGTCGGGGCGGCACGGGATGCGGCGGCTGATCGCGGCGATCCGGGGTGAGGCGGAGCCCGATCCGATGGCCGCCGCGCCGACCGAGATCGCCTTCCGGGAGACCACGGTCCCGCCGCGGAAGAACGCGGTCATCGGTCAGGAGGACTGACGCCCGACCGCGGTCTACGCCCAGTAGACCGCGGCCGGGACAGCGGTCAGTCGGTGATCACCAGCGCGCCCAGGTGCCAGAAGCGGTCCGGCTCGCTGTCGAGGACGAGGTCGGCGGTCCGGCCGGTCGCTCCGCCGTCCACCTCGGCGTGGATCCAGATGAACGTGCCACCAGGCATCTCCGGCGACGTGGCGAGCACCTTGCCCGCTTCGGTGATGATCGTCGGGGGCGTATCCGGGCCGCCGTCCCCGATCAGCGCCGACAAGCGGTGCCGTCCGGCCGGGATCCGGATCCGCAACGTCCGAGCCGGGTAGTCACCGCAGAAGTCCCGTTGCAGGGCGTCCCAGCTTCCACCACGGTCCCGGCCCTGCGGCGCGGTACCGACCCACCCGTACCCACGTGTCTCGTCCCACGCCGTACCCGGTGCGAGCCGCGCGTAGCCCGTCACCAGCGGGCTGTCAGCGGTACCGACATCCAGGGCCAGGTGGCAGAGTTCGGCGGCCGGGGTGACCACGTACGTCTGGTCCTGCGAGCCCAGTGTGGTCTGACCCGGACTGATGTCGACGGTCAGCGGGACGTGATCGGCGATGAGCGGCGGTGTCACGGAGAGGGCCACCGTCTTCGACTGCGCCGAGCCGACCACTGCCGTGGTGCCTTCCACCTTCCAGCTCGCGTCGGGTGGGTGCACTGTCGCCGTGACGGACTGCTCCGCGCTGTTCGCGTTGGTGATCTCCAGGTCGAGGCTGTTGGGTACGCCGCCGAACAGCAGCCGCCCACTCGGGAACGCCAACTGCAGCCACCCTGGTCCGGTCGACAGGATGCGGGACCAGCCGAAGAAGTACGCCACGATGGTGTCGCGCCAGCGCTCTGCCTCGACCACGTGGTCGTCGAAGGTCGCCGCGATGTCGCCATGCCGGCTCGCGTCCACCTGGCCCTTCAGCCGGCTCCACGCCCGCTGGAACTCCAGCACCCGTTCGTACCCGTCGAAGTGGCTGTCGTAGATGTGCTGGATCACTGTCTTGCCCGAATGCAGCTGATGCGTGTACGGCACCCAGTGCATGAACAGCAACAGCTCGTCCGGGCACCGCTCGAGCGACCCGTACACGTCCTGCCAGTGCTGGGCGTACAGCCCGGTGTACCCGCTCCCGGTCGCCTCGGTCCGGTCGAAGCCGGTGCCCTCGGCCGTGGTGTGGTGGGACAGGTTCTGCGTGGTCGTCGGCGCGGGGGCGAAGTGCGCGCCGAGCGGATAGGTGAGGTACCCCATCCCCAGCGGCGACGTGTAGCTCTCGTACACCTGCCAGGACTGCAGCATGATTGCCTTGAGCACCGACCCGACGCGGCGGTCGCAGCCGAAGGTGAGCTCGATCCACTCGGTCACGACCTCGTCGGCGGTCGCGGTCGGGTCCCAGGCCAGCCGAGCGAATCCGTGCAGGTTCGCCGCGCCCAGTTGGTAGCCGGTCCAGTCCCGGTCGTCGCCGAGGTTCCCCACTCCCGCGAACCCGACGTTCTCCTGCCCGTACGCGGCCCCGGTGACCACGTCGGACACGGTCGGCCACGACCCGGTCCCCGTGTACGTCGGGAAGTCCAGGATCGTCTTCCACTCCGGCACCAGGTAGCACAGGTGGGTCGAGTGGCCGGTGTACTCCTGGGTGACCTGCAGCTCGATCAGCTGGTTCGTGCGCGGCAGTCCACCGAAGAGCGGATTCACCGGTTCGCGGACCTGGAAGTCGATCGGGCCGTTCTTGGTCTGGACGACGGCGTTCTCGTGGAACTGGCCGTCGAGCGGATGGAACACCCGGTACTGGTGCTCGGCCCAGTCGTCGAAGCCCTCGTGCACGAACGACCGCCAGACCAGCCGCCCGTCGTGCGGGGCGAGCCGATCGGCGAGCATGTTGGCGCCCTCGGCATGGGTGCGCCCGTAGTCCAGCGGTCCCGGCTGGCCCTCCGAGTTCGC
Organism: Kribbella amoyensis; assembly: GCF_007828865.1. Classification (NCBI taxonomy): domain Bacteria; kingdom Bacillati; phylum Actinomycetota; class Actinomycetes; order Propionibacteriales; family Kribbellaceae; genus Kribbella; species Kribbella amoyensis. Next base: position 5,535,882 of record NZ_VIVK01000001.1, read on the forward strand.
CTTGACCAGGAAGCCACCGAAGTCCGGGATGATCCGGTAGATCTCCTCGATCTTGTCCTGCCACCACTGCTGGACCCGGGGATCGAGCGGATCCGCGACGGTGATCGGATCGGCCTGGTCCTTCGTCAGCGTGATCGGGCTGGCGTAGTTCGCCGATACCCACAACCGCACACCCCACGACCGCAGGACGCCCGCCAGTGCCGCGAGGCCGGGCAGCCGCTCGGACCGGAGGAACTCGGCGCTCGCGTTGACGTTGTTGACCACGGTGTGGTTGATCCCGACCGAGGCGAGGACGCGGGCGTAGTCGACGTACCGTTCCCGCAGCTCGGGGAGCTCGTCCCAGACGAAGATGGACTTGCCGGCGTAGCCGCGTTCGACGCTGCGGTTCAGGTTGTCCCAGTGGTTGATCATGCGCAGCGGAGACGCCGGGCGGTCCGCCATGTCCACCTGGTTGAGCGGGAGTTGCCTCTGGAGGTGCTGCAGGAAGCGGAACGCGCCGTACAACGCGCCCTGCTCACCGGCCGAGCTGATCACCACCCGCTCCGGACCGTCCAGCCGCTTGACCATGAAGCCCTCGGGACCGAGCCGGGCGAGGCTCTCGGGGGAGAGGACGTTGACGCCGACCACGACCGCGCCTTTGCCGACCTCGTTGCGCACAGGGATCGCACGACCGAGCAGCCCGGACAGACCGCGGGCCAGCTCCTCACCCGCGGACCGCAGCACCGGGTGGTTGCCCAGTACAACGACGTGGTCGATGGCGGCCCGGTAGTGGGCCAGCATCGAGCGATCGGCGACGAGTCGGTGCCGCAGCCACAGGTCGTACCCGTCCTCGGACGGCGGCGCGGCGAACGCCTGGGGTGCCGCCCCGGGGAGCATGGCCGCGGCCAGCGCACCGGCGAGCAGAGTACGGCGTGTGAACGTCATGGAGTACTCCTTCCGGCCGGTCATGACTGGTAGGTCCGGACGTAGTCGAACCGCGCTGTGGTCCCGGTGCCGCCCATGGAGATCAGGCCGAGCTTCAGCGGACCGGCGTCGGTCGGCAGGTACCAGTAGCTGCCCCACTCCCACTTCTTGCCGTCGAGACTGGTCGCCGCCTGGAACAGGTGCTCACCGGTGTCGGGCTGCGTGGTGTGGCGCAACCGCAGCCACATGGTGTCGGCACTCGGGCCCAGCTGGATCGCCTCGGGCCACGGACTGGCGTCTGCCCCTGGCCACAGGAACGCCTGACGTACCGCGCCCGTCCGGGTGGGAGCCAGCTGGAGCGACTGCTTGCGGGAGGCCCAGGCGATCAGGCCGGCGCGCGCGTTGCCGGTACTCCCGTCGAACGGCAGGGACAGGCGAGTCTCCACCGTGTAGTCACCTTCCGGGGCGTCCCGGAGCAGCACGGTGGCCAGGTTGCTCTCGTTGCTGAGGTTCTGTGCCTGGGTGTTCCAGACGAGCTTCCCGTTTTCGAGCTGTCCTTGCTGGGACCCGGTCCACTGCCACGCGGCATCCAGGGAGCCGTCGGCGAAGTCGTCGCTGAAGTCGGGGAGCTGCTGGCCGATCTGCGGGTCGGCGATCTTCTGCGTGACCGGCTTGTACAGCTGGGCCTTGCCTACGTTGTCGCCGTGGACGACCCCGCCTTCACCGGCGACACCGACCTGGGCCGCACCCGTCACTCCGTCGGCCAGTCGCACGGTGAGCTCGCCCAACGGGTTGTCGCCTGCCGCGGGAGCGACCTGGACCGTTGCGCGATCACCGCGGACCTCGACGCTCGCGGTGTGCCAGGTGTCGAACCGAAATCCCTGGTACAGCGGGGTTTCCGCGGTCCCGACGACCTTGCCGCCGACCCGTTGCTCGACCCGGAGCGAGTTGCGAACCGGGTCCAGCCACGCGACCGCATAGGTCTTCGGCGAGTGGTACCCGAAGACCAGTCCGGCCTTCCCGGCCGCTGACCTGAGGTCGGCCTCGGCGCGGTAGTCAGCCGGACCACCGGGACGGCTGAGCAGCATCGAGGCGGAGCCGTCGGACGCGACGTACCCACCGCTCGCACTGTCCTGGCCGACGGTCCAGTTGCTACCGACGGAACTCCACTCGGAGAGGTCGCTCGAGTCGTTGAACGAACTGCCGGAGTGCCACGCCGTCGCGGGCGCCTGCTGCGCGCGGTCGGAGGTCCACTGCCCGGCCCGTACGGTCGGCCAGTCGTCGATCCAGTCGAGCCGGTCCATCGATTGCGGCCGGCCGCCGTACGGGACCTCGAACCGGAAGTCGGAGTTGACCAGGTTCCACTGCTGGCCGGACCGGTCGACCGTCACCGCGTTGTGCCCGGTGGCCGCCAGGGTGTTGCCGTTGAACGAGTTCACGATCGTGCCGCCGGGCTCCTTGGCCGCCAGCGAGACCCCGTTCGCGTCGAGGAACGGGCCGGTGGGCGAGGTGGACCGGCCGGCCAGCACCGGGTACCCACCGCCGCCGACGTCGCCCATGCAGCAGCCGTAGCCGGAGTAGAACAGGTAGTACCAGGGGCCGCGCTTCGTCACCCAGGCGGCCTCGCCACGTTCGCCGGCGACGACCTGGTGGGACTGGCCGACCGTGGTGCGCCCGTCCGCGGACAGCTTGACCACGTGCAGCCCGCCGCGCCGGAACGAGCCGTAGTACAGGTACTTGGTGCCGTCGTCGTCGATGAACATCATCGGGTCGATCTCCATCACCTCGCTGTCGGCGACGAAGTTGACCACCGGGTGGCCGATATCGGTCCAAGGGCCGGCCGGCGTCGGTGCCGTGGCTAGTCCGATGGCGGCATCCAGCGCCGTGGATCCGGGGGCGGAGTAGTACATGTAGTACTGGCCGTCGACGTAGCGGACGTCGGGCGCCCAGTACCCCTTGTTCGGCCAGCCGGCCCACTGCGGATGGTTCGCCTCGCTGAACGCGTCGCCGAGGAACTCCCAGTTCACCAGGTCGGTGGACCGGACCATCGGGAGCAGATGCGGTGGCCCACCGGCTTCGGCGTTCGCCTTGGTCAGGCTCGTGTTGGTGGCGTAGGCGTACCAGGCGCCGTCCTTGGCGCGGATCAGCCCGACGTCGGAGAAGGCCTGGGCGATGTCGGCCATCAACGGGTTGGCGTAGCTGCCGGGCGGGCGGTCGGGTGGGGCACCGACGGACGGCGGCCCGGCGAGGGTGGTGATCAGCACCGTGACCAGGGCGGTGACGATCAGGCGGAACGACAGAGTTCGAGACATGGGCGGTCCTCACAGCCGGAGATGGGGGATTCTCGGCGTCCTGTCCTTGGTCCGCTGCTCCCCGTGGGGGGACGGGGAGCAGGGCGGCGATCGGGGCGAATCAGGGGAAAAGATGATCGATCACCCAGACAGTAAGTGATCGTTAATTCGGCCGCAAGAGTTCGGTTGGACCGGTTCCGGCGCAGCGGGCACCTCGTACTTTTGGCCGGGGTCCGCGGGCGGGAAGACCAGCCGCGCGCTGGATGTGGGGCCAGGTGGCCGCTCGGAAGGATGGAGCCTGTTCACAGAGCTCGGGCGTATGAGCCAACCACTCACAGACCACGTGCCCTCGGGGGCCGGCTGGAGGAATTCGGATGCGAAGGACGTTGTCCATTGCCATCATCGTCGCGGCGGTCGCGACCGTGATGGTTCCGGGGGTTTCGCAGGCGGAGACACCGACCGCGATCAAATGGAGTGACTGTCCGGCGGACGTCGCCAAGGGCGTCCCGATGCCGGAAGGGATGCAGTGCGGGACCTTGAAGGTGCCGCTGGACCATCGTGATCCGGACGGGAAGCAGATCGACATCGCGGTGTCCCGGCTGGCCAGCAAGAAGCCGGAGCAGCGACGCGGCGTGCTGCTGACGAACCCGGGCGGACCCTCGTCCGGGCTGGGCTACCCGGCCTTCCTCGTGGCGACCGGACTGCCGAAGAGCGTCCTGGACAGCTACGACGTGATCGGGTTCGACCCGCGCGGGATCGGCCGGAGCACCCCGGTCACCTGCGACCTGACCGTGGCCCAGCTGGTGGACGGCAACATCCCGCCGTACGCGCGGAACGCGGCCGACGTCGCGAAGCGGGCCGCCGAGAGCAAGAAGCTGGCCGAGCAGTGCGCGTCGTCGAAGACCGCGTCGATGCTGCCGTTCCTGAGCACCGCCAACACGGCCCGCGACATGGACAAGATCCGGGCCGCCCTCGGCGAGGAGAAGGCCTCGTACGCCGGCGCCTCATGGGGCACCCACCTCGGCGCGCTGTACACGACGTTGTTCCCGGACCGCAGCGACCGGATCGTGCTCGACAGCAACCTGGACAAGGGTGGCTGGGACTACGCGAGCGACCGGCTCTGGTCGCAGGGCGTCGAGGACCGCTTCCCGGACTTCGCGAAGTACGTCGCCGCCAACCACCGCGAGTACGGCCTGGGCTGGACCCCGGCGCAGGTGCGGTCGAAGTACCTCGAGCTCGGGGCGCGGCTGGACAAGAAGCCGGTGGAGTCGCCCGACGGGACGTTCGACGGCAAGTTGTTCCGGCAGATCACTTTCGGCTTCCTCTACGGCGCCCCGCAGATGCCGGTGCTGGCCTCGGTGTGGAAGTCCCTGGACGCGAACCAGGCACCGCCGCCGCTGCCCGGGGGCGACGACGCCGCGGCCGGCGCGGAGAACCTGGTGTCCGGCCGGTACTACATCATCTGCAACGACTCGTCCTGGCCGAAGTCGCTCGCGACCTACCAGCGGAACGTGGCGATCGACCGGATCAAGTACCCGCTGTTCGGCGCGGCCGGGGCCAACGTCCAGCCGTGCGCGTACTGGCCGAAGGCGATCGAGAAGCCGGTTCAGGTCACCGACGAAGGTCCCTCGAACGTGCTGATGGTGCAGAACCTCCGCGACCCGGCGACCCCGTTGGCCGGTGCGCTGGGCCTGCGGAAGGCGTTCGGCGACCGGGCCGTGATGGTCACGGCCGACCAGGGTGGACATGGTGTCTACCCGATGGGGAAGAACCAGTGCGCGAACCACGCGGTGACGCAGTTCCTGGTCAAGGGTGAACGACCGGCCCGCGACTACCACTGCACGGCCGCGGCGGAACCGCGCTGAGGCAACAGTCCGATGGCGGACGGGCGCGCCGGGTACACCGGCGCGCCCGTCCCAGTACCGTCGGCGGGGCACCTTCGATTTCGCCAGCGCAGGAAGGACGTCGACACCGGTGATCAGAAGAGCCAACCGGCCGGTGCGGCGCGGCCTGCTGATCGTCGAGGTCATGCTGCTGGGCGGGCTGAATCTCGAGCAGGCCGTCCGGAAGCTGATCCTGCAGGGACCGCCACCGGTCGGCGAGTTGCTCTACTTCGCGGCCGCTGTGGTGATCGCTGTGCTCGCGCTGTTGCGGCGCCGCTATCCAGAGCGGATCACCGAGCTCGCGGCCGGTGCGATCGCGGTGTCCCTGGCCTGCAGTGCGGTCGGGTTCCTGGCGAAGCCGGCCGCGGACTTCTCCGGCGACAGCGAGACGCTCGCGTTGCTCCTGCTGGTCGGGGCCGCCTGTCATCGACTGCCACCGGCTCAGGCCGGCGCGGTGGCGCTGGTCGGTGGGGTCACGATCGCCTCCGCACCGATCCTGCGCTACGGCAACGACTCCGCCGCGCTCACCGTCGCGGTGCTGTGGGCCATGGTGTGGGGTGCCACGGTCGCGGTCGGCCTGATTCTGCGGGACGGCAACGCGCGCCGCGAGGCCGCCCTCACCGCCGCCCGGAACAGGGAACGCTTGGCGCTGGCGCGTGAGTTGCACGACCTGGTGGCCCACCACATCACCGGGGTGGTGGTGCGTACTCAGGCAGCGCAGGTCGTGCTGGCCGACGGACCCGAGCAGGAGACCCTGCAGGACATCGAACGCGCCGGTGCGGAGGCGCTGGCCGCGGTGCGACGGCTGGTGATGATGCTGCGGAGCCCGGAGCAGGAGTTACCCGTCACCACCGGCAGTCTGTTGGAGACGGTCGAGGCCGCGGTCGCTGGGGACGACGCCGTCACGCTGCGCCTGGCACCCGGTCTCGCGGAGCTCGCTGTCGCTCCGGAGACGGTGTCGACCGTGCATCGCGTGGTGCTCGAATCGCTGACCAATGTCCGCAGACACGCGCCCGACGCGCGGCGGGTGACCGTCACGGTGGAGCACGCCGTCGAAGGGGGTCGGCAGTGCTTGCTGGTCGAGGTTCTCAACGACGGTCTCCGGCCCGGCCGCACCCGGCGCTCGGCGGGCGGCTACGGTCTGATCGGCATGGGCGAGCGGATCGACGCCCTGGACGGCCGGCTCACCGCCGGCGAACACGGCGAACGCGGCTGGCGGGTGCTGGCCGAGTTGCCGCTCCCGGGTGGCGTGGTCGCGACCCGGCGACGCGAGGAAGGAACGGCACAGTGACACTGCGGGTCTTGCTCGCGGACGACCAGGCGATGGTACGGACCGGCTTCCGGCTGATCCTGGAGCGGGAGCCCGACATCGAGGTCGTCGGTGAGGCCGAGAACGGGAAGGAAGCCGTCGCCCTCGCCCAGGAGCTGCGCCCGGACGTCACGTTGATGGACATCCGGATGCCGTTGATGGACGGGCTGACGGCGACCAAGCTGCTGGCCGGACCCGAGGTGGCTGATCCGTTGCGGGTGCTGGTGGTGACGACCTTCGACCTCGACGAGCTCGTCCACGAGGCGCTCCGGTCCGGTGCCTGCGGCTTCCTCCTGAAGGACGCCGGGCCCCGGTTGTTGGTGGAAGCTGTGCACGCCGGGGCGAACGGTGAGTCGTTGGTGTCTCCGTCGATCACGACGCGGTTGCTCGAACACTTCACCACCTCGGGCGGCCGAGCGCGGCCGGCGGTACCGGCACTGACTCAGCGCGAGCTCGACGTGACGAAGGCGGTCGCCCGGGGCCGGACCAACGCCGAGATCACCGAGGAACTGACGATCTCGCTGTCGACCGTGAAGTCTCACCTGGCCTCGATCCAGCGCAAGATCACCGCCCGCAATCGGACCGAGATCGCTGTCTGGGCTTGGGAATCAGGCCTCGTCCGCTAGGCAGGGCTCGCGGGTTCGAAGAGCTCGACGAGGTTGCCGGCCGGGTCGGCGACGAGGATCTGCCGGCCGCCCGGTCCGGTGGTGAGCTCGCTGCGGAACGGTACGCCGTCGCCGCGAAGGCGTTCGATCTCGGCGTCGAGGTCGGCGACGATCAGGTGGATGCGATTGCGCCCTGGTCCGGCCGCGGTCGCGGGTGTGGCGCGAGCGCCTGACGACTGCGGTCCGGAGAGAAGGACACGCAGGGAGCCGCGCGTCACGTCGGCGAAGGCGGGCGCCGGGTTGCTCCGCAGTTCGAAGCCGAGGCGCTTGGTGTAGAAGTCGACGGCCGCCGACACGTCGTCGACGATGTACCGCACGTTCGCGGAGGTGTCCACGATTCAGTCCTCCTGGTCTCCAGTGGTACTGAGGCTCGGTAAAAGCTGACGGACCCGGGCATCGATCTCGGCCGCCACCGCGACGAACTCCGGGTACAGGTCCTTCCGACGACCGGCCGCGGGATCGGGGATGCTCCAGTGCGCCCGCTGCCCGTTCGTCGGGGGAAGAGCCTCGCGCGCCTTGTCGCACAAGGTGATCGTGTGGCCGAATCGGGTCCGCTCGGCGGAGCCGATCGCGCGAGGTCGCTGCCTTGTGATGTCGAGGTCGTAGTGCTCGCGTAGTACGCGAACCGCGTGGGGATGGACGGCGTCCTTCGGCTTGGTACCGGCGCTGGCCACGCGGAGGTGGGTGCCGGCGTGGTGGCGGAGCAGGGCCTCGGCGATGGGCGAGCGCGCGCTGTTGCCGCTGCAGACGAAGAGCACACTCGATCCTGTGGTCTTGCGAGGTGGCGGTGTTGGTACGGGGGTCATGCGGAGCGCTGGATGGAGAGCGGTGCCTAGGTCTTCGAGTTCCTCGGCGCAGCGGGCGAGGTCGAGGTGGTAGTAGGTGTCCCGCCCGTCGAAGCTGCTCCGCCGCGACGTCACCAGGCCGCCGTCGCGCAGGAGTTTGAGGTGGTACGAGACAAGGTTCTGCGGCTCGTCCACGATCCCGACCAGCTCACGCACCCGCAGATCACTCCGCGCCAACTCGGTCATCAGCAGCCACCGCACCGGATGCCCCGCCAACCGAACGAACCCAGGAAGCGCACCGTCGCCCACCCTCCCGACAATACATCAACTCCAGTTGATGGAAAGACCTCAGGTAGTGGGGCGGCTGGCGGGTTGTTGGACCGATGGCCATGCTGCAGCACGGCAGTCATCCAACAACCCGCCATCGGCGTCAGCGGGGAGTGGGCGTTCGCGCAGACGCCGAGGTGAGTTCCGGACAGTCGTGGAATAGAGCCCGCCCACCCCGACGTTGACGTGTCAACCTAGACTTGCTGGGTGACAGGAACGACGGATGGAGAGATGGGCTCATGACCGACCTTGTGTTCGGGCTCGATACGTTCGGTGACATCCCGGAGGGTGACGACGGGAAGCTGATCACGGACGCGGCGGCGATTCGGCAGGTGGTCGACGAGGCCGTGCTGGCCGACGAGCTCGGGGTCGATGCGATCGCGCTGGGGGAGCACCACCGGCCGGAGTACTCGATCTCGACGCCGGAGACGGTGCTGGCCGGGATCGCGGCGCGGACCTCGCGGATCAAGCTCGGGTCCGGGGTGACCGTGCTGAGCTCGGACGATCCGGTCCGGGTGTTCCAGCGGTTCTCGACCGTGGACGCGTTGTCGAACGGGCGGGCCGAGGTGATCCTCGGGCGCGGGTCGTTCACGGAGTCGTTCCCGCTGTTCGGGTACGACCTGAAGGACTACGACACCCTGTTCGAGGAGAAGCTGCAACTGTTCGTCCAGTTGCTCGACGAGAAGCCGGTGAACTGGAACGGCACCACGCGCGCCGCACTCGACAACGCGGACGTGTACCCCAAGACCGAGTCCGGCCGGTTGGCGACCTGGGTCGGGGTCGGCGGATCACCGCAGTCGGTGGTGCGGACCGCGTACTACGGGTTGCCGCTGATGCTCGCGATCATCGGGGGAGCCCCGGACCGCTTCGGCCCGTACCTCGACCTGTACCGTCGCGCGGCCGAGCAGTTCGGTACCGTCGCGCACCCGGTCGGCATGCACTCGCCGGGCTTCATCGCGGACACCGATGAGGAAGCGAAGGAGCTGTACTACCCGCGGTACAAGGTGATGCGGGACCGGATCGGTGCGCTGCGCGGCTGGCCGCCGGTGCGCCGGGAGGAGTTCGACTCCGAGGTCGAGCACGGGTCGTTGTACGTCGGGTCGCCGGAGACCGTGGCTCGCCGGATCGCGGCGGCCGTGAAGAAGCTCGGGGTCGGCCGGTTCGACCTGATCTACACCGCGGGACCGCTCCCGGTCAGTGCCCGGCTGAAGGCGGTCGAGCTGTACGGCAGCAAGGTCATCCCGATGGTCCGCGAGATCGTGGCGGGCTGACCGATGACGACCAGCGGAACCACTCTCGCGATCCTCGGCGCCGGCAAGGTCGGTACCGTCCTGGCCCGCCTCGCGGTCGCGGCCGGGTACCGCGTGCTGATCGCGGGCTCCGGTGAGGTCGGCAAGATCGCGCTGATCGTCGAGGTGGTCACGCCCGGCGCGATCGCCACCACGGCAGCCGACGCGGTCGAGCAGGCGGACGTGGTGATCCTGGCGCTGCCGCTCGGCAAGCACCGGAGCATCCCGGCCGAGGAACTGCGCGGCAAGCTCGTGATCGACGCGATGAACTACTGGTGGGAGGTCGACGGGATCCGTGACGACCTGACCGACCCGCGCACGTCGTCCAGCGAGATCGTCCAGGCGTTCCTGCCCGGGTCCCGGGTGGTGAAGGCGTTCAACCACATGGGCTACCACGATCTCGAGGACGGCGCGCGGCCGGCTGGAGCGTTGGATCGCAAGGCGATCGCGGTCGCGGGGGAGCCTGGCGCCGCGGAAGAGGTCGCGGCGATCGTGGACGCGCTCGGGTTCGATCCGGTCATCGCCGGGCCGCTGGCCGAGGGGATGCGGCTGGAGCCGGCGACCGAGTTGTTCGGCGCGAACGTCGACGCCGCCGAGATCCGCGCGATGCTCGAACGGTTCCCCGCCACACCTCGCGGCCAGGCCGTCGCCGAGGCCCGAGCGACCAGCGGCGAGCCGGTCTAAGCGACGAAGGTGAGCTGGATCCCGTCCGGATCGTAGGCGTCCGCGCGGGATTCGGCCGTCGCCAGACCGAGGTGGTCGACGGTCAGCAAGTACGACGGGCTCAGCTTCACCGCGTCGGTGCCGAGCCGGAAGTACACCGCCTCGTCCGCCCCGTCCGGCGTCCACCGCTCCATCCCGAGCTGGTTCCCGTAGAACTCGATCGCCGCGTCGAGATCGGGCGCCGCCAACGCGACGAAGGCCAGGCGCTCGGCCGGCCCGGACGTGATCGGCGGGACCCGGAACTCCTCCGAGCGCTGCAGAAGCTCGACGCGGACCCCGTTCGGATCGGCCAGGAACGCGAGCCGCCCCTGCCCGCTGCTCGCCGTCCTCGGCTCCGACAGCGCGGCGTACCCCGCCTCGGTCAGCCGGGCGAAGTCGCCGTCCAGGTCGTCGGTCATGAAGCCGACGTGATCCAGTCCGTATGTCGCGTCCGGCGCCGCCGCGTCCCGGCTGTGCAGCAACTCGACCAGGCCGGTCGCGATCTGCACGTGCACACGGTCGACGCGGCCGTCGCCCATCACGATCCGGTCGACCACCTCGGCGCCGATCTGCTCGGTGTAGAAGGCCAAACTGGCCTCCAGGTCGCTGATCCTGGCCCCGACGTGGTTCAGTTCGTAGATCACGCCCGCCATCATGGCAAACGTTTGCCGGAGCCTGTCAAGGCGAATCGGCGAGGCAGAGACAAAGCCGCGATCCGCTGGCTACAGTGAAATGGATCGGATCGGGGTCCGAGCCAGACAGTCCGTCGCCCCTCGCGCTGCCGCCCCTCGCGCTCGGCAGTGAGAGGAGCAGCGATGGTGCGGTTCAGCTACGTCCAGCTTCCCGACTATCCGCTCGCGGACTGCATCGACATGATCAGGACCGCGGACGAGTTGGGCTTCTACGCCGCGTACAGCGTCGACGAGACCTGGCACAAGGACATGTGGTTGTTGTTCGCCGCCGCCGCGGACAAGACCAGGAACATCCGGCTCGGACCCAACGTCACGCACGTGATCCTGCGCGAGCCGACCCACATCTGCCAGATGCTCGCAACCCTGGACGAACTGTCCGGCGGCCGGGCGGAGGCGGTGGTCAGCTTCGGCAACCTCGGCCTGCTCGCCCAGTACCAGATCGACTGGACGCAGACGAAGCCGCTGGCCCGGGTCCGGGAGGGGATGGAAGTGATGCGGCGCTTCCTGGACGAGGGCGCGATCACCTTCGACGGCGAGTTCTTCCAGTACTCCGGGCTGTTCACGTTCGCGCGGCCGGTGCAGGAGCGGATCCCGTTGAAGATGGGCGCGATGGGCGGTCCGCGCTCGTTCGAGGTCGCGGGCGAGATCGCCGACGGCATGCACCACGCGCTCGGGTACTCGCGGGAGAACTACGAGTACGTCGCCGAGCACGTCCGGCTCGGGCTGGACAAGTCCGGCCGCAGCCTGGACGACTTCGACCTCGGGGCCTGGGTGGTGTTCGCGGTGGCCGAGGACTCCGAGGCGGCCAAGCGGGCGGCCCGGATCATGGTCGGCTTCTACATCTCCTCGATGCCGGCCAGCCAGCTCGCCCGGCACGGCCTGAACCGCGACGACCTGCAACCGATCATCGACGCGCTCGGCGCGGGCCAGATCGACCGCGCGATCGAGCTCACCACCCCGGAGCTGGCGGACACGCTGTCGGTGTCCGGGACGCCGGAGGAGTGCGTCGCCAAGCTGAAGAGCGACATCCTGCCCACCGGCGTCAACCACATCATCGCCGCGGTCACCGACCCGATGATGGTGAAGGCGTTCAGCGGCAAGGAGATCACCGGCGTCCCGGACGTGCAGGGACAGCTACGCCTCATCCACGACAAGGTGATGCCCGAACTCGCGTGACGCCGGAGGTTGCCATGAGTTCGGACGAGAGCACGGAAGCGGGCGACGCGCAGCGGGAGTTCGTCGAGCAGTGGCGCGATCCGGCGTACAACTGCTTCAGCTCGGGCCACAAGTTCTGCCGGAACGTGTGCCCGGTCATGCAGGTCACCCGGAACGAGAATCACTCGCCGACCGCCTTCCACGCGAACATCGTCGCGATGGAGCAGGGCGGGCTGACGGTCGCGGACGTCGCCGAGGACTACGTCCACTGCACCCAGTGCGGCGCCTGCGAGTTGCGCTGCCCCAACACGTTGATGGCCGGCGACTTCTACCGAGCCCGGACGCGCACAGTCGACGTGGTCAAGGCGATGCGGGCCCTGGCCGTGGAATCCGGTCTCGAGCAGCCGAACTGGAAGCGCTGGGTCGAGGCCACGGTCGACCGGAAGAACGAACCGGTGCTCGACGTCCCGGTGTCCCAGGAGAACGTGGCGAAGTGGGCCGAAGGGCTCGGCCTGGAAGCCGGCGGCGAGACGATCTTGTTCGTCGACTGCGAGGCAGCGTTCTACCGTACTTCGCTGCCGCGCGCGGTCGCCCTGATCCTGAGAGCGGGTGGGGTCGAGTTCGGACTGATGCGCGAGCAGTGGTGTTGTGGCGGACCCGCAGCCGAAATGGGGTACGTGGCGCAGTCCCGCGAGTTCGCCGAGCACAACGTGGCCGACTGGCGGGCGATCGGCGCGCGCCGGATCATCACGCTCGACCCGCACGACTACATCACCTTCACCGAGGACTACCCGCGGTACTTCGGTCCGGCGTACGAGTTCGAGATCGTGCACATCACCGAACTCGTGGCCGAGCTGGTCCGGGACGGGAAACTCCAACTCAGCAAGCCGATCGAGCGCGTCGCGACGTACCACGACCCCTGTCGGCTCAACAAGCGCAAGGGGATCCACCAATCACCTCGCGAGATCCTGCGGGCGATTCCGGGCCTGGACTTCCGCGACGTCGACCACGTCACGCAGTGGGCGTACTGCTCGGGGGCGGGCGCCGGTCTGAGCATCGAGCGACCCGAACTCACCCGGGCGATCAGCGGCCAGCGGCTCGACCGAGCGGCGCAACTGGACGTCGACCTGCTGGTCAGCGCGTGCGTCTGGTCGGAACGCCCACTCACCGAAGCCGGCGAGCACCGGGAGCCGCGGATCGAGGTCCGCGACCTGATGGAACTGGTGGCCGAGTCGGCCGGGCTCGAGGTGACGCCATGACCGAGCGAGCGATCTCCGACGCGGTGTACGACGAACTGGTCGGCATCCTGGGTCCGGACGGGGTCCTGACCGGCAAGTCGGCGAGGTGGAACCGGACCAGGGTCCCGGCGCCGTTCCCGGTGCATCGGTGGCACGAGCACGTCCCCGACGTCGTGGTGCTGCCGCGGACCACCGAGCAGGTCGCCGAGATCGTCAGGCTCGCGAACCGGCGCAAGCTCCCGGTCGTTCCCCGCGCGGCCGGGACCGGGCTGACCGACGGGGCGACCCCGCTGAACGGCGGGATCCTGCTGGACGTGAAGCGGATGAACGAGATCCGCGAGATCGACCTGCTCGACCGGACCGTGACCGTGCAACCCGGGCTCAACATGCTGAAGCTCAACGAGGTGCTCCAGCCGCACGGCGTGATGTTCCCGGACGACCCGGCGAGCTACCCGTGCTCGATGATCGGCGGCCGGATCGGGACCAGCGGCTGGTCGCTGATCGGCGCGCGGTACGGCCACACCCGCGACCTGGTCTGCTCGCTCGAGGTGGTGTTGCCGACCGGCGAGGTGGTCCGGATCGGCGAGGGCGGTGGCCGGAAGGTGCGCAAGGCATCGACCGGGTTCACGCTCAAACCGTTGTTCTTTGGGCACGAGGGCACGCTGGGCGTGGTCACCGAGGCGACCCTCGAACTGGTCCCGCGGCCGCAAGCCGAGTTCGCGGCGTTCTTCGGGTACCGCGACTACGACACCGCGTGGCGCAGTACCGGGGCGTTGGCGCGGTCCGGGTTCGCGACGCTGGCCGGGGTGGTGCTGTTCGACGAGTGGAAGCTCGCGTACCTGCGCCGCGACGACGAGGCGTACATCGAGCAGCCGGACTGGCTGAAGAGCGTGGTGGCGGTCGCGATGTACGGCAACGAGGCCGAGGTGGTCCCGGCGGCGCGCGAGATCATGCGGATCGGGCGGGAGAGCGGGGGGACGTACCTCGGCGACGAGGTGAGCCAGGGTGACTGGGCGGCGCGCCACGACCGGTACGCGATCCCGCTGCACGGGCGGCTCCGGAGCGGCGAGGTGGTGCCGATGTCGTGGCACTGCGAGGACGCGGCGCTGAACTACAGCGTGCTGCCGCAGGTCCACGAGGAATGGCACGCGATCGCCGACCGGTACATCGAGCGGTACGGCATCTTCGACGACTGGGGGATCTTCGCCTACACCAACGGGGCTTACAAGCCGTGGGGCGACTACCTGGTCGAGATCGACATCGGCATCTGGGAGCAGCGGCTCGACGACGAGGGCTGGGCGGCCTGGCTGAACTGCAAGCGCGAGATCACCGAAGTCACGCTGAAGTACGGCGGCTCGATCAGCGCGTGCCACGGGGCGAGCCGGGCGGGCGACGTGGACTACGTCCCGCAGGAGCTGGGCGGTGCGTTCGACGTGATGAAGAAGATCAAGCGGACGCTGGATCCGAACAACGTGATGAACCCGGGCAAGTACCTGCTCGATCAGGCCTACGAGGACTGAGGAGATCCCATGTTCGGCTTCCGGCTCTCGGCGCAGAGACCACCCGCCGCCCGGCGGATCACCGACGACGTGGTGATGCGGTTCGACCAGGTCTACGAGGTGGATCCGGCCAAGATGACGCTCTTTCCGCAGCAGGACCTGCCGGCCTGGGACACGCACCGGATCATCGACAGCCGGTGGGACCACCTGGCGTGGATGCACCGGCATTTCGCCGACAAGGTCCTCGGCATGCCGGAGCTCGGACTCGACGAGGACGGCAACCCGCCCGGCGACTGACCGCCGGCGCGGACCGGACGACTGCCGAGAACTGAGTGCCTCGCGATGAGCCGTCACCTCCAGAGCGCAGGCCACATCGTCATGACCGACCCCGAAGGCCACGAGTTCTGCCTGGACCGAGACCTCAGACGACCGGTGGTCCTGCCTCGACGCGGGCCAGCACTGCGTCGAGGTTGTGGAGGTTTTCGCTGGTTTGGAGTTGGCGTTCGTCCCACCAGGTTGCGCCGGCTTCGGCGAGGGGCCCGATGATCGACGCGGCGTCGGACGGGTTCGTCGCGCCGCCGATGACCAGGTCGTACGCGGCGTCGCTCTCGCGGTGCCTGGTGAGGTACGCCGCGACCGCGCGGACGTCGTCGGTACTGGGGACCTCGCCGTGGCGGGCGTTCTTGAAGAGGGGGACGGCGCCCTGGTACCGGGCGGCTCGGCGGAACGGGCGCTGGTTGGGCCAGAAGCCGCCGACCCAGATCGGGGGATGCGGTTGCTGGACCGTGGCCGGGAGCAACGTGACGTCGCGGACCCGGTAGTGCGGTCCCTCGTGGTCGACGCGCTCACCTGACCAGTACCGCTGGAGCAGCCCGAGTCCCTCGTCCAGCTTCTCGGCCAGCAGGACCGGGTCGGTCGGTTCGCCGAAGCTGCCGAACTCGTCCTCGATCGGGCCACCGAGTCCGGCGCCGAAGATCACCCGGCCGTTGCTGATGGCATCGAGGGTCGCGACCTGGCGAGCCAGCTGCTCGGGTCTGCGCCGGGCGACCGGGGTGACCAGCGGGCCGAGGCGTACCCGGGTGGTCGCCAGCGCGGCCGCGGTCAGCAGCATCCACGGGTCGGCGAAGGGCTGACCGCGCCGGCGTTCCTTGTCGTGGACGACGTGGTCCCAGACGAAGACGGCGTCCCAGCCGGCCTCCTCGGCGGCACGGGCCACGGTGACCACGGCGGCGGCGTCGGCGAAGTCGCCGAAGTTGGGCAGGTTGATCGAGAAGCGCACGCCCAGGATCGTGCTGCACCGGACCGGGGGACCGCAAGGAAGTTCCGCCCACGGGTTAGGGCCCAAAGTCCCAACCGAATACTTACCGTGGTCACTTTCCCAGGATCTGCTCGATGATGAACACTCTCAGTTAGTTGAACACTTGGTCATCTCGACACAGCGAAACGGGGAGCTGATGGCAGGCAGGATCGTGGTCCTGGTCCCGGCACACAACGAGGAGCGCTCGTTGCCGGCGGCGCTGGCGTCACTGCGGGAGCAGGGTCGCCCGGCGGACCGGATCATCGTGGTCGCGGACAACTGCACCGACGGGACCGCGGCGGTCGCCCGCGCCGCCGGTGTGGAGGTCTTTGAGACCGTCCGCAACCGGGACAAGAAGGCCGGCGGCCTGAACCAGGCCCTCGCCGTTCTGCTCGACCTGCTGGACCCGGCCGATCTGGTCCTGGTGATGGATGCCGACGGCACCTTGTCCCCTACCTTCCTGGAGACCGCGGCCGCCGAGCTCGCCGACCCGTCCGTCGGCGCCGTCGGCGGCGTCTTCTGGGGCGAGGCCGGCGCGGGCCTGATCGGCGCGCTTCAGCGTAACGAGTACGCCCGGTACGCCCGGGAGATCGACCGCCGCCGCGGCCGCGCCCATGTCCTCACCGGCACGGCCACTCTGCACCGCGTCGACGTCCTGCGGCAGATCGCCGCGACCCGCGGCCGGACGCTGCCCGGCCCGGCCGGCAAGGTGTACGACACCACCGCGCTGACCGAGGACAACGAGATCACGCTCGCGATCAAGACCCTCGGCTACCGCTGCGTCTCCCCGGCCGAGTGCCGGGTCGAGACCGAGGTGATGCCGACCTGGGGCGACCTGTGGCGGCAGCGGATCCGCTGGCAGCGCGGGGCCCTGGAGAACCTCAAGACCTACGGCCTCACCCGCGTCACCGCCCCGTACGCCCTGCAGCAGGTCGGCATGGGGATCGGGGTCGTCGCGATGTGGCTGTTCCTGCTGCTCACCGCGCTCACGATCCACCACGGGTTCGAGTTCCGGCCGCTGTGGTTCGCGGTCGGCCTGATCTTCGTCGTCGAGCGCGTCGTCACCGTCAGCCGGCGCGGTCCCCGGGCCATGGCGCTCGCGCTGACGATGGTCGTCGAGTGGGCCTACGACCTCTTCCTGCAGGTCGTCCTGATCCGTTCGGCGTGGGACGTCCTGCGCCGGACCGAGGCACGGTGGCACCACGTCGTCGTTGCCACTGACAACTGAACACAACCTTTCACCGCACGATCACCCTCACACCCAGGAAACGGGGAACCAGAACCGATGTACGGACCGACCAGCACCACCACGACCGGCGGCACCCTCGCGGCGACCGGCGCCGCCACCAACACCCTCGCCTGGGTGGTGGCCGGCTTCGCCCTGATCTTCGTCGGCCTCGCGCTGCTGAAGCTGCTGCCGAAGCGCTCCTCCTGATCAGCTGGTCTGCGCGGCGAGAGGCGCGCGCAGCTCCAGCACGGTGCCGTGCGGCTGATTCGTCATCAGCCGCACGGCGCCACCCAGTCTCTCGGCCCGTTCCCGGAGGTTCCGCAGTCCGCTCTGCCGCTCGGTGTCCTGGATCCCGATGCCGTCGTCGGACACCCGCGCGGTGACCGCGTCGCTGCTGACACCGACCTCCACCTCGACGGCACTCGCCTTCGCATGCCGGACCACGTTCGACAACGACTCCCGCACCGCGGCGAGGATCTGCGGCCGCACGATCGGCGGGACGGCGCTGTCCACCGGACCGATGCACGTCAGCCGCGGCCGGAATCCCAGCGGGGCCGCGTACTCGTCGACCAGGCTCTGCAGGTCGGCACGGAGCGAGCTGCGCCCCGGTTGGTGGTGGAGCTCGAAGATCGCGGTACGCAGGTCGCGGATCGTGGCGTCGATGTCCTCGACCGCCCGGGTGATCCGCTCCTGGACCTCGGGCTCGACCATCCGGTGCATGCCCTGGAGTTGCAGCCCGGTCGCGAACAGTCGCTGGATCACCAGGTCGTGCAGGTCGCGGGCGATCCGGTCGCGATCCTCCAGCACGGCGAGGGTGGACTCGTTGCGCTGCGCCTGGGCCCGGTCCAAGGCGAGCGTCGCCTGGTTCGCGAACATCTGCATCAGCTCGTTCCCGACCACCACGCTCTCGCCTCGCCGGGCGGCGACGATGAGCAGACCCCCACTGCTGTTCGTCCCGCGGGGGAGCGGCGAGAGCAAGGTCCGGCCGAGGGTGGTCAGCTCGGGCAGGTCGGCGCTGCGGCCCCGTTGCTCGATGAGCTGGGCGAGATCGTCGATCACCACCTGCTCGTCGCCGCGGAGGACGTCGCCGAGGATCGGCCGGTCCACCGGCAGCCGCCGGCCGAGATAGGGCAGGTACTCCCGGGGCCCGTCGACCGCCTCGATCACCAGATCGTCCCCGTCGACCAGCAGCACCGCGCCGAGCAGCGACTCGGACACCTCGCGGGCGCGGCCGGCGATGAGCTGCAGCGCCTCGCCCTGGTCGACGTCGCCGAGGACCGCCTGGGTGATCTCGGCCGTCACCTCGTGCCAGCGGCGCCGGCGCTCCGACTCGGCGAACAGCCCGGCGTTGTCGATCACCACGCCCGCCGCCATCGCCAGCGCGGTCACGGCCCGCTCGTCGTCGGCGGTGAACTCGGCCCCGTCCGCCTTCTCGGTCAGATAAAGGTTGCCGTAGGCATGGTCCCGGCTGCGGATCGGGACGCCGAGGAACGACCGCATCGGCGGGTGGTTCGGCGGGAAGCCGTACGAGCTCGGGTGCTTGGCCAGATCGGCCAGCCGCAGCGGCTCGGGATCCTCGACCAGCAGTCCGAGCAGACCGTGGCCCTCCGGCAGCGGCCCGATCCTCGCCTGCTCCTCCGGGCTGATCCCGTGCGTGATGAACCGCGCGAACCGGCGGCCGTCCCGCCCGACCACCCCGAGGGCGCCGTACTTCGCGCCGACCAGGTCGCAGGCCGCGGTGACGATCCGGTCCAGAGTGCTGTTCAGGTCGAGATCGGCGCCGATCGCCACCACCGCGTCGAACAGGGCGCGCAGCCGTTCCTGCGACTCCATGATCTCGTCGACCCGGCCGAGCAGCTCTTCCAGCAAGGCGTCCAGGCGGACCCGCGACAGGCTGGCGAACTCCAGCGCCCCCTCGTCCCAGGTCACCCTGCGTTCGCGGCCGGCCATGCGGTCCACCGTACGAAGCCCGGCCGCGTTTGGGAACTACCCCGGCGGGTCGCGTCCGGGCCGCAACGGCCGAAAGTCCCGTCCGCCGACTGCCTTCGACCCTCCAGGTGGAGACCGGCGGCACTGCTGCGAACACCCCCCGTCCCGGGATCCTGACTCGGAAGGGAGAGTGCGAATGGTGAGGTGGACGCGGAGTGGCCCGATCGTCGTCGAGGTCGACGGTACGCCGGCCGGTCGGCGCGTGGTCGAGTACGCGAGCCACGAGGCGCTGCGGACCGGGGCCGAACTGGTCCTGGTCGCGCCGACGCAGCCGTTCGGCTTCACCGAGACCGAGGGACCGACTCCGACCGACAACCTCCGGTCGGCGGCCAGATGGGTCCGCGAACTCACCGGGAGCGGTGTCGCGATCACTACGCTGCTGGCTCGTGGATCCCGGTTGAAGGTGCTCGCCGAGACCGCGCAGCACGCCAGGTTGCTCGTCATCGGCCGGACGCCGCTGCGTGGGCCGCAACGTCTGGTCACCGCACACGGTGACCTCTTCCTCGCGACCCGTACGGGCTGCCCGGTGCTCGTCGTACCGAGTGGGTGGCGGCCGTCGGACCTGGACCGGCGGATCTCGGTCGGGGTGGACGGCACCGCGATGTCGTTGGAGGCGGTCGAGTTCGCGATGCGGGCGGCCGCGGATCGTGGCGGCGACCTCACGTTGGTGCATTCGCAGCACACTCCGCGGCACCTGTCGCTGGTACCGCCCGAGCCGCGGTCCGGCGAGGAGCTGAGCGTGGCCGAGACGCTCGCCGACTGGGGGAGCCGTTATCCGCAGGTGAAGCTGACGCGGTTCCTCACCACGCGACCCGTGGCCGACGTGCTCGTCGAGGAAGGGCACCAGGCCGGGCTCGTCGTGATCGGTACCCCGGCCGGCCTGCTGCCGATCGGGGATCCGGGCGCACGCCGGTCCGTGGTGTCGATGAACAGCCCGCTGGCCGTCGTACCGCACCACGCGGCCGCCCACTCCGGGGCGGCTGCGAACTGATCCGGTTTCCCGGTCAGGTCTCGTCCGGCCTGGAGGCGAGGCGGCGGCCGTCGTACGACTCGATCGTGAGCCGGACGAGTTGACGCTCGCCGATCGGAGCCCAGGCACGGACCGGGAGCAAGGGGATCAGCGGAGCGGCCTGCTCCGGGTCGATCGGTGCCAACCGGCCGACGACGGTGACCCGCCAGCCGAGCCCCTCGTCCTCGTCGATGTCGTCCACCTCGAACGCGACCACGTCACCACGCTCCGCTGCCCGATACCGGTCGTCGTCGGCGGTCGCGAAGATCAGGCCGCCCTGCTCGACGGCGAAGGTCGCGAGCCGGACCGCGGGGAGGGCGTCCCGGGTGAACACGAGCCGGCCCATCGCCCTGGTCGCCAGCAGGCGCAGGCACTCCGCCGGATCGAGGATCTCCAGCCCGTTGGCATCCACCTCGGTCCGGGCCTCGGGCAACGGAGTCGCCGCTTCCTGGTCAGGTGCGAGCAACGCGGACCCGAACTCGTTGCCGTCGACATGTTCCGGGGAGTCGGTGAGGGTGCTGGACAGGGGAGGGGTGCTCGAGGCCTTGGTCATCGGGCGGCTCCTGGTCGGGCGCCGGGGCGCTGTCTGCTCCGGCGCGATGGACGTACTGGGGATGGGTTCGGCCTTGCGGAACGCCGTTCGCGGTCTAGGGTGAGCGATGAGTGACCACGCGACACTGGGAGCGGCGCGAGATGACGACGATCAAGGTGTTCCTGCTCGACGACCACGAGGTGGTGCGGCTCGGGCTGCGTCAGCTGCTGGAAGCCGAACCGGACATCGAGGTGATCGGTGACGCCTCGACCGCGGCGCAGGCGATCGCGCGGATCCCGGCCCTGAGCCCGCAGGTGGCCGTGCTCGACGTGCGACTGCCCGACGGCGACGGGATCTCCGTCTGCCGCGACATCCGCTCGATGATGGACCACCCGCCGGCCTGCCTGATGCTGACCTCCTTCTCCGACGACGAGGCGTTGTTCACCGCGATCATGGCCGGCGCCGCGGGGTACCTGCTGAAACAGGTGAGCGGGACGGACCTGGTCGGCGCGGTGCGGCGGTTGGCGGCGGGGGAGTCGCTGCTGGATCCGGCGATGACGACCGCGGTCCTGGAGCGGTTGCGGAGTCCCGTGGTGGAGGACGACGACCCGCGGTACAAGTCGTTGACCGCGCAGGAGAAGAAGATTCTCGATCTGATTGCCGAGGGCAAGACCAATCGGCAGATCGCGGAGGCGCTGTTCCTGGCCGAGAAGACGGTGAAGAACTACGTGTCCGGGTTGCTCCGCAAACTGGAGATGGACCGGCGGACCGAGGCGGCCATCTACGCCGTCGAGCGGTCCAGACGCCGCCCGTCGCGCTGACCCCCGGAACCCGAACCACTCCATCAGGGCTCCAGGGTCCCGGACGACGCGTCCGGCTCACCAGGGCCGAAAGTCCCAGATCCACCTGGCCTCGGCCACCATCAGCCGCGGCCGGCGGTACGACCAAGGTCGCGGCCTGCTCCAAGTACAAGCTGCGGCATCCGCCAGGACCCTGCGCCCGGCGGATGCCGCAGGTCTTCGGTCAGCCGCAGATGGTGGTCCGCATCACGTCGGCCGGGCTGTTCCAGTTGGCGCAGCCGCTGCCGGAGTGGCCGTACCAGTCGTGGCCGAACTCGTGGGCGGCGAGCAGCGCGATCTGGCCGGTCGCGGTCGGGACCAGCGTGATGCGCTGGCCGGAGCCGTAGTTGCAGCCGATGATCGCGCCGGTGCCGCCGCAGTCGGTGATGTACGAGGTCTGACAGGAGACCGGAGTCCCACCGCCTTCGGTGAGGCCGTTCCACGCGGCGGCGCCCTGCCGGATCTCGCCGGCCCACTGGGCGCAGGACGCGGTGATCGTGTACGAGCGCGGGTTCGGCGGGTCCCAGCCGAGTAGCTTCGCCGGCTTCGGCGCGATCTTGGCGGCCGGGCCGAGCTCCACGCCGTGCCCGTCCCCGGTGTGCTCGTCGGCAGCGTGCTCGTCGGTGATCTGCTGATGCGCGCTCGGGGCCGCGAGCTGGGTGGTCTCGGTGCGCGGGGTCGCGAGCGGCTCGGCGGCCGACGCGGCGGGAATCGAGCCGAGCACGGTGGCCGCCACTGCCGCGAACACCACCGCCACTCGAGGGGCGATCGGTTTCATCGGGTGTCCTTCCGGGTCCTCACTGCACGGAACAGCAGCCCGTGAGTACACCGGGGGCGGAGCGGTCGCCGGCCTGGCAGGCGGCACTGACAACCTTGTCACGGGCGGATGACGTGACACATCGTCGTCAGTCGACCACGAACTGTCAAGAGTTCGATCCGCTCCGCTGTCGTCGCCGCAGGTAGAACGCGACCGACCCGAGCACGATCACCACGATCGCCAACCCCGCGAAAGCCAACGGGACCTGCGAGAAGTCGGCCGCGTCCCCGTCGTTGTCCCCCGATTGCTCGACCCCGGGTTGCGGTGTCGACCCCAACGAAGGCGAAGGACTCGCCGCCGAGACCCCAGCTCCGATTTCATCGCCGCCGACCGCCTCGGCGATCCCGGTCGGCATGATCGCGATCAGGAGTCCGATCAGCAGCGCAGCGCATAACCGTTTCATCGCCCGCCGGTGCCCCCGAGGTGGAAGGTTCACCAAAACTTATGCACGCGCGCGCCGGATCAGCCGACCTCGGCGAGCGTCTCGGTCAGCAGGTGCTCCGTCTCGCCCGGTGGGGGAACGGTGGCGGCGAGGGTGTCGAGGATGTGGGTGTACGCGTCGACGTCGTCGCGTTTGTCGAGGTAGATCGCGCTGGTGAGGTGCTCGAGGTAGACGACGTCCGGGAGATCGGCCTCGGGGAACCGGAGCACGCTGAAGGCTCCACCGGTCGCCGGGTGCCCCGAACTACCGGTCGGGATGACCTGGAGGGTGACGTTCGGCAGCTGGATCGCTTCGAGCAACGCGGCGAGCTGGGCCCGCAGGACGTCGGCGCCACCGATCGGGCGCCGCAGGACCGACTCCTCGACGACCGCCCACAGCTTGAGCGGCCGATCCCGGCGCAGCACCTGCTGACGCGTCCGGCGCAGCTCGACGATCTGCTCCACCTCGCTCGCGGACCGATCCGCGCCACCGGGAGTCAGCCGCGCGACGGCCCGCGTGTACTCGGGGATCTGCAGCAGGCCGGGCACGAACTGGATCTCGTACGTGCGGATCAAGGTGGCCGCCGCCTCCAGCCCGAGGTACGCGTCGAACCAGTCCGGGGTGACGTCGCTGTACTGATGCCACCAGCCGCGGTTGTTCGCGTCGCGGCCGAGCTGGACCAGCCGATCCCGCTCGGCCTCGTCGGTCACGCCGTACAGCGTGAGCAGGTCGCGGACGTCGCGCTCCTTGAAGCCGACCCGGCCGAGCTCCAGCCGGCTGATCTTCGACTCCGAGCCGCGGATCGCCCAGCCGGCCTGGGACCGGCTGACTCCGGCGCGCTCCCGCAGTTGCCGCAAGTGCGCGCCCAGCATGATGCGCAGAGCCGTCGGCCCCGGCTCGCTTCGCCCGGCCATGCGGCCAGTCTACCTCATTTTCGAACCTATGTTCGAATCGATCCCGGAGCGCGGCCGGGGTCTACCGAGGGCCCGCGCGGAGCTCAGTCGCGCAGGTACTCAGCCCGCCAGCGGAACAGTGACGGTTCGGTCGGGTGCGGGGTCTCGTCGAGCTGGATCAGCCGCAGGTCGTCGAGCGCGAAGGCCTCGACGGCGGCCCGGGTCAGCGGCCACGGCGGCCCCTCGACGTCGTCGTCCGCGAGGCCCTCGGGCCGTGCGGACGCGATCACCAGCAGCGTCCCGCCGGGCCGGACCTGCTCGCCGACCTGCTTGGTCGCGTTCGCCTGGAGCGAGATCGGCAACGCCTGGACCGTGTAGATCTCCACCACCAGGTCGAACGCGCGATGCCACTCGGCCGGCGGATCCAGCAGGTCGGCCACCACGTACTCGGCCTTGGAGTCCGGATGCGCTCGCTTCGCCGCCTCGACCGCCGACGGTGAGATGTCGAACGCGGTGGTGGCGTAGCCGAGGTCGGCGACCAGCTCCGCGTCCCACCCGGTGCCGGCACCGACCACGAGCGCGGTCTTGCCCGTACCGTCCGGCCCGGCGGTCTCGATCCAGTCGGTGAGCAGCGCGTTGGCCGCACCGCGGTCCCACGGGACGACGGCCTGGCCGTTCTCGGCGGCGGCGTACAGCTCCTCGAACCAGCCGGTCGGATCGTCCTTGGTCAGCGACTCCCGGGCGATCCGGCGGGAGACGACAGCGGGGTCTTCGGGGCTCATCGGTCCTCTTCGGGTTGGTGGATGGCGCGGACCGACTGCACGGTGTCAGCCTCGCTCGCGGCCTTGTCCTCGCGGTACCGCAGTACTCTCGCGAACCGGAGGGCCATCCCGGCCGGATAGCGCGGCGAGGTCTGCACCCCGTCGAACGCGATCTCGACCACGATCTCCGGGCGCAGGTAGACGGTGTAGTCGTCCCGCCGGACCGCGAGCTGCTGGAACCGCTCGGTCTGCCAGCGGAGCAGCTCGTCGGTGAGCCCCTTGAACGTCTTGCCCAGCATCACGAACTCGCCGGTGGCCTCGTCCCGCGCGCCGAGGTGGAGGTTGGACAGCCAGCCGGTCCGGCGGCCATGACCCCACTCCGCGGCGAGCACGACCAGGTCGAGGGTGTGGGTCTGCTTCACCTTGACCCAGCCCGACCCGCGCCGGCCCGCCTCGTACGGAACGGTCAGCGACTTCACCATCACGCCCTCGTGGCCCCGGCGGACTGCGTCGGCGAAGAACTCCTGACCGGCTTCCGGGTCCGCGGTGACGAGGCGCGGGATCCGCTGCTCCTCGGGGACCACCTTGCGCAGCCACTCGTACCGCTCGGCGCCGTCGAGGCCGAGCAGGTCCTGGCCGTCGACGTGCAGGATGTCGAAGAAGTACGGCGTCAGCGGCACCGTCTCGGGCCCGGTCGCCGCCCGGGTCGCCGTCCGGGAACCCGTGACCTGGAAGGGCTCGGGCCGTCCGCCCGGGCGGAGCGCGATCAGCTCGCCGTCGAGCACGATCTGCTCGGCCTTGAGCGCGCGGACGGCGTCGACCACCTCGGGGACGCGGTTGGTGATGTCGTCGAGCGTCCGGGTGTAGACGACCACCGTGTCACCGTCGCGGTGGGCCTGGATCCGGATGCCGTCCAGCTTCCACTCGATCGCGGCCGGCGCGCCCGTCTTCGTCATCGCCTCGGCCACACCGGTCGCCGACTGGGCCAGCATCGGCTGGACCCCGCGACCGACCTCGAGACCGAACTGGTCCAGCCCCGCCTCGCCCTCGGTCAGCACGGCGACGGCCACCGGTGCGGCCGCGCCACGGAGCATCGTCGCGGCCCGGATCTTGTCGAGACCTATCCCGGTGGCCTTGGCGACCGCGTCGGCCATCACGCCGTCGAGCGCTCCCTGCCGCAGCTCACCACTGACCAGGAACCGGAGGAACCGCTGCTCGTCCTCGGTCGCCCGGCCGAACAACGCGTCGACCGCCTCCCGCCGACGTGCCTGCGAACCCGCACCCGAGATCTCGGCCAGCTCGCCGAACGCCCGGTCGACCTCCTCGACCGTGAGTGACGTGCTCTCGGCCGGCCCGGCCGCGTCGGCCAGCGTGCGCCAACCGACGCCGGTCCGGCGCTGCCGCAACTCGCCGGACAGGTACGTCACGACGATCTCGGTCTCCACCGGATCGGTGGCCGTGGTCAGCAGGGACGCGATCAGGTCGGCCTTCGCCCGGCGTGACCGGGTCTGGCTCAACGCGGTCGAAGTGGCGACCACCTCGGCTAGCAACATGGGTCCAGTGTTGCCGATCGCACCGACAGTTCCGGGGGATTTCGCTGTCCGTGCGGGCGTCGGTACGCCGTGGTCAGGGAGCGTCCGGCAGCTCGTCGAGGAACTCGGCGGTGGGCGTGAAGAACAACGTGCCGGTGACCGCGGTGGAGAAGTCGAGGATGCGGTCGTAGTTGCCGGCCGGCTCGCCCAGGAACATCCGCCGTAGCATCAGCTCGGTCACGCCCGGGTCCTTCGCGTACCCGATGAAGTACGTGCCGAACTCCTCCGAGCCGACGGTCCCGAACGGCATGTTGTCGCGCAGGATCTGCAGCTCGTTGCCGTCGTCGTCCTCGATCACGTTGAGCGCGATGTGCGCGTTGCTCGGCTTCACGTCGTCGTGCAGCTCGATGTCCTCCAGCTTGGTCCGGCCGATGACCAGCTCCTGCTGCTCGACGGTGAGCGCGTTCCACGCCTTCATGTCGTGCAGGTACTTCTGCACGATCACGTAGCTGCCGCCCGCGAACTCCGGATCCTCCGTGCCGATCAGCACCGCCTCGGCGGCCTCCGTACCGGCCGGGTTCTCGGTGCCGTCGACGAAGCCGAGCAGGTCCCGCATCTCGAAGTACTTGAACCCGTGCACCTCGTCGACCACGGTGGCGGCCCCGTCGAGCTCTTTCATGATCTGGGTGGCCAGCTCGAAGCACTGGTCCAGGTGCGCCGCGCGGATGTGGAAGAGCAGGTCGCCAGGTGTCGACACGGCCTTGTGCTTGCCGCCGTCGAGCTCGGCGAACGGGTGCAGTTTCCGCGGCCGGGGTCCGGCGAACAACCGGTCCCAGACGTCGGAGCCGATGCTGGTGACGCAGGACAGGTTGCCGGCCGGCACCCGGAAGCCGACCGACCGGGTGAGTCCGGTGACGCGCTCGAGCAGATCCCGCGTGGTCGCCTCACCGCCTGGCTCGATCCGCACCACCAGGAAGATCGCGGACCCGGTCAGCGGCATCAGGACGGACTGCGGGAGGACGCGGGTCGAGGCGGTCGGACCAGGAGTCGGATCGGTCACCATGAAGGTCTCCTCTGTTCGTGCGGTGATTCCAGCGTCAGGATGCAGCAGGACGCCGACCTCGCGGGCACCCGGGGTCGGTCGTCGGTCACTCAGGACGGTCGCATCAGCCGATCCAGGAACGCGATGAGCAACGCCTCCCGCAAGCGTGGGGGAGCGACGTCGAGCAGCGCGTTCACGGGCGCCATCCGGGCCGGCAACGTGCCAGTCGCGGCGGTGTCGCCGAGTCCCGCGATCGTCAGCAGGCCGTCGAACGCAGCGTCGTCGAGCGTCGCCGGATCCAGCGCCGCGGCTGCCTGAGCGAGCTCCGGTTGCACCTGAACGGGCCCTGCCTCCTGCGCTGCCCGGGTCGCCTTGGCCAACGCGTCCAGGAGCTCGTCGAGCCGATCCGCCGTCGCCGCGCTGACCGTCAGGTGCAGGGACGGGCCCTGGTCGCGGAAGCTCAACTGGGGTTGGACGAACCAGCCGAGCGCCACCAGCTCGTCCGCGATCGTGAACACGTCCGCCCGCTCGTCACTCCGCAACGCCACCAGCGTCGTGGCCGGCTCGGCGATCACCGTCAACCCGTCGATGGCCCCGGCCGACTCGGCCAGCTTCCGGGTCGCGTCGTACGCGGTGCGCGCGAGCCGCCGGTACCCGTCGTCGCCGATGTGCCGGACCACCGTCCACGCAGCAGCGAGCGGAGCCCCCGACTTGGTGGACTGCAGGGTCGAGTTCAGCATCGTGTACCCGGGCCAGTCCGCGCTCGCGAAGAACTGGGCCCGCCGCAGTCCCGGATCGCGGTGCAGCAGGATCGAGGCGCCCTTCGGGGTGTACGCGTACTTGTGCAGGTCGACCGACACGCTGGTCACGCCCGGCACCGTGAAGTCGAACGCGGGCACCTCGACCCCGTCGAGCCGCAGGTACGGGAGCACCCACCCGCCGATGCACGCGTCGACGTGACACCTGATTCCCCGGTCCGCCGCCAGCGCCGCGATCTCCTCGACCGGATCGACCACGCCATGCGCGTACGACGGGGCGCCGGCCACCAGGAGCACCGTGGTGTCGTCGCAAGCGGCCGCCATTTCCGCCGGCTTCGCGCGGAACGTGGCCGGGTCGACATCCACGACCACGGCGCGGACGCCGAAGTAGTGCGCGGCCTTGTGGAACGCGGCATGCGCCGTCGACGGCAGGACCATGCTTGGCGAGGTGATGCCGGGGGAGGCGTCCCGAGCAGCCTGCACGGCCAGGAGGACCGACTCGGTCCCACCGGACGTCACGGTCCCCACGGCATCCGGACCGCGAAGGAGCCGAGCCGCCCAGCCGACGAGCTCGTTCTCCAAGGCGCGCAGGCTCGGGAACACGGTCGGGTCGAGCCCGTTCGTCGCCCCGTACAACGCGAGCGCCTGCCGGCCGAGCTCGTCGGCCTCGGCGAGACCCGAGTCGTACACGTAGGCGAGCGTGCTGCCGCCGTGGGTCGGCAGGTCCGCCTGCTGCAGTTCCCGCAAGCGGGCCAGGACGTCGGTCATCGGGCCTCCAGGACTTCCTCGGGCGTGAGCCGGTAGCGGGACAAGGTGAAGAAGCTGATCGCGATGAGCACAGCAGGGACCACGGACAGCCCGAGCACGATCGCGGTCACCGCCGAGCCGGGCTGCACGGCGGCCTGGTCCGTGGACGAGACGTACCCGCCCGCGGCGAGGACGAGCGCGTAGACGCCGGGGCCCAGAGCGAGCCCGAGCGTCTCGCCCGCGGTCCAGATCCCCGTGAACACACCGGCCCGGCGTACCCCGCTCCGCGCGGCGTCCACCGCGGCGACGTCGGGCAACATCGCGAGCGGGAACACCTGGGCGCCGGTGAAGCCGATCCCGACGATCCCGGTCGCGGCGTATACGCACCACGCGGGCAGGTGGTTGGCCGCGGTCAGCGCGATCGCACCGAGACCCAGGACCGCCGACGCGGCGGCGTACCCGGTCTTCTTGCCGAACTTGTTGCCGAAGGCAAGCCACAACGGGCTCACCAGCAGCGCCGGACCGACGACGCAGACGAACCCGATCGACGCGGCCCCCGGATCGCCGAGGACGTACCGGGCCAGGTAGTCGATCCCGGCGAGCATCGAACCGATCGCGAGCGCCTGCAGCATCAAGGTCGACAACAGCCAGCGGAAGTCGGCCGCCTGCGCGACCACGCGAAGCTGGTCCCGGAGGGTCCCGGTGGTCTCCTGAGCCGGACCGATCGGAGCCCGCCGCGTCCCGTAGTACGCGCCGACCGTGCCGAGGACGAGCAGGGCGGCGACGGTGAGACCCATGGCGCGGTAGCCGTCCCGGCCGCCGATCGCGTCCCGGATCGCGGGGGAGGCGCCGCCGCTGATCAGGATCGCCAGGGTGAGGAACGCGACCCGCCAGGACATCAGCCGGGTGCGCTCGGTGTAGTCGCCGGTGATCTCGGCCGGCATCGCGATGTACGGCACCTGGAAGAACGCGTACGCCGTCGCGCAGCCGACGAACGCGAGCAGCACCCAGGACGCGCCGGCCACCTTCGAGTCGAACGCGGGGGCGGCGAACAGCACCGCGAAACACGCAGCGAGGGCGAGACCGCCTCGGAGCAGGAACGGGCGCCGTGGTCCGAGCGGCGAGACGTGGCGGTCGCTGATCCGGCCGGCCACCGGGTTCAGCAGCACGTCCAATGCCTTGGGCAACAAAACGATGAGGCCCGCGAGCGCGGCCGCGATGCCGAGCGTGTCGGTGAGGTAGGGGAGCAGCAGCAACCCGGGCACCGTGCCGAACGACCCGGTCGCGACCGAACCGAGTGCATACCCGATCCGCACTCGACGGGGCAGCGGTGCGGCGGACATGGCGGAAGCATGCCAGGTTCGGAGCCGTTCGTGGATCCGGTCGTCCACAGCCGGGTCGGCCCGAATCTCCGAGCACCAGCCCGTCACCGCACCGGATTACCAGACAGGTCCTAGAGTCGGTTCATGGACTCGCACCAGGGCCCACCCGAGCCGCAGGACCCTCGCCGCCCCGCCGACGAGGCGCCGCCGGCCGAATCCCGTACGTCGGAGTCCACCCCCGACGGCGCGTCGGCGGACGGTACCCGCCCGCCGGAGCCTACGGCTGATCGCCGGCCTGGAGTGCAACCGAGCTCGGTCCAGGACGTGCGCCGCGAGCCGGTCCAGCCGCAGCAGCCGGGCTACCCCGCGCAGTCGGGCGGCTACACCGGACCCGGCGCGTACCTGCCGCCGGAGCAACCCAGGCAGCACCCGCAGCAACAGCCGTACCCCGGCCCGTCCGCACCCCCGCAACAACCCGGCGCGTATCCCGGACCCGGTGTGTACCAGCAGCCCGGCGCGTACCAGCAGCCTGGCGCGTACCAGCAGCCTGGCGCCTACCCGCAGCAGCCCGGGGCGTACCAGCAGCCTGGGGCGTACCCGCCACAGCCCGGTGCGTACCCGCAGCAGCCTGGGCCGTATCCGCAACAGCCGCCGTACTGGTCGCCGGAGCAGCCGCCGCCCTATCCCGGCCAGCCGCAGGCCTGGCAGCAGCCGCAGTACGCGCCGTACGGAGTGCGCCCGGCCGAGCCCCGGGCGATCCCCGCCCCACCCGGCACGCCGTTCCACCAGCTCGCGCGCAACGTCAAGCACCGCTGGTGGCGGCCGATCGTCGGCACCGGGTTCCTGCTCGCCGTCGCGTTCTTCGCCAGTGCCGCGCTGGTCGTGATCTGGACGATCGTGCACACCCTCGTCACCGGCGACACCCCGTCGATGGAGGGCACCGACTTCTTCCCGAGCGACCTGGAGAACCTCGCCTTCACGCTCGCCTCGCTCGCTATCCTCACCCCGGTCGTGCTGCTCTCCGCCTGGCTGGTGCAACGCCGCCCGGCCTGGAGCGTCGCGTCCGTACTCAACCGGATCCGCTGGCGCTGGCTGCTCTTCGCGTTGCTCCCGGGCCTCGCCTACCTCGCCGTGTCGTTCGGCCTGAGCGTGCTGATGGAGGCCCTGTTCCCGACCACGGACAGCGCGGTGACCGACGACGGCTCCTGGGTGGGCCTGGCGGACTTCATCCTGCCGCTGCTGATCATCCTCGTCCTCGTCCCGTTCCAGGCGGGTGCGGAGGAGTTCGTCTTCCGCGGCTGGCTGGTGCAGGCGATCGGCGCGTACGCCCCGCAAGGGACCGACGGCAACGCGTTCGTACGGACGGCCAAGCTGGTCCTGCGGACGCCGTGGCCGGCGTTGGTGATCAGCAGCGCCGCGTTCGTCTCGGTGCACGGGTACACCGGCTGGGCCATGCTCGACATCTTCATGTTCGCGATGGTGGTCGGGTACGTGTCGGTGCGGACCGGCGGGATCGAGGCCGCGATCGGGCTGCACACCCTGAACAACGTCTTCGCGTTTTTGTTGCCTGCGGCAATGGGAACGCTGGATGGCTGGGCCGAGCAGGGCGGTGCGCCATGGACCCTCCCGGTGACGGACGTGCCGAGCCTCGCCGTCTACGCCGTACTCGTGCTGTGGCTCGCCAAGCGGCAGGAGCTGACGCGGGTCAGCGGATAACCAGGCGAGAACTGTCGGCGGGTTCTGGCACCCTGACGCCGTGACGAATCCGAAGAGCGCACCGATCGACACCGTCCTGTTCGACTGGGGCGGCACGCTGGCGACCTGGCACACCATCGACCTGTACGCCGTCTGGCGGTCGGTGGCCGCGTTGATCGACGCGGCCCGCGCCGACGAGTTGGCCGCGCGGTTGCTCGCCGCCGAGGACTCGGTCTGGGCGCGCTCCCGCGACGAGCACCGCAGCAGCACGCTGGACGAGGTGTGCCTGCTGGCCGACGTGGTGATGACGCCGGCGGCGCTCGCGGAGTACGAGCGGTTGTGGCACCCGCACACCGAGCTCGACCCGGACGCGCTCGCGATGCTCACCGACCTGCGGGCCCAGGGCCTGCGGATCGGCGTGCTGTCGAACACCATCTGGTCCCGGCAGCGGCACGAGGACATTTTCGCCCGCGACGGCGTCCTCGACCTCCTCGACGGGGCCGTGTACACGAGCGAGGTGCCGTGGACGAAGCCGCATCCGGAGGCGTTCCTCGCGGCGATGCGGGCGGCCGGAGCGACCGATCCGGCGAGCTGCCTGTTCGTCGGCGACCGGCTCTTCGACGACGTCTGGGGCGCGCAGAACGTCGGCATGCGCGCGGTCCACATCCCGCACAGCGCGATCCCGGCCAACCAGATCGGCCACACCGAAGGCGTCCCGGACGCGACCGTCCAGCGGCTCGCCGAGCTCCCCGCGCTGATCCAGACCTGGAACCGAACCGCCGCCTGACCGACCAGCGAGGGCAGGCGCCCGGTACTGCCCGGTGGGCGGACAGCGGTTACCTGGCCGACGCGCCGTGGTCAGGCGGCGGTCACCGATCGTGGTTAGCTTCGGTAACTCGCTCCCACTTGCCTGGAGGTTTCAGACAAATGTTCACCACCCGCCCCCGAGTCGCCGCGCTCCTCGCCGCGGCCGCCCTCGGTCTCACTCTCGTCGGCGGCCTCTCGGCCTCCGCGACCGGCACCGCCAAGTCCGCGAGCACTTCCGGAACAGCGACCAAGGGTGCGGCGGACAAACCGCTGCACGTGATGTCGTACAACCTGCGCTACGCGAGCGACACCCCGCCGAACGCCTGGCAGGACCGGCGCCCGGTGATGCGCGAGCAGCTCCGGATGGCGCGGCCCGAGCTCATCGGGACCCAGGAGGGCGTCTACCCGCAACTCCAGGACATCGCCGCCGACCTCGGCCCGTCGTACGACTCGATCGGTCTCGGCCGTGAAGGCGGCAGCCGCGGCGAGTTCATGATGGTCTTCTTCGACACCCGCCGGCTGCAGCCGCTCGAGTACGACCACTTCTGGCTGTCCGACACCCCGGACGTGGTCGGCTCGCAGACCTGGGGCGGCTGCTGCCCGCGGATGGTCACCTGGGTCCGGTTCCTGGACAAGGCGACCGAGAAGCAGTTCTACGCGGTGAACACGCACTTCGAGGCCTTCGACGCGACCACCCGGTCGAAGTCGGCGGACCTGCTGCTGCAGCGGATGGGCGGGTTCGACCCGGCGCTGCCGGTGATCGCGACCGGCGACTTCAACGAGGCCGGCAAGCCAGGCGTGACCGTCTACGACAAGCTCGTCACCAACGGGCCGCTCGAGGACAGCTGGCTGACCGCCGACCGGCGCAGCCCGCTGTACGCGACCTTCCACGGCTACAAGCCGCTGACGCCGAACGGTGACCGGATCGACTGGATCCTCACCACGCCGGGCGTCAAGGTCCCGAAGGCGTCGATCAACACCTTCCAGAAGGACGGCCAGTACCCGAGCGACCACCTGCCGGTCGAGTCCTGGCTGCAGCTGCCCTGATCCACCTCCGGACAGGACAGGACCCCCGGCCGGGAGGGCGGCACGGGGGTCCTGGGTGGGGGTTCTGATCGGCTGCGGCCAGGTGGCTCGGTCCTAGGCGGCCAGGGTCGGGTCGGCGAGCAGCCGGAGCCGGCCGAGCGCCTCCCGCTCGATCTGCCGGACCCGCTCGGCGGAGATGCCGTGCACCGCGCCGATGTCCGCCAGCTTGGCCTGCCGGCCGTCGTGCAGGCCGTACCGCCGCCGGATCACGTCCGCGGACCGCGGGTCGAGCTGGTCGACCAGGCTGAACAGGCCCGAGCGGTCCGAGGCGTCGGCGACCAGCTGGTCCGGACCCGGCGCGGTCTCGGCCGCGATCAGGTCGCCCAGCGAGGTCTCGCCCTCGTCGTCGATCGGGTTGTCCAGGCTGATGTGGTCCCGGCCGATCCGGATCAGGTCGGTGACCCGGTCCTCGTCCAGGTCCAGCTCCGCCGCGATCTCGTCGATCTCCGGCTCACGGCCGAGCCTGCGCTCGAGCGTCCGCCGGGCCGATCCGATCTGGTTCAGCTGCTCGACCACGTGCACCGGCAGCCGGACCACCCGGGCCTGCTGCGCGATCCCGCGGGTGATGGCCTGACGCACCCACCAGGTGGCGTACGTCGAGAACTTGAAGCCCTTGCGGTAGTCGAACTTCTCCACCGCGCGGATCAGGCCTGTGTTGCCTTCCTGGACCAGGTCCAGGAGCGGCATCTGGGACCGTCCGTAGCGGCGGGCGATCGATACCACCAGGCGCAGGTTCGCGGTCACGAACCGTTGCTGGGCGCGCTGACCCTCCTCGGCCAGCCACTCCAGCTCTTCCTCTGTCGCATATTTGGGCGCGCCGCCCTTCTTGCGTCCAACCCGCCCCTCGGCCAAGAGCTGCTCCGCCAGGAGTCCTGCTTCGACCGTCTCAGCGAGCTCGACCTCTTCCTCAGCGGTGAGCAGGGGCGTGCGTGCGATCTCCTCCAGGTAGAGACCGACGCTGTCCTTGCCGTCGATACCGTCGTCCGTTGACCGGACACGAGCCGTGCGAGCCACCGAAACTCCCTTCGTCGTTACATGGAGAGCAACGCTCGAGTGAGGTTCAAGATTCCACGATGAGTGTGTAAACAGCCTGAACGTTCCCTGAGAGTTCCCGGCACTGTTCCACCCTCGAAACCCACCGCCGGAACCGCTGTTCCGGCCGGTCGTGCGCACCTCGAGCAGCCTGTGCCCACGATCGGCTTTGTTTCACGGGGGTTTGCGTCGTTTCGTCTTGTCGACACAAGGACGCGCGGAACCTGAGAACTGTTGGCAGCACAGGCCCGATCCCTGCGTGGCTGTGGTGCATGACACACCTTCACCCGACACTTCGTGCAACGCCTCAGGTACCCGCCGTCTTCCCGGCCAAACGACGGTCCGGCTCGCCGTGAGGACGGCCACAAACGACCACCGGTCCGGGATTTCTCAGGGAAATCCCGGACCGGTGGAGAATTGCCTTTGGTGCGGCCGCGTCACAGCCGCCGGGGACGGTCTGGTGATCAGCTGGTGGCGAGTTTCAGGGTGTCGAGTTCCCAGGCCAGCGTGAAGGCGATTTCCCGCCACGCGTCGTACCGGCCGCTGCGGCCGCCGTGACCGGCTTCCATCTCGGTCTTCAGCAGCACGTCGACGTCACCGGCCGCGGTGGCCCGCAGCTTGGCGACCCACTTGGCCGGCTCGACATAGAAGACCCGGGTGTCGTTCAGGCTCGTGATCGCGAGGATCCGCGGATACTGCTGGGCGGTGACGTTCTCGTACGGCGAGTAGGACTTCATGTACGCGTACACCTCGGGGTCCTCGAGCGGGTTGCCCCACTCCTCCCACTCGATCACGGTCAGCGGCAGCGACGGGTCGAGGATCGTGGTCAGCGCGTCCACGAACGGGACCTCGGCGACGACCCCGCCGAACGCCTGCGGGGCCAGGTTCGCCACCGCGCCCATCAGCAGACCGCCCGCGCTGCCGCCCTGCGCGACGATCCGCTCGGGCCGGGACCAGCTGGCCTCGACCAGGTGCTCGGCGGCCGCGACGAAGTCGGTGAACGTGTTCCGCTTGGTCAGCATTTTCCCGTTGTCGTACCAGTGCCGCCCGAGCTCGCCACCGCCACGGATGTGCGCGATCGCGAACACCACACCCCGGTCGAGCAACGACAGCCGGGGGATCGAGAACCACGGGTCCATCGAGCTCTCGTACGAGCCGTACCCGTACAGCACGACGGGCGCGTTCCCGTCCTTGGCGACGTCCTTGCGGGCCACCAGCGAGATCGGTACCCGGGTCCCGTCGGCCGCGGTCGCCCACTCCCGGTACTGGGTGTACCCGGACAGGTCGACGCCGCCGAGGACGGGCTGCTGCTTGAGGAGCCGGCGCTCCCCGGTGGCCAGGTCCACGTCGTACGTCGAGCCCGGCGTGACCAGGGATGTGTAGCCGAAGCGGTACCGGGTGTCGTGCCACTCGTCGTTGCGGCCGGGGGAGACGGTGTAGATGGGCTCGTCGAAGGTGAGGACCTCCGGGGACCCGAAGGAGCCGGCGTCGCCCGCGCGCCGCATGATCGCGAGCTCGGTGAGGGCGTCGCGCCGGCGGTATAGGATGACGTGGTCGGCGAACGCGTCGACGCCGAGCAACCGGCTCGACGTGTCGCCCTCGAGCAAGGTGGTCCAGTCGCCCGGGGCGTCCAGCGGCGCCGTGGCGAGGGAGAAGTTGGGCGCGTCCGCGTTGTGCACGATCAGCAGCTGGTCGCCGGCGTGCTCGACGTCGTACTCGACGCCCTCGCGACGCGGGGCCACCACGACCGGCTCGCCGTCCGGGTGGGCGGCGTCGAGCAGCCAGACCTCGCTGGTGAGCTTGCTGCCGAGCGAGATCTGCAGGGCCTTCTCGTTCCGGGTCAGGTCGACGCCCACCCAGAACCGCTCGTCGGTCTCCTCCATCACCAGTACGTCGCCGTCGGTGCCGAGGGTGTGCCGCCAGACCTGGTACGGCCGCCAGGCGTCGTCCACCTTGGTGTAGAAGATGGTCGAGCCGTCCGCGGACCAGGCGGAGCCGTAGTGCACCTCGGGCAGCTCGTCGGCGAGCAGCTCGCCGGTGGCCAGGTCCTTGATCCGCAGCGTGAACCGCTCGTCGCCGGTGAGGTCGACCGAGTACGCGAGCAGCCGGCCGTCGGGGGAGACGTCCACGGTGCCGAGCGCGAAGAACTCGGAGTCGCCGGCCAGCTCGTTGCCGTCCAGCAGCACCTCCTCGCCGGGGATGTCGCCGTCGGTCGCGGGCGGCTGGTCGCCGTCCACCTTCACCCGGCAGCTGATCGCGTACTGCCGGCCCTCGACCGTGCGGCTGTAGTACCAGTAGCTGCCGCGCCGCGCGGGCACGCTCAGGTCGGTCTGCAGGGTGCGCTCGGAGATCTCCTTGAAGATTGCCTCACGCAACGATTCGAGGTGCGCGGTGCGGGACTCGGTGTAGGTGTTCTCGGCGCGCAGGTAGTCGAGCACCTCGGCGTCGGACTTGTCCCGCAGCCACTCGTAGTCGTCGACGAAGACGTCGCCGTGGTGGCTGCGCTCGATCGGCTTGCGGGCGGCGACAGGGGGATTGAGGTCGGACATGCGGCGAGACTACCCGCCCGGATGTCAGAGCTCGTACGTCGCCACCACAGGTGCGTGGTCGCTCCAGCGTTCCGCGTAGGTGGGGGCCCGGTCGACCACGCAGGAGCGAGCCGCGGCGGCGAGTCCGGGGGAGGCGATCTGGTAGTCGATCCGCCAGCCGGCGTCGTTGTCGAAGGCCTTGCCGCGCCAGGACCACCAGGAGTACGGACCGGGCCCGTCGCCACCGAACCGGCGGCCGAGATCGACCCAGCCGGCCGCGAACAGCCGGTCGAGCCAGGCTCGCTCCTCGGGCAGGAAGCCGCTCTTCTTCCGGTTCGCCTTCCAGGCCTTCAGGTCCTCCTCGCGGTGCGCGATGTTGAGGTCGCCGCAGAGCAGGACGTGCCGTCCGTCAGCGCGCAGAGCGGTGAGCCGCTCGGTGATCGCGTCGAGGAACGCGTACTTCTCCGCCTGCCGCGGCGGTGTCTCGAACTCGCCGGTGAAGACATAGGTACTGACGGCAGTGAGCGGTGACCCGTCGTCCAGGACGACCTCGGCCTCGACCCAGCGACCGCTGCCGCTGAAGCGCCCGGGGCCGACCTCGATCCGCTCCGCCTTGATCGGGCGCCGGCTCGCGACCGCCACGCCGGCGCGGCCCTTGCTGCCCTCGATCACCGGCTCAGCGTGGGCGAGGTGCCAGTCCCCACCGAGGTGGTCGCGCAGGACCTCGTCGGTGGCGCGCACCTCTTGGAGGAGGAGCAGGTCCGGATCGGTCTGCTCGAGCCAGGTCGCCATGCCCCGCCGGTACGCCGCCCGGACCCCGTTCACGTTCACCGTCGCCACCTTCAACACCCGGCAACTCTAGTGCCCCGTGTCGGGAGTTGCCTGGCGCTTGCGGCGCCCAGGCACGCACCTGACCACCGCAATCACTCAAGAGACTTCCACCACGGGGCACTGGTGCCCAGCCACTCCTGCTCGGGTGGAGGTCGACGGCCGACACTCTCGACCTCGCGTCGAGGCTGAGCTTGCTCCGCGCTCCGCGACAGGTGAAGTTGTCGTTCAGGTCGAGGGTGGGCCGGGGCGGTCGTCAGCCGTGGAGAGCAGTGCGGTGAGGGATCGCTCGCAAAGGTCCTCGAGGTCCGCCGGCTCGACGGTCGGCTGGTCGATCCAGGTCACCAGGGTCTGCTCGACGTACCCCTGCCAGCCGAGGCAGACGAGCTCGATCGTCGGCGTCCGCTCGATCCCGAGCTGCGCGACCGCGTCGATCACCCAGTGGCTGAACGTCTGCCGCAGCTCCGAGTGCAGCGCGCGGACCGCGGGATCCCCGGCGGCCGACATCAGCAGCGTCGCCCGATAGAGCTGCGGCGCTTCGAGGACGGTACGCACGAACGCGCGGATACCCGAGCTGAGCTGTTCCCTCGGCGGCAGCGCCGGGTCGGGCGCTGTGCGCAGCATCAGTTCGGTCGCCGCCGCCTCGATGACCGCGAACTGGAACTTCTTCTTCGAGCCGAAGTAGTGGAAGAGCAACGCGGGAGAGACGTGCGCCTCGGCCGCGACCAGCTCCACGGTCAGCTCCCGGTGCGGGTCCGCCTCCAGGACCCGCCGGGCCGCGTCGAGGATCTGCGCCCGGCGCTGCTCGGGCCGCAACCGGGCGGACCGCTCACCGCCGGGCTCGACCGGGGTGGCGGAGCCGTCGGTGGCGGACGAGGCGTGAGTCATAGCGCCAGTCTATTGAGTAGACGGTCAACAAGCACTTACTGTTGAGTACCCACTCAACAGCTGGCACGGAGGTTCCGCATGTCCGGCAAGGTCGTACTCGTCACTGGAGCGTCCCGGGGGATCGGGGCCGCCGTCGCCCGGCGGCTCGCGAGCGAGGGGGACAAGCTCGCGCTGGTCGGGCTCGAACCCGAGGAACTGCGGCAGGTCGCCGAGGAGTGCGGTCCGGACGCCGGCTGGTGGGAGGCCGACGTCACCGATCTCGCGTCCCTGCAGGCGGCCGTCGACGCTGTGGTCGAGCGGTACGGCCGGATCGACGTGGTGGTCGCGAACGCCGGGATCGCGGCGCCCGGTTTCACCCGGAGCATGGACCCGGCCGTCTTCGAGCGAGTCCTCGACGTCGATCTGTACGGCGTCTGGCGGACCGTCCGGGTCACGCTGCCGCACCTGCTGGCGAGCAAGGGGTACCTGCTGCTGGTGTCCTCGCTGGCGGCGGTCGTGCACATCCCGGGTCTCGCCTCGTACACCGTGGCCAAGGCCGGAGTGGAGGCCATGGGCAACAGTCTGCGGGCCGAACTGCGGCACCTCGGCGTCAAGGTCGGGGTCGCGCACATGACGTTCGTCGACACCGACATGGTCCGCGGGGTCGACGAGCACCCGGTGTTCGGCAAGGTGCGGACCGGGATCCCGTTGGCGAACCGGGTGTACCCGCTGGACTTCGCGGTGGAGAAGTTCGTCCGCGGGATCAGGCGGCGGTCCCGCGTCGTCCACGTGCCGGGCTGGATCGGTCCGCTCAAGGCGGTGCGCGCGTTGATCCCGCACGTGGTCGAGTTCGGATCGCGGTTGTCCGTCGCGAAGGCCGATCGGGCCGCGCTCGCGGACATCGAGACCCGCGGAGCGACGGTGTCCACCCGGGCTTCGGGTGCGGGTGGTCAGGCGGACAGCGCGAAGGTGGCGCAGCGGTGAGTGCCGGAGCCCGTACGTACGATGTGGTGCTCTTCGGGGCGACCGGGTTTACCGGGGCGCTGACCGCGGCGTACTTGGCGAAGCGGGTGCCGCCGGGATTCAGGTGGGCGCTGGCCGGCCGGAACCCGGCGAAGCTGTCCGAGCTCCGCGATCGGCTCGGCGTCGAGGTGGAACTCGTCGAGGCCGATGTGGACGCGCCGGACACGCTGCGCGCACTCGCCGAGTCCACCCGGGTCCTCGCGACCACGGTCGGCCCGTACGTCCGGTACGGCGAACCACTGGTCGCCGCCTGCGCGGAGGCCGGGACCGACTACCTGGATCTCACCGGGGAGCCCGAGTTCGTCGACCGGATGTACGTGAACCATCACGCCCGGGCGGCCGAGACCGGTGCGCGGATCATCCACTGTTGCGGATTCGACTCGATCCCGTACGACCTGGGCGTCCAGTTCACCGTGGAGCAGTTGCCGCGCCGGGTCCCGATCCACGTGGACGGCCTGGTCCGCGCCGGCGGCCGGCCGTCCGGGGGCACCCTGCAGACCGCGATCACCGCGTTCTCCCGCGGCCGGCAGAATTGGGACGCCCACCGCGCGCGTCGGCAGGCGGAGGAGCGGCCGGCGAAACGGTCCGTCAAGGTGAAGGCCGGCCGGATCCACCGCGCACAGGGCTTCTGGGCCGTCCCGCTGCCGACCGTGGACCCGCAGATCGTCCGGAACTCGGCGCTCCTGCTGGACGAGTACGGCCCGGACTTCCGGTACTCGCACTACGCGGCCGTGAAGCGGTTGCCGATGGTTGCCGGGGGCATCGTCGGGGTCGGCGGGCTGGTCCTGGCGGCCCAGGTCCCACCGGTGCGGAACGCGTTGCTCGACCGGATCAAGGCCGGCGACGGGCCGTCCGAGGAACAGCGGGCGAAGTCCTGGTTCAAGGCCAGGTTCATCGGGTCCGGCGGCGGGCAGCGGGTGGTGACCGAGGTGGCCGGCGGCGATCCCGGGTACGACGAGACCGCCAAGATGCTCGGCGAGAGCGCGTTGTCGCTCGCGCTCGACGACCTGCCGAAGATCGCCGGCCAGGTGACGCCCGCGGCCGCGATGGGTCCGGCGCTGCGGAACCGGCTGGTCGAGGCCGGGATGACGTTCCGGGTGATCAGCACCGAGGAGTACTGACGCGTGCGCCGGGTGCGATCGGCGGACGGGACGGAGCTGGCCGTCTACGAAGCCGGTGACGTGCCCGCAGACAAGCCAGTGCTCGTCTGCGTGCACGGCTATCCGGACAACGCGCGGCTCTGGGATCCCGTGGTCAGCCGGCTCCAGGAGCACTTCCGCGTCGTCACCTACGACGTGCGCGGCGCCGGTGCCTCGGACCACCCGCGCGGCCGCTCCGCGTACCGGCTGGCGCGGCTCGAGGAGGACTTCACCGCTGTCCTCGACGCGGTCGCTCCCGATCGGGCGGTGCACTTGCTCGCCCACGACTGGGGTTCGATCCAGGCCTGGCACTTCGTCACGAGTGAGCGGCTACGCGGGCGGATCGCGTCGTTCGTGTCGATCTCGGGGCCGTCGCTGGATCACGCCGGCTACTTCTTCCGGGCTCGCCGGCCGAAGCGCGAACTGCTCCGGCAACTGCGGCACTCCTGGTACATCTTCTACTTCCACCTGCCCCGGGTGCCGGAACACGGGTGGCGGAACGGCTGGGCGCATCGCGTGTTCGACCGGCTGGAGCGGAGCGCGGGCGGGAGTGCCGCCTCGGACGACGCTCGCTCGATCGGCGACTTCGTGAACGGGCTGGAGCTCTACCGCGCCAACGTGATCCCGCGGCTGCTCCGGCCCCGGCCGCGGCGGACCGACGTACCGGTGCTGGCGGTGTCGCCGGACGGTGACGCCTTCGTCACGACGCCGCTGCAGACCGACGTCGCGCGGTGGGCGTCCCGGCTGAGCGTCCAGGTGGTCAGGGGAGGCCACTGGTTGCCCCGGAACGATCCCGGACTTGTGGCCCGTTTGACCCTCGAGCACACCCGGCGGGTGGCAGGCTGGACGGTATGAGAACGCTCCTGAACCTGATCTGGCTGGTGCTGGCCGGATTCTGGCTGGCCGTCGGCTACGTGCTGGCCGGCCTGATCTGCTGCATCCTGATCATCACCATCCCGTTCGGCATCGCGTCGTTCCGGATCGCCGGGTTCGCGCTGTGGCCGTTCGGCCGCCGGATGGTGGACCGCCGCGGCGCCGGGGCCGGCTCGGTGATCGGCAACGTGATCTGGATCCTGGTGGCCGGCTGGTGGCTCGCGCTCGGGCACCTGGCGACCGGGATCGCGTTGTGCGTCAGCATCATCGGCATCCCGCTCGGCATCGCGAACTTCAAGCTGATCCCGATCTCACTCGTCCCGCTCGGCAAGGAGATCGTCTCGACCGACCAGGGCTTCGGCTCCTGATGCCGACCGGCCGGAAGCTGACCGTCCTCGGCTCCTGCGGCGCCTGGCCCGAGGCCGGTCGAGCCTGCGCTGGGTACCTGCTCGAGTACGACGGGTTCAAGGTGGCCCTCGACCTCGGGTACGCCACGTTGCCGCGGTTGCTGGAGCTGTGCCCGCTTGGCGAGGTGGACGCCGTCATTGTGACGCATCAGCATCCGGACACTGCGTGGACGTCAGCGGCCTCGCCCGGGTTCGGTACTACGAAGCGCGGGAGGCGCCGCCGATCCCGCTGTACTGCCCGCCGGGTGTGGTCGACGTGTTGCGGGCGCTGGAGCCACGTCCCGATCCGGCGACCGTGTTCGACGTTCGCGATCTGGCCGGGTCGTCGGAGGTGGGTCCGTTCAAGCTGGAGTGTGTCCACCTGCCGCACTACGTGACGAACCTCGGGGTCCGGCTGACCGCGGACGGCCTGACCGTGTCGTACACGGGTGACAGCGGGCCGACCCCGGTCCTGCGGGCGTTGGCGAAGGACGCGGATCTGTACATCTCGGACGCGACGTTGCAGGGACCGTCACCGCAGACCACGCCGCGGTACGTGATGACGGCCGGCGAGGCGGCGACGTACGCGGAAGGCGCGAAGCGGTTGATGCTCACGCACTTCTGGCCGGGATCGGACCGCGCCGTCTCGGTGCAGGAGGCGGCCGTGGTCTTCGACGGCGAGGTCATCGCGGCCGACGAGGGGCTGGAGATCGCGCTCTGACGGACCGGGTTGATGCGTTGGGCAACTACTTCTTCCCGGCCTCGGCGACGATCCGGCGGACGTTCTCGATCTCACCGCAGTTCGCGTCGAGGAGTCGCGCCCGTTCGGCGGCGAAGTCGGCCCCGAGTCGCTCACGCACCTCGGCGCTCACGTCGGTCCGCGCCGGGTTGAGCACATCGCGCTCCTCCTCGTCGAGATGATGTGAAAGCGCCTCCGACAACTCGTGCACCTTGTCGCCGAATTCGTCCGAGCTGGTGTCGCCGACCTCCATCAACGCGAGCAGGGCTTCGTTGCCCTCGTCGTGTTCGTGCTCCGAGTGCTCGACCTCCTCGGCGTCGATGGCGTCCCGCTTCCGCAGCGAGGGATAGACCTTCGACTCCTCGGCCTCGGCATGAGCGATGAGGACAGCCGCAAGATCCGCGAGCACGGCGGCACGGTCACTCCGGACGTCCCGCAACTCCCGCAAGGCCTCCTCGAACCACCGATGGTCAGCAAGAATCAGCTCGACGACATCTCCACCAACCTGCGGCAAAATCTTCGGCATCCAAACCTCCAGCTCCCAAAAGTCCTGGCCCGCCAGTACCCGCCGAACCCCCGCCCATGCACCAAGCGTTGCGCGGGCGTCTCGACAGGAGGTGGTAGCCAGGATGCCGCCGACACGCCGTCCCCGGCCGTGATCGATCGCCGGTTCGGTGACTACCTCCTGCTCGAATGCACGTACTGCGCCAGGGCGGCGGTGCAGCGGCAGCCTTGCTCGGTGCAGAGGAGGGCTGCTGGGTCTTTCGTGATGAGGGTGGTCGTGCAGGTCAGTACGTCCTCGACCGCGATCAGGCGCGCCCTGCACTCACCGATCACGACCTCGGTGGTAAACGGCCGGAGGTCCGGTTCGATCTCGTCGAACTTGTGGCTCTCGCCCGACACGTTCGGGAGCTCCATCCACGAGCCCGCGCCCGATTTCGCGTAGCGGTGGAAGCGGGATCTCCCGAGGTGCTGCTCGGCGAGGTGGATGGTGGTGTTCGACGTGTGGTCGACGCCCAGCAACAGCACGTGGCCCCTCAACTCGGCCAGCG
This sequence comes from Kribbella amoyensis, assembly GCF_007828865.1. Taxonomy (NCBI): domain Bacteria; kingdom Bacillati; phylum Actinomycetota; class Actinomycetes; order Propionibacteriales; family Kribbellaceae; genus Kribbella; species Kribbella amoyensis. Next base: position 5,579,862 of record NZ_VIVK01000001.1, read on the forward strand.
CTTCGATCGGTCCCAGTGGCCAGTCCACGCGTTGGGCGTCGATCAACCGCCGGGCATGACCACCCACCGCCAGGAACGCGAACAGCGGATGCGTACCGCGCTCGTGCGCATACCCCAGCCGCAGCGTCTCCGCGATCGTCCCCAACCACCGGTCGACCGGCAGATCCGAACTGAACGGCACAGCAGCGGCGAGCGCGTCGTCGAAATCGGCCCACGTGTCCGCGTTGTAGTACGCGTTGTCCGGCCGGACCAGTCCCGGTGGAGCCGGTAGGCCGGTGTGATCCCACGTGCCGGCGACCATCATCACGGTCCCGCACGTCTCCACCAGAGCCCGGCAGACCGCCTCGGCCCCGCCCTCCACCTCGCCGAACGAACGCAGCGACGCGTGGACGAGGACCGAAGAAGCCGACGTCAAACCCAGCGAACGCAACCCCTCGGCGATCTCCGCCTCGCTCACCACCCGGCCCGCACCCATGGCACGCGATGGAACCACCCAGCGCAGCCACCTGTCCACGGGATTACCCCAGCGCTATCGTGCCCGCATGACGAAGCGACGGGCACTGGTACGAGCTGTCGGTCCCCGCTTGGCCGAGGGCCTGGTCACCCACGTCGAACGCGTCCCTGTCGACGTCGAACTCGCGCGACGCCAGTGGACCGAGTACGTCGAGGCGCTCGGCGCGGCCGGTTGGGACATCGTCGAGGTGCCCGGGATCGAGGAGTGCCCGGACGCCGTCTTCGTCGAGGACACGATGGTCGTGTACCGCGACCTCGCCGTGATCGCCAGAGCCGGTGCGGAGGAACGTCGCCCCGAGGCAAAGGCCGCCGAGGAAGCCGTCGAACAGCAGGGCTACCGAGTCGAGCGGATCGAAGAACCCGGGACCCTCGACGGCGGCGACGTCCTCAAGATCGGCAACACCGTCTACGTCGGACGCGGTGGTCGGACGAACCAGGACGGGATCGACCAACTCCGCGCGTACCTCGAACCGCTCGGCGCCACCGTGGTCGCGATCCCCGTCAGCAAGGTCCTGCACCTGAAGTCCGCGGTCACCGCGTTGCCGGACCGGACCGTGATCGGGTACGCGCCGCTCGTCGACGATCCGGCCGCGTTCCCGACCTTCCGCGCTGTCCCCGAGGAAGCCGGCGCGCACGTCGTCCTGCTCGACGACGACCGTCTCTTGATGGCCGCCTCCGCGCCGAAGTCCGCCGAGCTGTTCCGCGCACTCGGGTACCGGCCCGTGGTCGTCGACATCAGCGAGTTCGAGAAACTCGAGGGCTGCGTCACCTGTCTCTCGGTGCGCCTCAGGCCGTACCAGTAGAAGAGCTGTCCTCCTCGGCCACAACTCGCTCCAACCGGGTGAGCTCCGGGTCGTCCACAGCGAACGTACGGACCGGCCCGGCCGGCGTCGTCGCGGTCTCGAAGCGAACCGTCACCCGTCCACGACCCGAACCCCAGACCCAGCCCGCACCGTGCTGTGCGTGCACCACGTCCTGGCCCGGGTAGTACCCGGTGAGCCGCTCGCGGGGTCGCTCGGGAAGGACCGCGAGGTCGATCGGCACGTCCTCGGACTCGGTGAACAGGTCGTCCTGGATCCAGTCGGCCAGGGACGAGACGCCGACGCCGAGCAGCCGGATCCCACCCGAGACGTCGCTGTCCTCGAGCAGCCGGCGCGCGACCCGGGCGATCACCCGGCTGTCGTCGGTCGGACCGGCCAGGGTGGACGAGCGGGTGTGCGTGGTGAAGTCGTGCATCCGCGTCTTCACCGTCACGGTCCGGCCGGACAGTTGCGCCTTCTGCAGCCGCTCGGCGACGCGGTGCGCCATCCGGTCGCTGATTGCCGCCAGCAAGGACCGGTCGATCAGGTCGGTCTCGAACGTGTCCTCGACGCTGATCGACTTGGTCTCCCGATCGCTCACCACGGCGCGGGCGTCGGCCGCGACGGCGAGCCGGTGCAGGCTGCTGCCGTGGGCGACGCCGACCTGGCGGACCAACTCCTCCTCACTCAACTGCTGCAACTCGGCGACGGTCCGGACACCGATCAGGCCGAGTCGTTGCGCGGTCGCGGGACCGACACCGGGTATCACGGTCACCTGCATCGGCGCGAGGAACTCCGCCTCGGTGCCGGCCGGGACCACCACGATGCCGTCCGGCTTGTCCAGGTCGCTGGCGATCTTGGCGATGAGCTTCGACGTGCCCGCGCCGACCGAGGCGGTGAGGCCGCCGCTCGCTTCCCGGATCGCCTCCTTCAGGTCCATACCGATCGCGTGCACGTCCTCGACGGTCAGGTCGTGCAGCCCGGCCGCGGCGAGATCGACGAACGCCTCGTCCAGCGACAGCGGCTCGACCAACGGCGACAGCGCCCGCATCTGCGCCATCACGGCCTGGCTGGTCTCCCGATAGACCTCGAACCGGGTGCCGAGGTACGCCGCGTGCGGGCAGCGCGACCTGGCCTCCGCGGTCGACATCGCCGAGCGGACGCCGTACCTGCGCGCCTCGTACGACGCCGTGGACACGACACCGCGGAGCCCGATCCCGCCGACGACGACGGGTTTGCCCCGCAGCGACGGTTTGTCCCGCTGCTCGACCGCCGCGAAGAACGCGTCCAGGTCGACATGCAGGATGGAGGGATCGGCACGCACGACCACCAGTCTGACGGGTGCCTCCGACACTTCCGCGGCGGGCGGATTCCCCGCCGAAGCGGCCCGATTCCCGGCCGCCGCGACCACGGTGCCGCCCCGCCGACGCGATCCAGGTCACATCAAGCGGCAGGTTCAGGCAGACTGAGGCCAGGTACTGGGAAGCGGAGGCACCGCAGGGGTCCTCGAAGGTGCACCGCAGGGACCAGGGGAGGCACGTATGGGCGAGGAAGTCGACAAGGTCGAGTTCACCCGGGCCGACCGGACCGCGTTCCGGCATCAGGTCCACCGCAACCTGGACGCGTTCGCGCGGATGTTGCGCGAGTCCCGGTTCGAGGCCGAGCGGCCGATGACGGGGATCGAGATCGAGCTGAACCTGGTGGACGACCGGTCCGACCCGGCGATGAAGAACACCGAGGTGCTCAGCGCGATCGAGGACGACGCGTTCCAGACCGAGCTCGGCCAGTTCAACGTGGAGATCAACGTGCCGCCCGGCCAGATCGACGGTGCCGGGCTGGAGGCGATGGAGAAGTCGATCCGGGGCAGCCTGAACGCCGCCGAGGAGAAGGCGGCCCGGACCGGTTCGTCGATGGTGGTGATCGGCATCCTGCCGACGTTGCTGACCGAGCACATCCGCCGCGACGCGCTCAGCACCAACCCCCGGTACGCGTTGCTCAACGACCAGATCTTCGCGGCCCGTGGTGAGGACGTGCAGATCTCGATCGACGGCGTCGAACGGCTGAAGGTCACCGCGGACAGCATCCTGCCCGAGGCGGCGTGTACGTCGACGCAGTTCCACCTGCAGGTGACGCCCGAGGCGTTCCCGCGGTACTGGAACGCGGCGCAGGCGATCGCCGGGGTCCAGCTCGCGATCGGGGCGAACTCGCCGTTCCTGTTCGGCAAGGAGCTGATGCGAGAGACCCGGATCGCGTTGTTCGAGCAGGCCGCGGACACCCGGACGCACGAGCTGAAGACGCAGGGGGTCCGGCCGCGGGTGTGGTTCGGCGAACGCTGGATCACCTCGATCTTCGACCTGTTCGAGGAGAACTCGCGGTACTACCCGGCGTTGTTGCCGGTGACGTCGGACGAGGATCCGATCGCCGTCCTGGATCGCGGCGACACCCCAGCTCTTGCGGAGCTCCGGCTGCACAACGGGACGATCTATCGCTGGAACCGCCCGGTCTACGACGTTGTCCGGGAGAAGCCGCATCTGCGGGTGGAGAACAGAGTGCTGCCGGCCGGCCCGACCGTCGTCGACACGATGGCCAACGGCGCCTTCTACTTCGGCCTGGTCCGCGCGCTCGCCGACGACGAACGGCCGATCTGGTCGCAGATGTCGTTCAGCGCCGCCGAGGAGAACTTCCACGAGGCGGCCCGGCAGGGGATCGACGCGGAGGTCTTCTGGCCCGGTGTCGGGACGGCCCGCGCGACCGAGCTGGTACTGCGCCGGCTGTTGCCGTTGGCATCACGCGGGCTGGACGCCTGGGAGGTCGACCCGGCGGTCCGCGACCGGCTGCTCGGCATCATCGAGCAGCGCTGCCTCACCCACCGCAACGGCGCCGCCTGGCAGGCCGACGAGTTCCACCGGCTCTACACGAAGGGATCGCACGGCCGCCGCGACGCGCTCCGCGGAATGCTGGGCCGCTACCGCGACCACATGCACGCGAACACCCCCGTCCACGAGTGGCCGGTCGACTGAACCGGTTAGTAAACAGCATGAAGAAAGCGGAGAGGCCCGGACAACGTAGGACAGCGGCCGCTCCGCTCTTGCCGACGGCAACCGATCACGCAAAGCGAGCGGCGTCCGGGTGGGTGCGAATCCGCGATACGAAAGGGGATGCGCCGTCTACGCCGACACGCTCGGCGGTACTGGCGCGTCGGCCGCCGGCCCTGCAAGGGTGTGGCACCCGGAAGGTTAGAAGGTGCCCACGCGGGTATGCACGATCCAACGAGACGCCCACTCGTGGATCACTCGACCGTGTTGCGGACACAACTGCCTAACGGTCACGGTCACGACACAGATGGTGCATTTCCACAGATGCCGGGGCCGGTTCAGGGCAGTATCGTTCGGAACGGGTCGACAGTGACACCCGGAGGTGAGGCAAGTCGATGACGACCATCGTCGTGGGATATGTGCCGAAGGCCGAAGGGCGAGCAGCTCTTCGGCGTGCGGCCGAGGAGGCGAAGCTCCGCTCCGCCAAGTTGGTGGTGGTGAACTCGCACCGGGGCGGCCGCAGCTTCGACAGCGACGAGGCCGCGGCCAGTGACGCCGCGCTCAGAGAAGTACGCGAACAACTCGACTCGACCGGTGTGCCGTACGAGGTACGGCAACTGGTGCGGGGACTCGATCCGGCGGAGGACCTGGTGGCCGTCGCCGAACAAGTGCAGGCCGAGTTCATCGTGATCGGCCTGCGGCGCCGATCCCCGGTCGGCAAGCTCATCCTCGGCAGCAACGCCCAGCGGGTGCTGCTCGACGCTCCGTGTCCGGTGCTGGCCGTCAAGGCCGAGGAAGGGGAGGACTGAGGTGACTTCGACTCGCAGCAGGAAGCTGTGCCTGGCCCAGCAGCCGGACGCCGACGAGATGCTGAGCCGGGACCCGTTCGCGCTGATGATCGGCATGTTGCTGGACCAGCAGATCCCGATGGAGCGAGCCTTCGCCGGACCGGTCCTGATCGCCAAGCGGATGCAGGGCGCCTTCGACCCCTGCACGGTCGCCGCCTACGACCCGGACGGGTTCGTCGAGGTGGTCGCCGGCCCGCCCGCCGTGCATCGGTTTCCGACCGCGATGGCCGCCCGGATCCAGACCCTGGCCAAGCACCTGGACGAGGAGTACGGCGGTAACGCCTCGGCGGTCTGGTCCGATGTGAAGTCCGGGGACGACCTGCTCGCCAGGCTGTCGGCCCTGCCCGGGTTCGGCGCGCAGAAGGCGAAGATCTTCGTCGCGCTGCTCGGCAAGCAGCTCAAGGTCCGGCCGCGCGGCTGGCGGGAGGCGTCCGAGCCGTACGGCGAGGACGGCGCCTTCAAGTCCGTCGCGGACGTGATCGACGTGGCGTCCTTGGTGAAAGTGAGGCAGTTCAAGCAGGCCCAGCAGGTTGCTCAGCAGCGGGTGGTGGCGCGCCCGTTACGGCAGACCCGGAACAGTTGAGTGCTGAACCGACGGCTCCGGTGCTCGCTCGCGCAGGCGGGCAGGCGCCGGAGAAGGCACGCCGTTCCGGGGGCCGCGCGGCGATTGAGCTTGGCTCGCGGATTACAATGGACTGTTGCCGCCGCCTGACCAGCGAGCAGCACCACACTCCGAGGCTCCACCAGCACCACCGCAACGTCGTATTGCCGTACAGAAACCCTGCGTCAGACGAGAGGTAATTCGTGTCGTCCAGCTCGTCCGAGAACCTTGCCGCCGAGTCCGCCCGGGCCGTGGCCGCCACCGCCCGGAGCACGGCTCCGAGGACCAGCGCCCGCGTTCCCGATCAAGCCGCGAAGAAGGCAGCAGTGAAGAAGCCAGCCCCCGCGGCCAAGAAGGTAGCTGCGTCCAGCAAGGAGGACGGTATTCCCGCGAAGAAGGCCGCCGCCAAGAAGGCGCCGGCGAAGAAGGCCGTGTCCGAGGCGGGTCTGTCGATCGACCCGAAGACCGGGAAGCCCCGCGCGCTGGACGACGTCGACGAGGCGGACTTCCAGCCGGACGCGGTGAAGCCGCTGGAGAAGGAGCTCACCGAGGACCAGGGCTTCATCGTCTCCGAGGCCGACGAGACCGACGAGCCCGAGCAGCAGGTGATGGTCGCCGGGGCCACCGCCGACCCGGTCAAGGACTACCTGAAGCAGATCGGCAAGGTCCCGCTGCTGAACGCCGAGCAGGAGGTCGAGCTCGCCAAGCGGATCGAGGCCGGCCTGTTCGCCGAGGAGCAGCTGGCCGACGAGGACGCCAAGCTCAAGGAGAAGGTCAAGGACGAGTACGACTGGATCTCCGAGGACGGCCGGCGGGCGAAGAACCACCTGCTCGAGGCCAACCTGCGCCTGGTGGTGTCGCTGGCCAAGCGGTACACCGGTCGCGGCATGCTGTTCCTGGACCTGATCCAGGAGGGCAACCTCGGCCTGATCCGCGCGGTGGAGAAGTTCGACTACACCAAGGGCTACAAGTTCTCGACGTACGCGACCTGGTGGATCCGGCAGGCGATCACCCGCGCGATGGCCGACCAGGCCCGCACCATCCGCATCCCGGTGCACATGGTCGAGGTCATCAACAAGCTGGCCCGCGTCCAGCGCCAGATGCTGCAGGACCTGGGCCGCGAGCCCACTCCGGAGGAGCTCGCCAAGGAGCTCGACATGACCCCGGAGAAGGTCATCGAGGTGCAGAAGTACGGCCGCGAGCCGATCTCGCTGCACACCCCGCTCGGTGAGGACGGCGACTCCGAGTTCGGCGACCTGATCGAGGACTCCGAGGCGATCGTGCCGGCCGAGGCGGTCTCGTTCACGCTGCTGCAGGAGCAGCTGCACGCGGTCCTGGACACACTGTCCGAGCGCGAGGCCGGTGTGGTCTCGATGCGCTTCGGCCTCACCGACGGCCAGCCGAAGACACTGGACGAGATCGGCAAGGTCTACGGCGTCACCCGGGAGCGGATCCGGCAGATCGAGTCGAAGACGATGTCGAAGCTGCGGCACCCGTCCCGCTCGCAGGTCCTCCGCGACTACCTGGACTGATCGATGGGCCAGCTGATCGCCGCCGCACTGTCGTCGGCGATCGCTGCCCTCGACTCGCCGTTCCTGGCCGCCGCCGTGCTCACGGCGGCGGCCGTTCTGTTGTCCGCCCTGCTTGTCTCCCGCCGCTCCGCACCGGTGCTGGTCCCGGTCCGCGCGGTCGCCGCGCGCGAGCGCTCCGAGCAGGTCGCGTTCCTGCGGCTGCGGGACCCCGGTGCGCCCGGGCGTCCACGTCCCCGAGCTCCCGGACAGTAGCGCCGGGCCGCCCTGGTAGGCGGCCCACTGCAGCGCTGTCCGATTCCTTCTCTGTTGTGGAGCTCAGTCATGCCCGGATTCCTCGACGCGCCCATCGCCGGCGCGTACCACCTCGTCACGTCCCTCGTCACCGCGATCGAACCGCTCACCGGCCAGTACTCCGCGGTCGTGGCGATCGTCCTCTGTACCCTCGCCGTCCGCCTCCTTCTACTCCCACTCAGCCTCGCCGCGCACCGCGGTGAGCAGTCCCGCACCGCGTTGTTGCCGCAGCTCCGCGAGTTGAGCGAGAAGCACCGCGACGACCCGGACCGGCTGAAGCGGGAGATGGCCGACCTCCAGCAGTCGTCCGGGACCACGGTGCTCGCCGGTTGCCTGCCGATGCTCGCGCAACTGCCGTTCTTCTGGTTGCTGTACACCGTGTTCTCGACCACCGTGATCGCCGGCCAGGCGAACCAGCTGCTCGCCGGATCCCTACTCGGCCTGCATTGGCCGTTGTTCGCGGCGACCCCGGCGTACCTCGCGCTGGCCGTGCTGCTCGGCGTGGTGGCGTGGTTGTCCTCCCGGCGCCAGGTCCGCCGCCTCGACGAGTCGGCCACCCCGCTGACCCGTCGAATCACGCGCCTGGCCCCGTTCGGCACCCTCGCCACGGCGGCCTTCGTACCGCCGGCGGCCGGCCTCTACCTGCTGATCACCACCACCTGGACCTTGGTCGAACGAAGCATCCTGCAGCGTTAGCCCGCGATACCGCGAGCTGAGCGTGACGGCGCCGTTCCGTGGAGTGGACTGTTTGTCGTGACATGACGGGGGAGTGGGTAACGTCTCGACGATCCGCCATCGATCGGAGGCACACAGTGACCACCACCCCCGTGGTGAAGGCGCCACCCGGCGCGAGCCGGACTCGCTATCTGATTCTCGCGCTCGCTTTCGTCGGGCTCTCGCTGAACTACCTGGACCGGGCCAATCTGAGCGTCGCCCTGCCGTTCATCGAGGACGACCTGCACCTCGATCTCAGCAACGCGGAGAAGGGGCTGATCCTCGGCGCCATCTTCTGGGCGTACGACGGGGCGATGCTCGCGGCCGGCTGGTTCGCGGACCGGGTCGGCTCGCGGAAGGCGTTCACGGTCGCGGCGGTGTGGTGGTCCGTGGTCACCGCGCTGACTCCGCTGGCGCGGGGGTTCTGGTCGTTGTTCCTGTTCCGGTTCGCGCTCGGAGCCGGTGAGGCCCCGGGCGTACCCGAGTGCCACCAAGGCCGCGTCCCGCTGGTTCCCCAAGCACGAGCGAGCGTTCTCGACCGCGGTGATCGACTCCGGCTCCCGGGTCGGCACGGTGCTCGCACTGCCGGTGGTGACGGCGCTGATCGCCTTGGTCAGCTGGCACTTCTCCTTCGTCGTCCTGGGCGCGGCCGGGTTGGTCTGGGCGGCGGCCTGGTACTGGTACTACCGCGATCCACGAGAGCACAAGCACGCGAACGAGGAGGAGCGCGAGTACATCGCCAACCACGGCGCGCGGCTGGAGGAGACCGACGACGAGGACGCGGTGAACGTCCGCTGGCGGGACCTGTTCAAGTACCGGACCGTGCGCGGGATGATGCTCGGTTTCTTCTGCCTGAACTTCGTCATCTACTTCTTCCTGACCTGGTTCCCGTCGTATCTCAAGGACGCCCGCGGCCTGGACCTGGCCGAGCTCGGCACTCTCGGGACGTTGCCGGGGATCACCGCGATCGTCGGCGCCTGGATCGCCGGCCTGGTCGCGGACCGCCGGATCCGCCGCGGTGCCGACGTCACCCGGGTCCGCAAGACGATCATGGTCGGCGGCCTGCTCGGCGGTGCGGCGATCGTGTTCGCGGCGCCCGCGTCGTCGGTCTACGTCGCGCTGATCTTCCTGGCGATCTCGTACGCGAGCCTGGCGATCGCGGCCACCGGGATCTGGTCCTTGCCGGGGGACGTCGCCCCGAGTTCGCGGCACGTCGCGTCGATCGGCGGGATCCAGAACTTCGCCTCGAACATCGCGGGCATCATCAGCCCGTTCCTCTTCGGCCTCCTGCTCGACGTGTACGACGGGTCGTACGGGCCGTCGTTCGGGGTGGCCGCGGGCGTCGCGGTGATCGGCGCGCTGACGTACGCGTTCGTCGTCGGCAAGGCCGAGCCGCTGCCGCCGCTGACCCCGCGCAAGCAGGACAAACAGCAGGACAGCTGAGGTCAGGGCGCGAGCGGGAGGTGGACCGTGAAGGTCACGCCGCCGCCCGGAGTGTCCGTCACGGTGACCCGGCCGCGATGGGCAGCGACCAGCGCAGCGACGATCGACAGGCCGAGGCCGGAACCGCCGGTGGCCCTGGTCCGGGCCGAGTCGGCGCGGTAGAACCGCTCGAACACGCGGGCCTTCTGCTCGTCGGACAGCCCGGGACCGCGGTCGGCCACCTCGAGCACGGCCTCGCCGTCCCGGGTCCCGACCGAGACCGTGATCGGTGTGTCGACCGGCGTGTGGTGGAGCGCGTTGCTGACCAGGTTGCCGAGGACCTGACGTAGTCGCGACTCGTCGCCGTCGACCACGGGCGCACCGGAATCGGGCAGGATCTGCAGGCTCATCGCCCGGCCCGGCTGGACCGCCTCGACGTCGTGGACCGAGTCGCCCGCGAGCGTCAGCAGGTCGACCGGCTGGTTCTGCAAGGGCCGCTGCTGGTCGAGCCGGGCGAGCAGGAGCAGGTCGTCGACGAGCAACCCCATCCGCTTGGCCTCGTCCTCGATCCGCTGCATCGTCACCGGATCCGCGGTACCGCCCCGCTGCCGGGTCAGCTCGGCGAACCCGCGGATCGAGGTCAGCGGCGTCCGCAGTTCGTGGCTCGCGTCGGCGATGAACCGGCGCATCCGGTCCTCGGACTGGCGCGCGTTCTCCTCCGACCGGCGCGCGACCTCCTCGGAGCGGCGCGCGGCGTCCTCGGAGCGGCGGGCCGCGAACTCCGACGCGGTGCGCTGGGCGAACGCGTTCTCGATCTGCCCGAGCATCTGGTTGAGCGCGAGCGACAACCGGCCGACCTCGGTCCGCGGATCGCGTTGCGGTACCCGGCGGCCGAGGTCGCCGCCGGCGATGGCGACCGCGGTGTGCTCGACGTCCTCGAGACCACGCAGGCTCCGGCGGACGACGTACGTACCGACGCCGGCCAGCAGGACGAGCAGGATCACCCCGGTCGCCACCTGGACGCCGACGAGCCGCTGGATCGTCTTGTTCATGTCGCCGAGGCTCTGCGCGACCATCACGTACCCGCGGTCGCCGCTCAGCGGGACCGCGACCACCCGCCAGGTGTCACCGCCGCTCGCCGCCGGGGCGTTGAACGGCTGGTTGTTCCGGGCAACCACTTGCTGCAGGGTCAGGGCCGGCAGCTTCGGCTGGCTCTCCGACTCGCGCAACGGCTGCCGGAACGCGCCGCCCTGGGTCTCGGACCCGTCCGCGCGGAACGCCTGCACGTAGAACGCGCTCGGCAGCGGCGGACGGTTCTGGGTGTTCTCCGGCGGCGGCCGGTCTGCGCCGAGCCACGGCCGGTTCACGATCGGCCGGGCGGCCTCGCTCAGCTGGGTGTCCACCCGGTCGGTCAGGTAGCCGCGCATGATCGTGGTCGCGACCAGCCCGGACGCGACCAGCGCCGCGGTCACCAGGGCGAGTAGGACCAGGACGATCGTGATCCGCAGCGGATAGCGGTCCGCCAGCCGGCGGTGTCCCTGCATCAGCTCGCGCCCCGCGGAGTACGCAGCACGTAGCCGACGCCGCGGACCGTGTGCAGCAGCTTCGGCTCACCAGTGTCCACCTTGCGGCGCAGGTACGACATGTACGACTCGACCACGCCCGCGTCACCGGCGAAGTCGTAGTTCCACACCGCCGACAGGATCTGCCCCTTCGACATCACCCGCTCCGCGTTCTCCAGCAGGCAGCGCAGCAGCTTGAACTCGGTGAGCGACAACTGCACCGGCTCGCCCGACTTGAACACCTCGTAGCTGTCCTCGTTGAGCTCCAGGTCGGCGTACTTAAGCACCGCGGCCTCGGTCGCGACCTGCTCGCGGTGTCCGGACCGGCGCAGCAGAGCGCGGACCCGGGCAACCAGCTCGTCCAGGCTGAACGGCTTGGTCACGTAGTCGTCGCCACCGGTCTGCAGGCCGAGCACCTTGTCCTCGACGGCGTCCCGCGCGGTGAGGAACAGCACCGGTACGTGCCGGTCCTCACCGCGCAGCCGGCGGACCACCTCGAACCCGTCCAGGCCGGGCATCATCACGTCCAGCACGACCAGGTCCGGCTCGACCTCACGGGCCTTGCGCAGCGCCTCTGTGCCGTGACTCGCCGTGGACACCTCGTACCCGGCGAACCGGAGACTCGCGGACAGCAGCTCGACGATGTTCGGTTCGTCGTCGACCACCAGCAGATGCGGGCTCATGGCCCCAGTCTGCCGCCCGGACCCAGCAGAACCCTGGGAGCTTCCTGGCAATCCGCTGTGAGTGTCGGCCCGGTCCGGATCAGCGGGGACCGCGCTTGAACCCCCACTTCTCCTGGGCCTCCTGGCGCACCGTCGTGTCGCTGACGCTGGTCGCGGTCGCCTTGCCGTCGGCCGCGGTCGCGAGCACGGTCACCTGGTTGCCGGTCTTCACGTCGTCGATACCGTCGCGGGCCGAGTTCACCAACGTGTCCTCGGTCAGCGTGTACTGCTTGGTGTACCCGTCGGCGCTCTTGACCGTGATCGAGTCCTTGCTGACCGCGGTCACCTCGCCGCGCTGCGTGGCGACGGTCTGGTAGCCGCCGCCGTCCTTCTCGACCACGAACTCGCCGTGCAGGGCTCCGCCGAACATCCCCAGCTCGCCGTGTCGCCCCGGTCCCTTGCCCGGACCGCGCTGGTCCTGGTCGGACGGCGCCGACGGACTCGCCGACGGTGCCTGGGAGGGGGACTGCGAGGGGGACGGGGTGTCGGCATTGGTGGTGGCCCAGGCGACCCCGCCAGCCGCTGTGGTGACGGCCACCGCGGCGACGGTCCCGGCCAGTCGCCACGGTTTGTCGGTGAGTTTCTGGAACGACGCCATACTGCTGTGCCTCCCGTGACTGCGTACCGGACTCCGCGCCTGGTACTGGTCGTCCCACACTGCCGAGCGGACCTGAGACGAGGCTCCGGCGAAGCTGGCAAAATCCTGGCAGTGTGCGGCCGTCAGACCAGGAAGATGACGGCGGCGAGCCAGACGGCGGCGGCGAGCGAGGTGCCGATCAGCTCGATCAGGATCGACAGCCCAGTAGCGCGGAGGGCGTGCTTGGTGGACGTCCAGGCCGGGCCGTGCGCGCCTTGCCGCTGCCACTCGGACAGGTACACACCGATCGGGAAGCCGACGAACATGCCGATCACCGGAATCACGAAGAAGCCGACGATCCCGAGCAGCACCCCGATGATCATCGACCGTCTCGGCACCCCGGACTCGCGCAGCCGGCGCTCGGGCACGATGTACTTGACCACCTGGCTCGCACCGATGAGGGCGACGGCCGCGGAGAGGACGACCCAGCCGGTCGGGCTCTGTTCGATCAGGGCCCAGACCAGGATCGCGGCCAGGCTGAGCAGCGCGCCGGGCAGGATCGGAATCACGATGCCGGCGATCCCCACGAAGATCGCGACACCGACCAGGACGGTCGCAACGCTGTTCACGCTGCCACTCTGCCGCAAATCCCTCCGCTTAGGGTGGACGCATGCCCTATCTGCATGATCTGGTCACCGCGGTCGCCGCTCCCTGGGTGGCGCTGTCCCCTCGATCCGGCCAACTCACCAGCCACGGCGCCGAAGGGGTGTACGCCCGCGACCGCCGCGTCCTGGCCACCTCGAGGGTCACCGTCGACGGCCGCGAGCCGCTCCCGGTCCACGTCGACGAGCCCACCGCCTGGACCACCCGGCACACGGCCGTGATCGAGGGTCTGGGCGACGCGGGCCACGACCCGACCGTCCTGCTGCACCGCACCCGCTCGGTGGCCGGTGACGGCATGACCGAGCAGCTCACCCTCGTCAACAACTCCCACGTCACCGTCGACTGCACCGTTACGCTTGCCCTAGGCACCGATCTCGCCGGGACCGCGGCCGTTCGCAGCGAAGCGGCCGCGGACCTTCCCGCTCTGGAGCCGGCCGTTGTCGGTGCGACCGGTTTGCGCTGGGAGAGCGCGGGCACAACCGTGACCGCTCTCCTCGAGCCGGCGCCGCTCTCGCTCGGCGAAGTACCAGGCGAGGTCTCCTGGCAGCTCTCCGTTCCTGCGGGCGAGGAGACAACGGTCGCGGTCACTGTGAGCGGCGATTTCCCGGCGACCGAGGGGTTCACGATCGAGCCGCCGGCCGAGCGGATCACGTACGGCGAGGTGGTGGCCGCCAGCGAGGACGCGCGGCTGCAGCGCTGGGTACGCCGGTCGCTCGACGACGTGGCCGGGCTCCAACTGGCCGCGGACGGTCCGGCCGGCGACCGCTATCTCGGCGCCGGCCCACCGTGGTACCTGACCTTGTTCGGCCGGGACTCGCTGATCTCGTCCGGCATGCTGCTGCCGGTGGACCCGGGCCTCGCCGCCGGGACGCTCCGGGCGCTGGCTCGCCGGCAGGGGACGAAGGTGGACCCGGACGCCGCCGAGCAGCCGGGCAAGATTCCGCACGAGCTCCGCGCCGAGGTCGCCGACCACGGTGGCGGCCTCGTCCTGCCCGCCGTGTACTACGGCACCCACGACGCCACCCAGCTCTGGATCACCACGTTGCACAAGGCGTGGCGGTGGGGGATGCCGCCCACCGAGGTCGAGGAGCTGCTGCCGAACCTGCAGAACGCGCTCGCCTGGATCCGCGACTACGCCGACCCCGACGGCGACGGCTTCCTGGAGTACATCGACGAGTCCGGCCACGGTCTCGCGAACCAGGGCTGGAAGGATTCGAGCGACTCGGTCCAGTGGCCCGACGGCACTCTGGCCAAGGCGCCGATCGCCCTGTGTGAGGTACAGGGCTACGCGTACGCCGCCGCGGTCGCGGGTGCCGAGTTGCTGACGGCCTTCGGTCTGCCCGGGGCCGACGAGTGGACCGGCTGGGCCGCCGCACTGAAGGAACGCTTCCGCGCCACCTTCTGGGTCGACGGGTATCCCGCGATCGCGCTCGACGGCGAGAAGCGCCCGGTCGCGGGTCCCGCGTCGAACATGGGCCACCTGCTCGGGACCGGCCTGCTCGACCCGCAGGAGGAGGCCGTCGTCGCCGCGTTGCTGGGCGAGGAGCAGCTCGACAGCGGGTTCGGCCTGAGAACGTTGTCCTCGGCAATGACCGCCTTCAACCCGCTCGGGTACCACACCGGCAGCGTCTGGCCGCACGACACCGCGATGACGGTCCAGGGCCTGTACGCCGCGGGCCAGGGCACGACCGCGACCAAGTACGTGCGGGGTCTGCTCGATGCCGCCGAAGGATTCGAGTACCGGATGCCCGAGCTGTACGGCGGCGCGGGGACGGCCGAGGAGAGCACCCCGACGCCGTACCCGCTGTCCTGCCGCCCGCAGGCGTGGGCGGCCGCCTCCGCGATCGCGGTCGTCGTGGCCGCGCTCGGGGTCGAACCGCATGTACCGCGGGGCACGCTCGATCTCACCCCGGCCGATCCCTTCCCCTGGCAGCGACTCCAGCTGCACGGCCTGAAGATCGGCGAGAGGACCGTCTCCGTCGAGTACGAGAACGGAGAGCTCACCGTCTCCACGGACTAGGTCGTGTCTGGTAATCCCACACCTACTGCGCGGGATTACCAGACACGACCTAACCGATGGCGCTGATCGCGGCCGCGGCGGCAATGGCGAGGTAGATGCCGGCGACCGTCCAGCGTTGGACGGTCTGGCCGCGGCCGGTGGGCTTGAGACGGCGGCCGAGTTCGGCGGCGCCGACGGCGTAGCAGAGGTCGAGCGCGAGGCCGATCACGAGCACCGCGAGACCGAGGAGCAGCAGCTCGTTGCGGAGTTGCTCCGGTCCGGCGCCGCTGGTGGCGAACTGCGGGAGGAAGGCGAGGAAGAAGAGCGCCGCCTTCGGGTTCAGCAGGTTCACCAGCACGCCGGCCCGGAAGATCCGGCCCAACGGCTCGACAGCCAGGGTCGCTGTCGGCTCGGCGGCGGCGGGTCGGCGCAGGGTCCGCAGGCCGAGGTACGCGAGGTAGGTGGCGCCGGTCAGCGAGATAGCGGTGATGATCCCCGGCGACGTCTGGACCAGGGCCGCCAGACCGAGGGCCGCGGCCAGGATGTAGACGACGGTGCCGGTCTCGATCGCGATCGCCGAGACCACACCGGCCCGCCGGCCCTGGGTCAGGCTGCGCAGCGAGATGTACAGGTTGTTCGGACCCGGAAGCCCGACCAGCACCACCGTCGCCCCGACGAACCCCAATCCCTGCCCGATCCCCATCCCGCCGGCCTCCGCTCTCCAAGTGGACTGTCTGTCGCGACTAGCCTGGCGGGACTGGATGCAGTCCACCCGTGCCAATGGGAGGTGAAGTGGACCGTTCTGGCGATCCCGACGTCCTCGCGGACCTGATCGGCCGACGGCTGACCGGCCAACCGGGCGGCCTGTACCGGCGGTTGGCGGACTCGATCGCGGCGTTGGTCGGTTCGGCCGAGCTGCCGGTCGGCGCCCGCCTGCCCGCGGAACGCCGGCTCGCCGACGCCCTCGCGGTCAGCCGGAGCACCGTCGTCGCGGCGTACGACGAACTCCGGGCCCGTGGTCTGGTCGAGAGCCGCCGGGGGAGCGGTACGACGGTCGCCCGCTCGGCGAGCCGGGGCCGTTCGACCGCGGACCGGCGGATCCCGACCGGATACGGCGAGTCGCTGTTCCACCGGATCGCGGTCGGACCGGGCGACGTGATCGCGATGACGTACGCCGTCGACCCCGGCATCCCCGAGGTCGCGGCCGAGCTGGCCGACCTCGCCAAGGACGAGCTGCCGCTGCTGCTCCAGGACGTCGGCTACCACCCCCGGGGACTCGGCGTACTCCGCGAACGCGTGGCCGAACACTTCACCGACGGCGGCCTCCCGACCAGCGCGGACGAGGTGGTCGTGACGAGCGGGGCGCATCAGGCGATCGCGCTGGTCACCCAGATGTACCTGCGGTCCGGCGCGGCCGTGGTGATCGAGCAACCGAGTTGGCCGGGGTGCTTCGACCTGTTCGGTGCCGCCGGCGGCCGCGTGGTCGGCGTACCGCTGGACGATGCCGGGATCCGGCCGGACCTGCTCGAGGCCGCGTTCCGGGAGCACCACCCGGCGATGCTGTTCGTGATGCCGACGTTCCACAATCCGACCGGCCGGCTGATGGCCACGGCACGCCGTCGCCAGGTGGCCGAACTCGCCGCGAAATACGGCGTCGTGGTGGTCGAGGACAACGCGTATTCCGCCTGGGATCCGGCCGGGCCGGACATTCCGCCGCCGCTGGCCGCGTTCGCGCCGAAGAATGCGGAGGTGCTGACGATCGGGTCGGTGTCGAAAGCGGTCTGGGGCGGACTGCGGATCGGCTGGATCCGCGCACCGCGTCCGCTGGCCGAGCGGCTCGCCCGGCACAAGGCGCTCGCCGATCTCGGCAGCCCGATCATCGACCAGGCCCTCACCGCGAGATTGTTGCCGAAGCTCCCGGAGGTCACCGCGGAACGCGCCCGGCTCGCGACCGCGCGGCGTGCGTACGTGGGTCGCCTACTGGCCGAGCGGCTGCCGGAGTGGAGCTGGGTCGAGCCCGACGGCGGATCGGCGTTGTGGATCCGGCTGCCCGACACGGACGCGCGGGTGTTCGCGCAGATCGCGTTGCGGCACGGGGTCGAGGTCGTCGCCGGCCGGGCGATGGATCCGACCGGGGAACACGACGGCCACCTGCGGATCCCGTTCGCCTATCCCGAGCGAGTACTGGACGACGCCGTGGACCGGCTGGCGGGCGCCTGGCACGAGTTCCGCCGGCATGGGCCCGCGCCCGGCGTCCCGGTTGTCTGAGCCGGCAGCGGCCGGACATGACGGATGGCGGCCGCCCTGTCCGGGTGACCGCCATCGAATGGTCTTAGAGGGGGAGGGAAGGGCGCCGCCGTTGGCGCCTCATGAGGCCGGTTACCGCTCGTCCTCCGCGTCGATGGTCGGGGCGGCGTCGAGCCGGCCCGTCTCGTCGTGGATGGTGACCGCGATGTTGCGCAGCTTCTCCGCGTGCTCCCGGCTGTGGTGGGCGCAGAACAGAAGCTCCCCACCGCTGGTCAGGGTGACACGGACGTAGGCCTGCGCGCCGCAGCGGTCACAACGGTCCGCAGCCGACAGGGTCGAACTCGGGGCGAGTGCTGTAGTCACTTGAGGCCTCATCTCATCTAGTTCCGTACTCACCAGATAGCAACATCCTGACATGCGGATCGCTTCCCGGTAGGTGCAGCGTGTCCGAATGTGAGACGAACCACCTGTTCCCTTATGACGCATATTGACGGGGAATCGTTTCGGATTCGGGCGATCTGATGTTTCCGGCGAGTGTCGGGCGTGTCTACTTTCACTGTGCGCCATCGACTGTTCACTCTGCGCGCAGTCCCGGTGTGTCGGAAAGGCGAACGATCGAGTCCGGATCGATATCTTCCGAAACACCTTTCCTGCTTCGGATCCCGTCGATGCTGTTGTCCTCATTCGGTACCCCGCCATGATGCCGGGTACACCAAAGCGCACAAGTCCTGACGGCCGGAAGCGGACGCCGCGGCGCCGACCGTCCGGCTGCCGGAGACCGGCGGCTCGCTGGGCCGCCGAACGGACCCGCCTGCCGCGGTTTGGGGGTGCCGCCTCGTACTCTTGGGGCAGCGGTGGCCCCGGCCGCCGCGCTGTCTGCTTGTGAACCAGTGAAGGAGCCCAGTGGCCGCCCCGACGCCTCGCAGTGCCGAGCTCGACCCGACGTACAACGCCCGCAACCTGCTCGTCCTCGAGGGACTGGAAGCGGTGCGCAAGCGGCCGGGGATGTACATCGGCTCGACCGACAGCCGCGGTCTGATGCACTGCCTGTGGGAGATCATCGACAACGCGGTCGACGAAGCCCTCGCCGGTCACGGTGAGCGGATCGACGTCATCCTCTACAAGGACGGCTCCGTCGAGGTCCGGGACCGCGCCCGCGGTATCCCGGTCGACGTCGAGCCGAAGACCAAGCTCAGCGGGGTCGAGGTGGTCTTCACCAAGCTGCACGCCGGCGGCAAGTTCGGCGGCGGCTCGTACAACGCCTCCGGTGGTCTGCACGGTGTCGGCGCCTCGGTCGTCAACGCCCTGTCCGCGCGGCTGGACGTCGAGGTGGACCGTGGCGGCACGGTCTGGACCACGTCGTTCCGCCGCGGGGTCGCGGGCGAGTTCGACGGCGAAGGCGCCACCGCCGGGTTCACCGCGGCCAAGGGCCTGCGGAAGAACGGCCGCGCCAAGAAGGGCGTCACCGGCACCCGGATCCGGTACTGGGCGGACCGGCAGATCTTCACCCGCGACGCCACCTTCAACTACGACGAGCTGGTCACCCGGGCGCGGCAGACGTCGTTCCTGGTGCCCGGGCTCGAGCTGGTGGTGCGGGACGAGCGCGGCGACGAGGTCAGCGAGGAGTCGTTCAAGCACGACGGCGGGATCAGCGAGTTCACCGAGTTCCTGGCCACCGACCAGCCGGTCACCGACGTGGTCCGGCTGACCGGGACCGGGCACTTCACCGAGACGGTGCCGATGCTCGACGACGCCGGACACATGACCCCGACCGACGTCGAGCGCGACCTCGACGTGGACATCGCGGTGCGCTGGGGCGACGGGTACGAGACCGAGGTGCGGTCGTTCGTGAACATCGTCGCCACGCCGAAGGGCGGCACCCATGTGGCTGGTTTCGAGCGGGCGCTGTCGAAGGCGTTCACGTCCGTGCTGACCGGGACGCGGCTGCTGAAGTCCGGCGAGGAGATCGTCAAGGACGACGTGCTGGAGGGCCTGACCTCGGTGGTCACGGTCCGGCTGGCCGAGCCGCAGTTCGACGGCCAGACCAAGGAGGTACTGGGCACGCCGGCCGCCTCGCGGATCGTGGCCAAGGTCGTGCAGAGCGAGCTGGAGTCGTTCCTCACCTCGACCAAGCGCGAGCACAAGGCGCAGGCCCGCGCGGTCCTGGAGAAGATCGTCGCCGCGTCCCGGACCAGGGTCGCGGCCCGGCAGCATCGTGAGCTGCAGCGGCGGAAGACGGCGCTGGAATCGTCGGCCCTGCCGGCCAAGCTGGCGGACTGCCGCAGCAACGACGTGGACCGCTCCGAGCTGTTCATCGTCGAGGGCGACTCGGCGCTCGGGACCGCGAAGCTGGCCCGGAGCTCGGAGTTCCAGGCGCTGCTGCCGATCCGGGGCAAGATCCTGAACGTCCAGAAGGCGTCGGTCGGCGACATGCTGAAGAACGCCGAGTGCGCCTCGATCATCCAGGTGGTCGGCGCCGGGTCGGGGCGGACCTTCGACCTGGACCAGGCCCGGTACGGCAAGATCATCTTCATGGCCGACGCCGACTCCGACGGCGCGCACATCCGGTGTCTGCTGGCCACCCTCTTCTTCCGGTACATGCGGCCGCTGGTCGACGCGGGCCGGGTGTACACCGCGGTCCCGCCGCTGCACAGGTTCGAGCTGACGAACCCGAAGAAGGGCCAGGACAAGTACCTGTACACCTACAGCGACGCGGAGTACCAGCGGAAGTCGGCCGAGCTGATGAAGAAGGGCGTCCGCTGGAAGGAGCCCCCGCAGCGCTACAAGGGTCTCGGTGAGATGGACGCCGACCAGTTGGCGGAGACCACGATGGACCCGCGGCACCGGACGTTGCGCCGGATCACGGTCGACGACGGCGAGGCTGCCGCGAGCGTGTTCGACCTGCTGATGGGCAACGACGTCGCGCCGCGCAAGGAGTTCCTGGTGCAGGGCGCGTACGAGCTGGACGAGACCCGCATCGACGTATGACGGCCGCTGCTCCGCGTCTCGCCTGCTTCGATCTCGACAACACGCTGATCGATCGGGACGCGGCGTTCCTCGCCTGGGCCCGGTGGTGGGTCGACCGGGAGGGTCTGGACGAGAGCGCGGTCGGCTGGTTGCGCGACCACGACCAGGGTGGCTTCCACGATCGGCGGAAACTCTTCGCCGGGTTGAAGGAGGGCTACCCGGTCGGGGCGACGGTGCCGGAGCTGGTCGAGGCGTACGACGCGGAGCACCCGCTGTTCACGCGGGCGGAGCAGGCTGTCCTGGACGGGCTGGAGTCCTTGCGTACAGCGGGGTGGCGGGTCGCCGTGATCACCAACGGCGGCACCGTGCAGCAGAGTCTCAAGCTGCGCACGACCGGGATCGACCAGGTCGTCGACTTCGCCTGTATCTCCGAGGCGGCCGGGGTACGGAAGCCGGACCCGCGGATCTTCGCGGTGACGGCTGAGCAGACCGGGGCGACCCTGGCCGGCGGGTGGATGGTGGGCGACCACCCGGCGTACGACATCGCGGGCGGGATCAACGCGGGGCTGTCGACGATCCGGATCGGTCATCACCACGCCGTCGACACCCCGGTCGCCGATCACCACTTCGACTCGATCCTGAAGGCGTTCCCGGTGATCCTCGCGAGCTAGTGCCCCGTGCTGGAACTGGCGGTGGCGTCAGGTCAGTGCGCTGCGCAGGATCGCGTGGGCGCCTTCGACGATCGCGGCGCGGTTGGCCTCGTACGTCGGGTCGGTGATCGCGGTCTTGTTCTCCAGGTCGAACTGGAGCACCGGGACGTGCAGGTGGCCGGCCGGCATCAGCGGGTCGAGCAGGTCCCGCTGCAACGTGTTGCGATAGGCGATCTCGTTGGACAGGTAGCCGCCGCCCGCGCCCTCGGAGGCGATCGAGCCGGCCGTCGGGCCGAGCGGACGGCGGACCGGGGTGGTCTCGCCGGCCGGAATCTCCAGCACCGACGTGTTCACGCGGGTCCGGAACGGCGCGACCTCGGTCTGCGCCATCCGAGCCGTGGGCAGGCTGGTCGTCAGCCACTCCGGTCCGGCCGGCATGCTCGGTGAGACCACCGGCGCGGCGAGCGTGCCGCCGCCCCACAGGTTGTTGTTGTCGCCGATCGAGCTGACCGACCGCCGCCGCCCGTTGAACACCTCCAGGTCGAACAGCCCGACCCGGCCCTGGCTCGCGGTCAGCACCAGGTCCGCGTGCTGCGGTCCGCTCCGGTAGTGCGGGGCGAGCGCGTTCTCGACCATGTTCTCGTCGAAGTCGGTGTACCGGACCGGGAACACCATGGTCCGGATCTCGTACGTCGTGCCGCCGATCCGCCAGCGTTGTCCGTCCAGGGAGAGCGCGTTCGCGCCGGACGGGTTGCCGATCCGGACGTCCGCGTCGAGCGTGAACGGGTCGAACCCGGTGACCACGATCTTGCGGACCCCGGCGCTGAACCGGCTGCTGGTGATCCCGCGGGACGAGTACTCCAGCGCGCGGATCAGGCCGGCGCGCTCGCTGGTCCCGAGGTCGAAGCCCGGCTGCCATTGCCGGAGGGCCAGACTCATCGAGATCCGGGCCCAGTACAGGCCGCGGTCGTCGGTCGGCGGCAGCGCGGGCGCCGTCTGCGGGCGCTGCGCCCGGTGGGTCGCCGTACGCCACAGCGCCTCGCCCTGGGCCTGGACGATCGCGCGGGCGGCTCGTCCGTTCGGTGCCGTGCAGAGCAGACGGGTGAAGACCGCGACCTGCTTGTCGAAGCCGGAGCGGGCGAGGATCTCGGCCGGGACCGAGGGTCCGCCGTCGATGCCGTTGTCGAGCCGCTGTTCCTCGACGCTCCCGGTGATCGCCGGGTCGAAGCAGCCGGTACGGACCGGGCCCGCGACGGCCGGGGCAGGAGCGGCGGACAACACGCTGGTCAGCGCCAAAGCACCGACCAGCAACGAACGCGACAGTGAGCTGGGGCGGAGTCTCATACAGGAGTCTTACCAGATCCGGAGCGTTACCGGTCGACTCCGATCGGCGCGTACGCCCGGATCCACTCCGCCACCGTCAGCCGACGTGCGTCCAAGGGAACTCGGTGACGCGGAGGTTCGTGCACCCGTACGGGATCAGCTCGACGTCTTCGAGCTCGGCCGAGGACTTGGCCGGGCTTGCCGGGGGAGCAGCGGCGGCACCGTGTTCGAGACCCCAGTCCACGAGGCGCCCCTGCAGGCGCAGGCGGATCGGTGCGTCCTCCGGCGAGAAGGGTCGATCGCCGATCTCGGTCCGGGTCACGTCGGACTCGGCGACCGTGCCAGGCGTCACCGCGAGGGCGTAGTTCCAGGGGCCGGTCGGGTGGATTTCCCAACTGGCATGGGGGTGTTCGCCGCCGATCTGCCGCCACTCGTCGGGGACGGGAACGGAGTACACCAGCGGTCCGCGTTCGACGGAGACCGCACTCGCGCCACGGGGTACGACCCGGACCGCGGCCGGCAGGGTGAGCCGGAGAACGCGGGAGCCCGTCCAGTCGACCAGGACCTCCTGCACCGAACCCGGCGTCAACGCGACCGCCTCCCCACCGTCGACGGTCAGCGTCGCCCCGTCGGACCAGGCCGGAACGCGCAGACGCAACGGCACCGTCGCGCCGACTCGCTCGACCGTGAGGACCACCTCGTCCGTGAAGGGGTACCCACCCGACACCTCGACCTGTACGTCGTCGGTCCGCAGGGAGCACGGCGCGTACGAGAGGGCGGTGAGGCCGCCGTCGGAGGCACGCAGCCACAGGTGGTTGGTGAATCGCGGCCAGCCCTGGTGCCGATTCGCGGTGCAGCAGCCGAAATGGGGTTCGAGGCCGAAGGTGTTCGCGTCGGCGTCGTTGTTCGTGTAGACGCGGTCCTCGGTCACATGGCAGACGACCTGGTTCGCCTGCTGGACGTACTGGTGGGTCCACTCGTCCGGGGAGACCGAGGCGGGCAACGCGTTGAACGCGATCTTCTCCAGCCGGTCCGCGATCGGCTCGACCGCGTCCCAGGATCCGGCGGCGCCCCAGGCTTCGAGGGCGACCTCGAGCGACGCGAGGTACTCCACCACCGTGCAGGTCTCGGTGCCCTGGCTCGGATGGGTACCGGCCAGGTGTTCGTCGCAGCTGTAGAGCCCGCTGGCCTGGCCGTGGTGGGTGTCGAGCGCGTCGAGCATCCGCCGGAACCGGGGGAGCTGCCCGTCGTCACCGGTGTGCCGCCACCACACCGGCATCGCCTTGAGACCCATCGCCACGTTCACGCCGTGCGAGGCGAGGTACTCGTCGTTCATCCAGTTCCCCGCGTTGGCGGCCTGCAGCGCCTTCAACGTTGCCTCGGGCACCTTCTCCCGGTACGGCAGCCGGTCGGCGAACGCGAACCAGTCGTACCCCTGCGCGTGCGACTTCGCGGCCAGGGGGCGGAGCCAGGGTTCGCCGGTGAGGTCGTCCACCTGGTTGATCACCCAGACCAGGTCGGTCCAGCGCGACCGCGCCCATTCCAGCAACGGCCACTCGTCCAGCAGCCGGTCGAGCAGCCGGAGGAACCGCAGCGCGGCCGGCAGCACGCGCGGATCGCCAGTCGCGTCGTGGTACTGCAGCAACGCCTTCAGCACGATCACCCGGGGCCAGACGTCGTGGTCGGCGTACGTAGCGGAGCCGGTCCGGGGCCCGAACCAGCCGTCCTCGTGCTGGTGGTCGAGGATGTACCCGACCCAGTGGTCCACCTTCGCCGTCAGCCGCGGATCGTCCAGCAAGTAGGCGATCCCGACGATGCCGTCGAGCCAGTACGGACCGCGTTCCCAGCCTTCGGCGTCGCCGCCGATCCAGCCGCTGCGGGCGATGTCGGGCCAGAACTCGTCGAGGTGACCGGCCATCCCGTCCGCCTGCAGCCGTAGCCGGGCCCGCAGCCAGCCGGCCGGTCGCAGGGTTGCCAGCGGCAACGGTTCGAGCGCGGGCGGGACGAGCGATCCGGACACGAGCTGCTCCTCACTGCGAGGCGGGCGGGGGCGTACGTCCGGCCCGGGCCGTCGGGGGACAGCACCGGGCCGCCACTCGACATCGGCCGACGTCAGCCGACCTGGGTCAGACGAAGGGTCAGACGATCGGATTGAGGCGAACCGCTCAGGCGAACGGGTCAGGCGATCTGGGTGAGGCGGCCGCTGTCCACGTCGTACATGAAGCCGCCGACGAGGATGTCGTCGCCGATCAGCGGGTGCTCACGGACCGCGGCGACGTCCTTGCGGAGCGCCTCCAGCTGGTCCGGGACAACGCTGATCGGCAGGTACCCGGCGGGCTTGCCGGCCGCCTTCTCGACCTTGGCGCGCAGCTCGTCCTCGGTCATCGCGGCCATCGCGCACCGGGTGTGCGGGATCACCATCACCCGGCGGACCCCGAGCAGCTGGACGCCCAGTACGAGCCCGGTCATCGTTACCTCGGTGACCCGGCCGCCCGCGCTGCGCAGGACCTTCGCGTCGCCGGGCTTGAGGCCGAGCATCTCCAGCGGCGGGATCCGTGAGTCCATACAGGTGACCACGCCGATGCCGGCGTGGGCGATGCCGTCGAAGCCCGAGTACGCGAAGTGGTCGGCGTAGTCGGCGTTGGCGGCGAGCAGGTCCTCGAAGCCGGGGACCGGCGGCAGGATCTCGTCGGCACTCATCGGTGTCCTCCAGGGGTGACGGTGCCGGCACGCAGGATCGACATGTCGTAGGTTTCCTTTCCGCATGACTCCGGGCGGGGTGGGTCGGCGGGTGCACTGGTGACCTGAACGGTCCAGGTCCGCCCGTCGGTGTGCCGCACCGAAACGGTGTCCAGGCTTTCCGCCATGACGCTGAGCGCGTCCAGGGCGACCTCGCCGGTGAGGTTGCGGACGGCGATCTCGGCGACCTGGCCGCGCTTGGTCCAGGCGGACCTGCCACGCAGCGTCGGTACCACGGTCTCGCCGCGATCGGCGGCGTCGAGCACGGCCAGCGCGCTCTCGGCGGTGAGCCGGCCGTGCAGTGTGCCGTACGGCAGCACGGCGGCCGTGGGGGAGAAGCGGTGCCCGCTCAGGTGGCTCGACTCCCAGACCCGGCCGGGGACCTGGCCGGCCAGTGCGTCGATCAGCGGGCGTCCGTACACCGCGCAGCACTCGTCCCGCTTGCCATTGGTACAGACCAGCATCACCGGGTCGGTCGTCGGCGCGAGCTCGGGCATCGACGCGACGACCGCGTCGCGGTCACCGCGCTTCACGGCTTGGAGGTCCAGGCCGGACAACGCGGCCGGATCGGTCACGCGGCCACCGAGGAGCCACGTCCGTCCGGGGACGCTGCTCGCGACGTACACCTGGTGGGGCGGCGGCTCGATGTCGCGCCGGCGGCCGGGGGAGCGGATCAGGCCGAACCGGAGATCGGCTTTCTTGCACTCGGCATCGATCGTCGCACCGAACGCGGGATCGAGCCGGCTCTCGGTCGGTGCTTTGCGTCCCCACGGACCGGGCTGCTCGACAACCACCCAGCCGGACGCCACGACGGCCGTCCCCGGCATCGGTTCGTCCAGTTGCCGGCAGACGACCGAACACAGGTCCGGCCGGCCGAGGGTTCGTGCGGTCACAGGCATCACGGTACGCGAGCCGGGCCGGCGACCCGCACGACCGTCCTCACCTCGGGACGGATCGGTGCCGGCCGAGCAGCACGACGGCGAGGATCGCGGCCGCGAACGCACAGACCGCCGCGCCGGCGAAGATCGTGTGCACTTGTGAAATCGCCGCGTCGCGGAGCGCGTCGACGAACGGGCGGCAGGTACCGGGGGTAGCCGGGCACAGCTCGTTGGGTGACGGGATGTCCTCGGCGAGGGCGTAGTACCGGCGGAGTCCGAGCGCGGTGAGGACCGAGACGCCGACGAGCATGCCGACCATCCGGGCGACCACGACGAGCGCGCTGGCCAGGCCGTGGCTGTCCGCCCGGGTCGCGGCCAGGATCGCGGTGTTCACCGGGGAGAGCGCCAGGCCGAATCCGAACCCGCAGCCGATCAGGGCCAGCGTCGCCGGGACGTGGTCGAGCGCGTCCCGGCCCCAGAACGCCATCCAGACGAACATCGCACCCGACAACGCGAGCCCGGCGCCGGTGATCAGGCCGAGCCCGTACCGCCGGGTGAGCCAGCCGCCGGCGACCGCGCCGACCGGGAGCGCGACCAGGAACCGGAGCAGCACGAGCGCGGCCGCGAGCTGCCCACCGCCCTGCGTCGTCCGGGCGAACACGGGAACGTCGACGAGAGCGGCGATCAGGGCTGCGCCGACGAGGAAGCTGACCACGAGCGAACCCCAGGCAGCCTTGGCGGTCAGCAATCCTGGCGGCACGATCGCCTGCGCGGTCCGGCGTTGCCAGAGCGCGAACGCAATCGCGAAGGCCCCCGCACCGACGAGCAGCCACGGTCCGGCCGGGGACATCACCTCGCGCTCGGGATCCGCGGTGGCGAAGGCGAGTACGACACCCGCGAGCGCCGCGGCCAGGAGCAACGCGCCGACGAGG
The DNA here is from genome assembly GCF_007828865.1 of Kribbella amoyensis. Taxonomy (NCBI): domain Bacteria; kingdom Bacillati; phylum Actinomycetota; class Actinomycetes; order Propionibacteriales; family Kribbellaceae; genus Kribbella; species Kribbella amoyensis. Next base: position 5,606,877 of record NZ_VIVK01000001.1, read on the forward strand.
TCGACCTGGGCAGCGACGCTCCGCAGATCGGTCTTCCGAAGCAGCAGAGCGATCCAGACCAGAAGGAGGACGAGCGTGACGACGCCGATCGGGGTGAGCAACCGGGAATCCCCGCTGAACGGGACGAACGGGATGCCCAGGGTGACGCCGGTGGCGAGGCGTTCGGGCGCGGTCAGGGTCAGCCCGAGCGCGATACACGCGAGCAACCCGGCAACGGCCGAGAGCGGTGGCCGTCGACGCCCGCGCAGCAGGATCGCGAGCACCACGGCGACGGTGAGGTTGAGCCAGAAGATGTACCGCCAGTCGGCGATCGCGAGGACAGCGGCCCCCAGCAGCGGACCGAGGACGGACCCGAGCTCCTGGACCGCGCCCACCACGCCGAGGGGGAGTCCGCGTTTGTCGGTCGGCCAGAGGTCGGCGACGAGGGCGAGCGTGGCCGGTACGAGTCCACCGCCGCCGACGCCTTGCAGGAAGCGCCCGAGGACGACGAGGGACAGGTCGTACGCCCCGGCCGTGATCAGCGAGCCGACCGCGAACAGGATGAGCGCGCCGACCAGGACAGGGGTCCGGCCGACCACGTCCGCGATCCGGCCGATCAACGGCAGTACGGCGATGTAGCCGAGCAGGAAGCCGGACACGATCGGGGCGGCCCGCTGCAGCTGGTCCGCGGACAACCCGACGCCGGCCATCATGTCCGGCAACGCCAGCACCACGACGTAGGTGTCCGCGGCCGCGAACGCCACCGCGATCGAGGCCAGCGTCAACCGCCGGCGCGCGCCGCCCACGGTCCCACCGGCGACCGGTACCTCACTCATCGGCCGGCCCCGGTCCCGGGCCGGCCGGATCCCCCCGGCGCGTTCACGGCTTGGTGATCTCGACCTGTTCGCCGTACCGGTCCAGGGTCACGTCGTAGCTGCTGGTGGCGCCGTCGTAGAACGGTCCGGTGATCGTTGCCGACACCAACTGCTTGGCGTCCTTGTCGATCTTGAAGGTGCTCGGGAAGTCCTGGTCGGCGGGCGCCTTCGGGAAGATGCCCTGCAGCGACTTGCCCTGGATCGTTCCGGTCACCTCGGTCAGCACCTTGGACCCGTCCCGGGTCTCGCCCTTGATCGCCGGGTCCTTCACCGTCGGCAGCACCGAGGTGAGGCCCTTGGACGGGTCGAGCAGGATCGCCGGGTCGGGGGCGCCGAGCCCGGCCAGCTGACTCGGCGGCAGCTCGATGAACTTCGGTGTGAACGGCAGCTTGGCGTACACCTTGCCGCCGACCGCGACCACCTCGGCGTCGATCGGCGACCCGGCCGCGCGCACGGTCAGTTTGCCCTTGAACGCGGGCGCGTGGGTGGCGACCCCGTCACCGGCGGCGAGCGTCTGCGCCGTGTCCGGCAGATCGCGGCCGGCCAGGACCACGTGCACGCTGGCCGCCTCGTCGATCGTCTTCTTCGCCTCGGTCAGCAGGGTCACCGCGTCGTCGCCGGTCTTGCCGTCGCCGTCACTGCCCTTGTCGTCGCTGCAACCGACCAGGGCGAGCACGAGCACCGCTCCGAGCGCGACCAGTCTCCTCATGGGATCAGCCTGCCAGGTTGGGGGCGCACGCGGCGATCGGCTGCGCGACCGGTACGCCGGAGCCGTCGCGGCGGGCGTCCAGCGGCGGCAGCTCCACGGGGGCGCCGCTGCTCGCGCTGGCCCGCAGCGGACCGGCACCGATGTACGCGATCATCAGGCCGTCCTCGCCCTTGAGCAGCCGGTGACAGCGGACCCCGCCCGTCCCGCGGCCCTTGCCCGGGTACTCGGTGAGCGGCGTGACCTTCACCGCGCCGACCTCCGTCCCCGGCAGCGCGGACGACGAGCCGGAGATGGTGAGCACGATGTTGTCCTTGGCCGGGTCGATCGCGCCGAAGAACACCACCTTCGCGTCCTTGCCGAGCCGGACACCGGCCATACCGCCCGCGGTCCGGCCCTGCGGACGGACGGCGCCGGCGTTGAAATGCAGCAGCTGCGTGTCCGACGTGACGAAGCACAGCTCCTCCTCGCCGGTGGCCAGCTCGACCGCGCCGACGACCTCGTCGCCGTCGGTGAGCCGGATGACCTCCCACGAGTCGCGGTTGCTCAGGTGGTCCGGGACGACCCGCTTGACCACGCCGCCCGCCGTCCCGAGCGCCAGGCCGACGGACTCGGGGTCCATCGTGGTCAGCGCGAGCGCGCGTTCACCCGGCTCCAGCGAGACGAACTCGGCGATCGGCGCACCGCCCTGCAGGTTCGGCGCGCTGGCCGTGGCCGGGACCGCGGGCAGGTCGAGCGACTCGAGCCGGATCAGCCGGCCGGCGCTGGTGACCATGCCGTACTGGCCGCGGGCGGTGCTCTTGATCACCGACACGATCGCGTCGTGCTTGGCCCGGCTGTCGCTCTCCCCGAACGGCTCGACGCCGTTGGTCCGGGCCAGCAGGCCGGTCGAGCTCATCAGCACCCAGCACGGGTCGTCGGACACCTCGAGCGGGACGGCCGCGGTCTTGGCCGCGCCGGACGACTCCAGCAGCACCGTCCGCCGCGGCGTGCCGTAGGTCTTGGCGACCTCGGCGAGCTCGTCGGAGACCATCTTGCGGAGCAGGGCGTCGTCCTCGAGGATCGCGGTCAGCTTCTCGATCTCGCGCTCCAGCTCGGCCTTCTCGGTCTCCAGCTCGATCCGCGAGTACTTGGTCAGCCGGCGCAGCGGCATGTCCAGGATGTAGTTCGCCTGGGTCTCGGACAGCTCGAAGATCTCGATCAGCCGGGACCGGGCCTGGCCGGCGTCGTCGCTGGACCGGATGATCTGGATCACCTCGTCGATGTCCAGGATCGCGATCAGCAGGCCGTCGACGATGTGCAGCCGGTCCTGCGCCTTCCTCCGGCGGAACTCGCTGCGCCGCCGGGTGACGTCGTAGCGGTGCCCCAGGTAGACCTCGAGCAGTTCCTTCAGGCCGAGGGTGCGGGGCTGGCCGTCGACCAGGCAGACCGCGTTGATCGAGAACGAGTCCTCCAGCGGGGTCAGCTTGTACAGCTGCTCCAGCAGGGCCTCGGGGACGAAGCCGTTCTTCACCTCGATCACCAGCCGGGTGCCGTGCGCCCGGTCGGTCAGGTCCTTGACGTCGGAGATGCCCTGCAGCTTCTTGGCCTGGACCAGGGTCTTGATCTTCTCGATCACCTTCTCCGGGCCGACCGTGTACGGCAGCTCGGTGACCACGATGCCCTTGCGCCGCGGGGTGACGTTCTCGATCCGGGCGGTGGCGCGCATCTTGAAGCTGCCCCGGCCGGCCGCGTACGCGTCCTTGATCCCGTCCAGGCCGACGATCTTGCCGCCGGTCGGCAGGTCCGGGCCGGGGACGAACCGCATCAGGTCGTCCAGGTCGGCGTTCGGCGACTTGATCAGGTGCCGCAGCGCCTGCACCACCTCGACGAGGTTGTGCGGGGCCATGTTGGTGGCCATCCCGACCGCGATCCCGGCGGCGCCGTTGACCAGCAGGTTGGGGAACGCGGCCGGCAGGACCGACGGCTCCTCCTCCTGGCCGTCGTAGTTCGGCTTGTAGTCGACGACGTCCTCGTCCAGGCCGTTCGTCATCGCCATCGCCGGCGGCGCCATCCGGCACTCGGTGTACCGCATCGCGGCCGGGCCGTCGTCGAGGGAGCCGAAGTTCCCGTGGCCGTCGATCAGCGGCACCCGCATCGACCAGGGCTGCGCGGTCCGGACCAGGGCGTCGTAGATCGCGCCGTCGCCGTGCGGGTGGTACTTACCCATCACCTCACCGACGACGCGGGCCGACTTCACGTGGCCGCGGTCGGGCCGGATGTTGTTCTCTGCCATCGAGAACAGGATCCGGCGCTGGACCGGCTTCAGGCCGTCCCGCGCGTCCGGCAGGGCCCGGGAGTAGATCACCGAGTAGGCGTACTCCAGGAAGCTGCTGCGCATCTCGTCGGAGACGTCGACGTCGAGGATGCGCTCCTCGAAGTCCTCGGGTTCGGCGGTGGTGCTGGAACGGCGTGCCATGCGGGTCTACGAACTCCTCGGTGCCTGTCACTGAAAAGCGCCGCGGCGGTCCGGCGGCAGCGCCATTGTCGCCGGTCCGCCCCCGGAACTCCCGCAGCGACCCGGCCCCAATCCGCCAACCCTATGCCCGGCCCGCCGACAATTCCGCAATCCGAACCCTCACCACCCTCCGTGTCCGCCCTGCTCGGCCTGGCGGATCAGCCGACGGCGGCCGACGGGTGGGTCCTGCGGAGGATGAAGCTGGTGGGAGCCAGCGCCGCTCCGATTGCGAGGACCAGGCAGAGGACCGCGATCCCGAGGAGGATCGCCCAGGGGACAGTGGCGGAGACCTCGCCGAGTCCGGCGTTCATGGCCCGGCGGATCAGGGTGCCGACGGCGACGGTGATCGCCGTGCCGAGGCTGAGCGCGACCGCGCCGACCAGGGCCGACTCCCACAGCACCATGCGGCGGATCTGGGCCGGGGTGGCGCCCAGGAGCCGCGCGGTGACGAACTCGTGGCCGCGTTGCAGGCTCCCCATCAGCAGCGTGTTGGCGATCGCGATCGCGCTGTACAGGGAGGCCGGTCCGAGCAGCAGGATCAGGCCGAGGTCGTTCCCCTGCCGGACGGCATCGCCTTCCTGGGCCTCCCACTCGGTCGCGGGGACGGCGTCCGCGCCGGTACCGGCGAGCCGGCGGTCGAGCGCGGCGATGACGGTACCGACGTCCGCGCCCTGGTCGGGGACGACGAACCAGCGCGTCGGTTGGGCCCGCGGGGCGTGCTGCCGGGCGAGGTCGGCGGGGATCATCATCGCGCCGTTCAGCTCGAGCGCGGTCGGCAGGATCGCGACCACCTTCAACCGGTCGGCCTTGCGATCCGCGAACGTCACCGCGATCTCGTCGCCCACCTTGTACTGCTCGAGCCCGGCCAGTTCCTTGCTAATGGCAACCGTATGGCCGGAGAGCCGGCCGAGGTCACCGGAGAGCGCCGGTACCTTCCGCGCCTGGCTCGTGGCCGTGACGTCGATCCCCTCGGCGGTCTCCAGCTCGGCGGAGTCCCGATCGATCCGTACCAGTGGTACCGGGATCGCACCGTCCACGGCAGCCACCCCCGGTGTCCCCAGAATGCGTTCCCGCAGATCGACGCTGTCCGCCGAGGTGACGACGACGGGGGCGAGCAGGGTCTCCCGGATCGTGGCCGCGGACGCGTCGGCGGCGAAGCTCAGGGTGAGGACCATCGAGCCCGCGATCGCCGAGATGCCGAGGATCGGGGCGGCGAGCGACGCACTCCGGCGAGGTGCGGCGGTCACGTTGCTGCGGGCCAGGCGGCCGGAGACGTTGGTCCACGCGACCAGCGGTACCGCCCAGAGCCGGCCGATCAGCGGGACGACCAACGGCGCGAGCAACGTGAGCGCGACGACCAGCAGCATCGGTGTGAACATCGCCAACGGGATGACCGCCTCGCCCGTGCCCGGCCGGATCAGCGCCAGCAACACGATCGACCCGGCCAGCACCAGGACCCCGACCACGACCCGCACCGGTCCGATCCGGCGTGGTTCGACCGACGCCTCCCGCAACGCGTCGACCGGTCCGACCTTGCCGGCCCGGCGAGCGGCGGACCGGGCCCCGAGCATCGCCACGACCAGCCCGATCCCCATCGCGATCGCGAGCGGCACCCACGGACTCGCCGGCTCCAGCTTCACCGGCGCGAGCTCGGTGTACGACGCCTTCGCGAGCAGCAGGGGAGTCGCCAACTGGGCCAGTACCGCCCCGGTCAGAGCCGCCGCGAAGGCGACCACCAGCGCCTCACCGAGCACCATCCGCCGGACCTGACCAGGGGTCGCCCCGATCAGCCGCAGCAGCCCGATCTCGCGGCGCCGTGACGCCACCGCGAAGGCGAACGTGCTCGCGATGACGAAGATGGTGATGAACCCCGCGATCGTGCCGACCACGCTGAGCACCGCCTGGAGCCCGGACACGTCCTCCCCGGACATCACCACCTTGGCGGTCCGCTCGGGCGTGTCGTCGTAGGCGGGCAAGGTCACCGTGATCGTGTCACCCGTCGGTCCGTCGTACCCGAGGGTGGCGGCCGTCGCGGTCGCGGCGAGGCCGAGCAGGAAGACCCCGACGGCCAGGGCGACGAACGACCCGGCGTACAAGGCGCGATGGCGGCTGACCGTGTGCCGGCTGAGGAAGAACATCAGCGCTCCAGCTCACTCATCGCGGCGGCGATCTGCTGGGGCGTCCCGCGGTCCAGCGAGCCCGCGACGAGCCCGTCGGACAGGAAAAGCACCCGCTCCGCGTACGCCGCGGCGACCGGGTCGTGGGTGACCATCACGGTCGTCTGCCCGGACCGGACGGTTGCCTCACGCAACAACCCGAGGACCTGCCGGCTGGTCCCGCTGTCCAGCGCGCCGGTCGGTTCGTCGGCGAACAGCACGGCCGGCCGGGTGACCAGGGCCCGCGCGATCGCCACCCGCTGCTGCTGGCCGCCGGACAGCTCGGCCGGACGCCGCTTCGCCTTCCCGTCCAGTCCGACCTGGGTCAGGACCGCCTCCACCTCACCACGGCCGGGACGCCGCCCCATCAACCGCAACGGCAGCGCTACGTTGTCGTACACGGTCAGCGACGGCAGCAGGTTGTAAGCCTGGAACACGAATCCCATCTGCTCGCGCCGCAGCTTGGTGAGGGCCACCTCGCCGAGACCGTGCAGCGGGATTCCGTTCAGGACGACGGTCCCGTTGGTCGGCCGGTCGAGCCCGGCGGCGCATTGCAGCAAGGTGGACTTCCCGGAGCCCGACGGTCCCATCACGGCCGTGAACGACCCGCGGGCGAAGTGGTACGTCACGCCGCGCAGCGCGTCCACGGCGCCGGCCTTCGACCGGTACGTCTTGGCGATGCCGTCGAGCAGGAGTGCGGGCGCGTCACCGGCCGGTCCGTACGGCTGGGCCGCGGACGACGGGTGAGCGGGTGAGGTCGGGAAGGCCGACGCGGTACTGGTCATGCTCCCCAGCCAACCGCCGCGGCAGCCGACACGCGCTGGCCCCGGCGAGAGAGTGGAGGTAGCGCGCAAGCTACCGCGTCCGGGGCCGCCCCGACTCTAGGGTTGACCCCGTGAGAGGACCGGACAACGTGTGGGCGGCGCTCGCGACGCGACGGTACCTCGTCTCGTCGTGGCCGTGGCGCAGCTATGCCTATCTGTTGAGCTCGATCCCGGTCGGCCTCGTGACGATCGTGCTGCTGCTCCTGGGGATCACCTTGAGCGCGCTGCTGAGCCCGCTGATCGTCGGCATCCTGATGCTGACGGGGTTCCCGCTGGTCGGCGTGGTGATCGGCACCGTGGAGCGGTGGCGGGTCCGGGTGATGGTGCCGGGCGGCATCAGCAGCCCGCACGCCACAATGCCGGCGCGGATGACGCTGCGAGAACGGCTCCGGTTCCGCCGCCGCGAGCAGGGGTCGCTGCGCGCGCTCGGGTACGGCGTCCTGCTCGGTACCTTCGGCTGGATCGCGAGTGCCGCGTTCGCCGGGCTGAGCGCGGCGGTCATCGTGGTCACCCTGCTCGCGCCGGTCATCGCCACCGACGACCGGCTCGAGATGGGGCCGTGGAGCCTGGACAGCACGAGCGAGGGCGTCCTCTTCCTCGTCACCTTCGGCCCGCTCTGGTACGTGGTCAGCTCGTACTTCCTCGGCTGCCTCGCCGGCGCCGAGGCGGAGCTGGCCAAGGCGATGCTCGGCCCGCGCGAGGACGAACTGCGCCGCAACCTCGCCGAGCTCCGGCGCTCCCGGCTCGACCTGGTGGACGCGTTCGAGACCGAGCGCGCCCGGATCGAGCGGCACCTGCACGACGGTGTGCAGCAGCGGCTCGTCGGGTTGACGATGACGCTCGGTCTGGCCGAGCTCGACCTACCGGACGGCGAGGGCAAACGGCTCGTGGTGAAGGCGCACAGCGAGGCCGAGGCCGCGTTGGCGGATCTGCGGGAAGCAGTTCGGGGGATCCACCCACGGGTGCTGGTCGATCTCGGTCTGGAGGCCGCGGTCCGGGAGGTGGCCGACCGCAGTCCGTTGCCGGTGACGGTCCGGATGACGCTGCCGACCCGGTTGCCGCCGCCGATCGAGGCCGCGGCGTACTTCGTCATCAGCGAGGCGCTGGCCAACGTCGCCAAGCACGCCGCCGCGACGCTCTGCCAGGTCGACGGCTGGATCGGCGGCGACCGGCTGATCGTGACCGTCAGCGACAACGGCGTCGGCGGCGCGGATCCGTCGGCGGGGACCGGGTTGACCGGGCTGGTGACGCGGCTGGACGCCCTGGGCGGCACACTCGACCTCAGCAGCCCACCCGGTGGGCCGACCCGACTGAGGATGGAGTGCCCGTGCCGGCTCGACGACTGACCCCGCAGCGACCGACCCGGAGGTACCCGTGCCGGACCGGCCGCTGAGCATCGTGCTGGCCGAGGACTCGCTGCTGCTGCGCGAGGGCCTGGCCAGCATCCTGGACCGGGCCGGCCACGAGGTCCGCGACGCGGTCGGGGACGCCGACACGCTGCTCGCCGTGGTCCGGAAGAATCCGCCGGACCTGGTCATCACCGACGTCCGGATGCCACCCGGCCACAGCGACGAGGGGCTCCGCGCCGCCGCCGCGATCCGGGCCGGCTTCCCGACGATCGGCATCCTCGTGCTGTCCCAGTACGTCGCCGACGCGTACCTGTCGTCGTTGCTGGAGACGACCAGCGGCGGGATCGGGTACCTGCTGAAGGACCGGGTCGGGCACGTGACCGAGTTCCTCGCCTCGCTGGACCGGGTCGCCGAGGGTGGGACCGTCGTCGATCCCGAGGTGGTCCGCCAGTTGCTCGCCCGGCGCCGCGACGACGGGCCGCTGGCCGCGTTGACCCCGCGGGAGCTGGAGGTGCTGGCGTTGATGGCCGAGGGCCGGGTGAACGCGTCGATCGCCGAGCAGCTCGTGGTCAGCGAGGCCGCGGTCCGCAAGCACGTCGGCAACATCTTCGCCAAGCTCGAGCTCGAGGACGGCCTGGACCGCCGGGTCTCCGCGGTGCTCACCTATCTGCGTCGCTGACCTTGACCTCAACCCAGGTCGAGGTCGGAGGATGGGGCCCGGCCGGACCGAACCACCGGCCCGCCGAGAGAGGACGGACATGACGAGCTGGGCGGACGAGAGCGACATCCGCGCGATCCTGGCCGACTGCGAGACCTGGGCCGTGGTCGGCCTGTCGACCAACAAGGGCCGGGCGGCGTACGGGGTGGCGCGGTTCCTGCAGGAGAAGGGGAAACGGATCGTCCCGGTGCACCCGTCGGCCGAGCAGGTGCACGGGGAGCCGGGGTACGCGAGCCTCGCGGACATCCCGTTCGCGGTGGACTGCGTGGACGTGTTCGTCCGGTCCGAGCTGGCCGGGGACATCGCGGACCAGGCGGTGGGAATCAACGCCCGCGCGGTCTGGTTCCAGCTGGATGTGACGGATCCGGACGCCTACGCCCGGACGACGGCGGCGGGACTGACGATGGTGATGGACCGCTGCCCGGCGATCGAGTGGGGCCGGCTGGGTCCGTCCTGACGTCAGCGGAGTTCACTGCACCCGATCGAGAGGGTCCTATGTTCACGATCGACACGTCCACCGGCTTCGGTGCCCGGATCGAGAAGCAGCTGGCCGGCGAGGAGGTGCTCTGGCTGACAACGGTCGGCCGCTCCGGGACGCCCGCGCCGAACCCGGTGTGGTTCCTCTGGACCGGCGAGCACGTCCTGGTCTTCAGCCAGCAGGCGAAGGCGAAGCTGCACAACGTGGCCGCGAATCCCCGGGTCGCGCTCAACTTCAACGCCACCCACACCGGCGGCGACGTCGGCGTGATCAGCGGCGACGCGGTGATCGACGAAGCCGGCCCGAGTCCCGAGGAGCTGACCGCGTACAACGCGAAGTACGGCGCCTCGATCACCGGCCTCGGGATGACCGCCGAGTCGTTCCACGCGGAGTACTCGGCGCTGATCCGGATCACCCCGGACAAGCTGCGCGGCTTCTGATTCCAGGTACCGAGGTCCGCTCGCACAGCAGCGGGCGGACCTCGGTACGCCGGGCTCAGTTCAGGTAGCCCTCGACCGTCTCGGCCGAGCGGGCGGCCGCGGAGTCCGGGTCCTCGCCGAACTCGCGCTTGGCGCGGCGCTGGCGGAGCAGGTCCCAGCACTGGTCCAGCTCGGACTCGAGGGCGCGCAGCCGGGTCCGCTCCTCGCTGTCGTCGACAGTGCCGGCGCTGTGCTTGCTGCGGAGCTCGTGCTCCTCGGCCACCAGGTCGTTGATGCGGTCGAAGATGCCTTTGTCGTCGGTCATGAGGAAACGGTACGCCCGTCCGGCAGCCGGGACCGGGCCAGGAGCTCGGTGGTGATCAGGATCGCCAGTGCCTCGGCCGCGATCAGCCCGAGCAGGACGACCAGCTGCAACGCGGCGGCGGCGGTCGGTGAGGCACCGCCGAGCACCATCCCGACGAACGCGCCGGGCAGCGTGACCAGGCCGACCGTGCGGGTCTGGTCGAGCGCGGGCAGCAGCGCGTCGCCCGCGACCGGTCCGGCCACCAGCTTGAACGCGTCCCGTGGCATCAGGCCGATCGACAACCCGGCCTCGAACTCGCCGAAGCGGGTCCCGTACTCCGACAGCAGCCGCCGGCCCGCCAGCGTGGTCGCGTTCATCGCGCCGCCGATGACGATGCCGCCTATCGGCAGGATGGTCTCCGGGTTGCGCGGCACCACGCCCGGCAGGATCAGGAGCAGCAGGACCACGCCCGCTCCGCCGCCGATCGCGAGCGCGCAGTAGGCGTACTGCCGTGGGACGGCCGCGGTGGACCGGATCCGCCGCGTGCTCGTCACGGTCGCCACGGTGAACATCACCAGGACGAACGCGAGCGCACCCCACAGCGACTGCAGCGCGAATCCGACGACAAGGCCGACCGCCGCCAGCTGGACCACGGCCCGTAGTCCGGCCGTGACGATGCCGCGGTCGTGCCGCAGTTCGGCGTACCGGGACGCGACGACCGCGATCGCCACCAGGAGCGGCAGGACCACGACCGCGGACGTCCCCAGGCCGGTGTCGAACGACATCCGGACATTTCACCACGCGCCCCGGACGGATCCGGGGGAGCCGCGGTTCAGCGCTCGCGGAAGTCCGCCTCGTCGTACGCGTACCGGCCGGCCTCGCCGCGATCCACCTTGGCCGCCTCGTCGGTGCGCAGCTCGATCCGGCGGATCTTGCCCGAGATCGTCTTCGGCAGCTCGGCGAACTCGATCCGCCGGATCCGCTGGTACGGCGCCAGGTGCTCGCGGCAGAAGGCCAGGATCTCGCCGGCCAGTTCGCGCGACGGCTCCCGCCCGGCCACCAGCACCACGTACGCCTTCGGCACGGCGAGCCGGACCGGGTCGGGCGACGGGACGACCGCGGCCTCGGCGACCGCGGGGTGCTCGATCAGGACCGACTCGAGCTCGAACGGGGAGATCCGGTAGTCGCTCGCCTTGAACACGTCGTCCGCGCGGCCGACGTACGTGACGTACCCGTCCTCGTCCCGGCTCGCGACGTCGCCGGTGTGGTAGAACCCGCCCCGCATCGCCTCGTCGGTGAGCTCCTTGGCGTCGCGGTACCCACGCATCAGCGGGACCGGCGGGGGAACGAGCTCGATACAGATCTCGCCGTCGTCGCCCACCTCGCCGGTGGCGGGATCGACCAGCGCGATCGAGTACCCGGGCAGCGGCCGGCCCATCGAGCCCAGCTTGACCGGCTGACCCGGCGGGTTGCCGATCTGCGCGGTCGTCTCGGTCTGGCCGTACCCGTCCCGGATGGTGATGCCCCAGGCGCTGCGGACCTGCTCGATCACCTCGGGGTTCAGCGGCTCGCCGGCCGAGATGCACTCGCGGATCTGCACGTCGACCGCCGACAGGTCCGCCTGGATGAGCATCCGCCACACCGTCGGCGGCGCGCAGAACGTGGTCACGCCGTACGTCTGCAGGACCCGCAGCATCTTCTCGGCGTCGAAGCGGCCGTAGTTGTACAGGAAGACGGTCGCCCCCGCGTTCCAGGGCGCGAAGACGTTGCTCCACGAGTGCTTGGCCCAGCCGGGGGACGACACGTTGAGGTGGACGTCGCCGGGCTGCAGACCGATCCAGTACATCGTCGACAGGTGGCCGACCGGGTAGCTCACCTGGGTGTGCTCGACCAGCTTGGGCCGGCTCGTCGTCCCGGAGGTGAAGTACAGCAGCAACGAGTCGTCGGCCGACGTGTCCACCTCAGGGACAGGACCGTCGTACCCCGTGGAGTCGTCGTAGTGCAGCCAGCCCTCGACCGCGTCCCCGACAGCGACCCGTAGGCAGTGGTCGGCGATCCCCGCGTACCGCGGCGCGTCGGCCGCGGCCGTGACCACGGCCCGTACGCCGCCTCGGTCGATCCGGTCGGCCAGGTCCGCGTCGGTCAGCAGCGTGGTCGCGGGGATCATCACCGCGCCGGCCCGGATACAGCCGAGCATGACTTCCCACAGCGGCACCGTGTTGCCGAGCACGATCAGGACCCGGTCACCCGGCTGCAACCCGGCCTCGGTCAGCCAGCCGGCCACCTGGCGGGACCGGTGCGCCATCTCCGCGTAGGTCAGCGAGTTCACCTCGCCGTCCTCCTCGACGATGGTGAGCGCGGCCACCTCCGGCTGCTCGACGGCGAGCGCGTCGAACCAGTCGCGGGCCCAGTTGAACCGGTCGAATCTCGGCCAGTCGAAGTCACGGTAGGCGGTCTCGTAGTTCTCGCGGTGCGCGATCAGGAAGTCGCGGGCGGCGCGGAAGGTCCGGGTCGGCTCGGCCGTGCTCTGTTCCTCGCTCATGTCCCGCACTATGGCCGACCCGGTGCCCGGCGGCAATCGCGGCTCGCGCGTCCGGGGTGGCGTGCGGCGACAGCCGGGTGTTAGGTGGAAGGGTGGGTGCGCAGGACCGAGAGCACGGGGCAGCTGAGACACGGCCCCCGACGGCGGACGGCGGGACGACGATCGGCCGGGACGCGCCGGCCGTCGAGCTGAGCCGGCTGGCCCGGGAGTCGCAGGACGCGCCCGACCTGGAGGCGAGCCTGCGGGACATCGTCACCGGTGCGGTCGAGCTGGTCCCCGGCGTCGAGGAGGGCGCGGTCGCGGAGGTGATCCGGCCGGACCGGATCCGGGAGCGGGCAGCCTCGGGCTACCTGCCCGCCCTGGTTGATCACGTGATGGTCGACGTCGGGGAGGGTCCCTGCCTGGACGCCGTCTGGCAGCACAAGACCGTCCGCGTGACCGACATGAGCCGGGAGTCGCGCTGGCCCCGGTTCGCGCCGCGGGCGGCGGCTCTCGGCGCGGCCAGCATGCTGTCGTTCCAGCTGTTCGTGACTGGGGACAGCATGGCCGCTCTCACCCTGTACAGCAGCCGGCCGCGCGCGTTCACCGACGAGTCCGAGCACGTCGGCATGCTTTTCGCGGCGCACGCGGCGGTGGCGTACGCCGGGACACAGGAGCTGGAGCAGTTGCGGGCCGCGATGGAGACGCGGGACCTGATCGGCCAGGCGATGGGGATCATGATGGAGCGGTTCAACCTGACCGCGGACCAGGCGTTCGCGACGCTGGCCAGGTTCAGCCAGGACGCCGGGCGTGAACTGCGGGACGTCGCCACCGAGATCATCGGCGACGCCGAGGCGGGTGCGCGCAGGCACCGCTTGACCTGACGGTTCAGCTCAGGTTGAGGGCCAGCACCGCGCCCGCGAGGACGAGCGGGGTGAGAATGAGGCCGCGCCAGAGGAACGACCACCAGGAGATGTGTACGCCCGCCGTGCGGCACCGGTCCCGCCACAACAGGGTGGCCAGCGAGCCCCACAGCGTGAGCAGGCAGCCGAAGTTCACGCCGATCAGCAGCAGGGTCAGCCGCCGCCCCTCGGTCGCGGCCACCGGTTCCATCGCCAGGTAGGCGGGCAGGTTGTCGACCGCGTTCGCGCCGGCCGCCGCCGTCGTGGTCAGCCGCAGGTCGGCGAGCAACCCGTCGGACGAGGTGCCCGCGATCTCGCCGAGGACCCGCTCCAGTCCGTGCTCGGTCAGCGCGGCGACCAGCAGGAACAACCCGACCACCGTGACGACCAGCCGCCACGGGATCAGCGACCAGGTCAGCTCGTCGCGGCGGCGGACCGCGAACAGCCCGATCAGGATCAGCGCACCCACCCCGGCCGGCCAGGCGACCTCGACGCCGGACACGAAGGCCGGCCCGAGTGCCAGGCAGACCCCGGCCGCTCCCCAGAAGAGCACCTTGTCGTCCACCACCGGAGTCGGCGGGACGGCGTACGGGCGGCCGAGGTCGCGGTGGAAGAGCGCGGCCAGGACTGCGACCGTGATGAGGATCGCGGCGAGCGCGGGTCGCCAGCTCAGTCCGAGGTAGTCGCGCAGGCCGAGATCGAGCTGGTGGAACTGGTGCAGGGCGAGCAGGTTCGTGAGGTTCGACACGGGCAGCAGCAGGGACGCGGTCCCGGCCAGCCAGACCGTCGTGAAGGCGAACAACTTCGGCGGGAGCTGGAGCTGGCGCGCCATCGCGAGCACCACCGGGGTCAGCAGGACAGCCGCCGTGTCGAGCGAGAGCACCACCGTGGACGCGGTCGCCAGCGCGACCACGAGCAGCCACAGCCGCCACGTGCGGCCTTTGCCGAGGTGGGCCGCTTCCCGCGCGGCCACGTCGAACACCTTCGCGGTGTCCGCCAGCCCGGCGATCACGGTCACCGCGACCAGGAAGATCAGGACCGGCCCGATCCGCTCGATCACGGCCAGCGCGTCGCCGGCACCGAGCAGCCCTGTTCCGAGCACACCCAGCGCCCCGAGTGCGCTCACCCACCACATGGAATTCGCCGACCTCCGGTGCCTCGTCCTTAGTACGCTGGGCCGCGTGACCTTGTCGGAGCAGCAGCCTCAGCGCCCGGGCCAGTATGGCCCCGAGCCACCAACGGGCTATCCGGCGGAGTACGAGGCGGACGTCGTCCTGCGGGACGGCGCCACCGCGCACCTGCGGCCGATCACGCCCGCCGACGCCGAGTTGCTGGTCGCGTTCTACGCACGGGTGTCGGAGCAGTCCAAGTACTACCGGTTCTTCGCGCCGTACCCGCAGCTGTCCGACCGCGACGTGGCGAGGTTCACCCAGGTGGACTACACCGACCGGCTGGCGTTGATCGTCACGGTCGGCGACCAGATGATCGGCGTCGGCCGGTACGAGCGGACCGGCCGGCGGACCGCCGAGGTGGCGTTCCTGATCGAGGACGCGCACCAGGGCCGGGGCCTCGGGCAACTGCTGCTGGAGCACCTGTCGCAGGCGGCCCGCGAGCACGGCATCACCCGGTTCGTCGCCGAGGTGCTGCCGGACAACCGGAAGATGATCACCGTCTTCACCGAAGCCGGGTACAAGGTGGCCCGCGAGTTCGAGGACGGCGTGATCATCGTCGAGTTCGACATCGCGCCGACGGACACCTCGTTCGGGGTGATGCAGGCCCGCGAGCAACGGTCCGAGGCGTTGTCGATCGCCCGGTTGCTCACCCCGGCCAGCGTCGCCGTCATCGGGGCGAGCCGCCGCGAGGGCACGATCGGGAACGCGCTGCTGCGCAACCTGCGGGACGGGTTCCCGGGCCGGCTGTACGCGGTGAACGCGGACACCAAGGCCGACGAGCTCGAGGGCGTCCCGGCGTACGCGACGATCCGCGATGTGGAGGACACGGTCGACCTCGCCGTGGTCGCGGTCCCGGCCGAGGCGGTGGTCGACGTGGTGCTCGACTGCGCGGCGAAGGGGGTCCGCGGGCTGGTCGTGGTGTCGAGCGGGTTCGCCGAGATCGGTGCCGAGGGCCGTCGGCGGCAGCGCCGGCTGGTCGGCCTGGCCCGGTCGTACGGGATGCGCGTGATCGGGCCGAACGCGCTCGGCGTGATCAACACCGCGCCCGGCGTCACCCTGAACGCGTCGCTCTCGCCGCTGATGCCGAGCCGGGGACGGGTCGCGTTCTTCTGCCAGTCCGGCGCGCTCGGTGTCTCGATCCTGGCCGACATGGTGGGGCGTGGGCTCGGCCTGTCCAGCTTCGTCTCGGCCGGCAACCGCGCCGACGTGTCCGGCAACGACCTGATGCAGTACTGGTACTCCGACGAGGCGACCGAGGTCGTGCTGCTCTACCTGGAGTCGCTCGGCAACCCGCGCAAGTTCAGCCGGGTGTCGCGCCGGCTGGCCAGCCGCAAGCCGGTGATCGCGCTGAAGTCGGGCCGCGCCACCCAGGGCGTCCCGCTCGGGCACACGGTCCGGCGCAGCCAGTTGCCACCGGCAACGGTCGACTCGCTGTTCCGGCAGAGCGGGCTGATCGGGGTGGACACCACCGGCGAGCTGTTCGACGTGGCCCAGCTGATGGCGCACCAGCCGCTGCCGAAGGGCCGCCGGGTCGGCATCGTCAGCAACTCCGACGCGCTCACCCTGCTCGCCCTGGACACGATGGCGGCCTGCGGCCTGCACGTCGCGGGGGAGCCGTACAACCTCAGCGCCGACGCCTCCGCCGCGGACTTCGAGACCGCGCTGACCGAGGTGTTCGCCGACGACCAGGTGCACTCGGTGGTGGTGATCTTCACCCCGCCCGTCCTGTCGAACAGCGACGAGGTGGCCCAGGTCCTCGCCGCCGCGGCCGCCGACTCCGACAAGCCGGTGGTGTCCACGTTCCTCGCCTCCCGCAGCGTCCCGGAGCAACTCCGCGTCCCGGGCGAGAGCGGGAGCGCCGCCCGCGGATCGATCCCGTCCTTCCTCTCCCCGCAGTACGCCGTGGGCGCGCTCGCCAAGGCCACCCAGTACGCCGAGTGGCGGCGCCGGGCGGACTCGCGGATCCCGGACCTGCCCGGGATCGACACCGCGGGCGCGGAGGACTTCGTCCAGGAGTTCCTGCAGCGGCATCCGAACGGCGCCGACCTGGACGACGCGGATCGGCAGCGGCTGCTGAGCTTCTACGACATCAACGTGCTGCCCGCGTTCCCGGTGCTGTCCGGCGACGAGGCGGTCGCGCGGGCGGCCGACCTCGGGTTCGAGGTGATCCTCAAGGCGACCGCGGAGCAGTGGCGGATGCGCCCCGACCTGGCCGACATCTGGCGGCACATCCACGACGAGGACGACATGCGCGAGGCGTGGGCCGAGATGACCGAGACCTTCGGCGTCGCGGGCGATCCGGGCCGCGCGCAGTTCGTCGTCCAGAAGATGGCGCCGCCGGGGGTGCCGGTGGTGATCTCGGCGCTGGAGGACGTGGCGTTCGGTCCCGTGGTGTCGTTCGGCCTGTCGGGTGTGGCGACGGACCTGCTGGGCGACCGCTCGTACCGGATGCCGCCGCTCACCACGACCGACGCGGCCGAGATGGTCCGCGAGGTCCGTGCCGCCCCGTTGCTGTACGGGTACCGCGGGACGGATCCGGTCGACATCGCCGCGATCGAGGATCTGCTGCACCGCGTCGCCCGGCTCACGCTGGAGCTTGAAGAGGTCGTCCGGCTCGATCTCCGGTCGGTCCTGGTCCACGCCACCGGAGCGACGGTCGTCGACACCACGATTCGCATCGCCCCGAACGAGAAGCCGCGCCAGGACACGCCGGCCCGCCGTCTCACGTGAGCCCGTCCTCTCCTGTGAACCCGCCGCCGGACAGTTGTGCCGGCGCCTTGGCCGAGGCGTACGGGCTGGGCCGGGTCGAGGCGTTCGACCGGGTGGCTCGTGGTGCGATGGGGGCGGTCTGGCGGCTGCGGACCGAGAGCGGCTGGTTCGCAGCGAAGGAGTCGTTCTGGTTCGCGTGGGACGAGGAGGCCGTTCGCTCGGAGGTCGCGTTCAACCGAGCCTGCGCCGACGTCGGTGTACCGAGTCCGCGTCCGCTGGCCGCGACGTCCGGTGCGTACGCCGTCGACGTGGACGGGGTGAGCTGGCGCCTGTACGAGTGGGTGGACGGCGAGGTGCCGACGCACGCGGACGTCGACGTGTCAGTGTGGGTCGCGAGCCGGATGGGTGCGATGCACAGCCTGGAGTGGTTGCGTGGCGAGGGCGAGCGCGGCCCCTTCTACCAGCGGGTCGACGGTGACTGGTCTGAGCTGGCCGAGCTGGCGTCTCGCGAGGGTGCCGTCTGGGCCGGGGAGTTGCGACGGCAGCTGGTCCGCCTGACGGAGTTGACCGAGTTGGTCAACGCGGCACCGGAGGGCGACGTGATCTGGTGTCACCGCGACCTCAAGAACACCAACGTCCTCCACTCCCCGGACCACGCCGTCCTGGTCGACTGGGACAACGCCGGCCCGATGGCCCCGTGGCGCGAGCTCGGCGCCGTCCTCTTCGGACACCTCACCAACGAGGACGCGTTGCGCCGCGTCGTCGAGGCGTACCGCGCGTCCGGTGGATCCGCTGAGCTGACCGGTGCGGACGGCTTCGCCACCGGGCTCGCGATCCACCTCAACTTCCTGCACGGGCAGGCCGGTGCCGCGTTGGACCACGACCTGGCGGCGCACCACCGCGAGTACGCCGACGACAAGGTCGCCGGGCTGCTCACCGGTCTCCCGACTCCTGCGGAGTTGGAGTACGCCGCCGAGGTCGTCCAGGGGTAACCCGAGTCAGGCAGCGCAGTCAGGCAGCGCGGCGGTAGATGCTGTCGGTGCGGGTCATCAGGCCGGCGTCGACCAGGCACCGGCGGAGCTGGGCGTGATCGGGGTGCCATTGGTTGAGGATCTCGTTCACTTCGGGCTCGGAGTAGTCGGTGCCGTGGTCGAAGGAGTTGACCAGGTACTCGAGCACGATCGCGAACTTCGCCGGAACCGTCGGCAGCACCGTCACCCGGCCGTCGCGGATGAAGGACCGCAGGACAGCGTCCCGGGCCGGGTCCGGATCGAGGGGCTCGCGCTCCGGGCGGTGGTCGCGGACCGCGTCCTTGAAGACGTCCACGTCGGCGCTCAAACCCCCGGGTGATGCGGTGATCAGCTCGTTCTTGCCCAGGCGCTGCAGGGCTTTGGCGACCACCGGCAGCTCCAGCCCGGTCGCCGCGGCGATCTCCTCGGGGGTCCCGGCGCCGAGGACGACCGCGGCGTACGTGCGCAGTCTCGACGGTTCGGCCAGCAGTCCACAGAGGTGATCGGGATTCATGCGTTCCACGCTAGTGTCGGCCGCAACCGGATTTCGGCCGGGTGCTAGACAGTTCCCTATGCAGCCAGGCCCGCAGAACGCGATCACCGACGTCCCCGGCGTCCTCGTCGGCCAGGTCGAGCGCACCGACCCGCCGTACCTGACCGGCACCACCGTCGTGTACCTCCCGGGGACCGCGGTCGCCGGCGTCGACGTCCGCGGTGGCGCACCCGGGACGCGCGAGACCGACCTGCTCGACCCGGTGAACTCCAACCCGGGCGTCAACGCGATCGTGCTGTCCGGCGGCAGCGCCTACGGGCTCGACACCGCGTCCGGCGTGATGGCCTGGCTCGAGGAACGCGGCGAGGGCGTGCGGGTCGGTCCGGGCGAGCGCGACGTGGTCCCGATCGTGCCGACAGCGGTGGTCTTCGACCTGGGACGTGGAGGTGGATTCACGGCGCGTCCCACCGGTGACTGGGGCCGTCAGGCGATCGAGGCTGCGGGCAACGGTGCTGTTGCCGAGGGCAATCACGGGGCCGGGGCGGGGACCCGGGTCGGCCGGTTGAAGGGCGGCCTGGGTACGGCCAGCGTGCGGCTCGACGACGGGACGACGGTGGGCGCGATCGTGGTGCTGAACGCGGTCGGCTCGACGGTGGACGCGACAGGGCGGTTGTACGGCGACCGGTACGGACTGGGGGAGGAGTACGCAGGACTGAGGACGCCCGTGGAACCGCCGCCGGATCCGCCGGCCGGGGCGGTCCCGGGGATGAACACGGTGATCGCGATCGTGGCCACCGACGCACCCCTCGACAAGGCCGCCGCGCAGCGGATGGCGATGGTCGCCCACGACGGCATCGCTCGGGCGGTGGATCCGGTGCACACGCTGCTCGACGGGGACTCCGTGTTCGCCCTCTCCACCGCTCCGGCCGAGCAGGCGCGGTTGAGCGTGACGGATCGGGCGGCGATCGCTCGGCTGGAGAGCGTGTTCGCCGCGGGAGCCCGGACGTTGACGCGGGCGATCGTGAGCGCGGTGCTGGCGGCCGAGACGGTGGAGACGCCGGCCGGTCGACTGGTCAGCTACCGCGACGCGTACCCGTCCGCATTCGCCGCCGAGTAGCCCGGGGGCCAGCGCGACGTACGACCCAGGGACTACGCGGGTCGACCGACGGACGACCAAAGGCGTGCCCGGAACCGGTCCACGGGCCGACGCTCCGGACGGCCGTGACCGGAAGGCTTCGGGGCATGAGCACCCCGACCCCGCGACCGACCCCGACGGCCCAGCCGCTGGCCCACAACCCGTCGACCCGTCCGCCGCACACACCGACGCAGTACCCCGCGCCACCGCACCACCAGACGCCGACCCCGCAGTACCCGCTGCCCGCGCAGAGCCCGGTGCCGACGCAGAACCCAGTGCCGACGCAGGGCGGCGCAAGCTCGGCTCCGACCGCTCAGTACCCGGTGCCGACCCAGCAGCCGGTGTCGGCGCAGGCGGTGGCTCAGCGGCCGCCGCATACGCAGCACGAGTTCCAGCATCTGCCGGCGGCGTTGTCGGGGCGTGGGCTGGTCAAGTACTACGGGGACGTCGTCGGTCTGGCCGGGGTCGACGTCGCGGTCCGGCCGGGCGAAGCGCTCGCCGTGATGGGACCCAGCGGCAACGGCAAGACGACGCTGCTGCACGTCCTGGCCGGCATCCTGGTCCCCGACCAGGGCGAGGTCTGGCTGGGCAACGACCGGGTCGACCAGTTGAGCGACGGCCAGCGGACCGTACTCCGGCGGCGCCGGCTCGGGTTCGTCTTCCAGGACAACCAGTTGCTCGCCGAACTCCCGGCCGACGAGAACGTCGCCCTCCCGCTGATGGTCGACGGGATGTCCCGCCGCGAAGCCGTCGGCCGGGC
This sequence comes from Kribbella amoyensis, assembly GCF_007828865.1. Classification (NCBI taxonomy): domain Bacteria; kingdom Bacillati; phylum Actinomycetota; class Actinomycetes; order Propionibacteriales; family Kribbellaceae; genus Kribbella; species Kribbella amoyensis. The sequence continues at coordinate 5,627,884 of NZ_VIVK01000001.1, forward strand.
CCGCGCCACTCTTGCCCAGGTCGGCCTCGCGAACGAAGCCGGCCGCCGCCCCGGCGAGCTGTCCGGCGGCCAGGCCCAGCGCGTCGCGATCGCCCGCGCCCTGGTCGGCGAACCGCAGGTCGTCTTCGCCGACGAGCCGACCGGCGCCCTGGACGCGGCCACCGGCGGCCAGGTGATCGACCTGCTCGTCGGCGCCGCGACCCACCGCGGTGCGGCCGTCGTCGTGGTCACGCACGACGACGCGGTCGCCGCGCGCTGCCACCGGGTGGTGCGGATCGTCGACGGCCGGGTGAGCGAGCGATGAACCCGATGACCGATCTCGGCCTGCGGTTCGTCCGCCGGCCGGGACCAGGAGGCCGGGCCGCGAACCTGGCCGCCTTCGGCGCGACCGCGGTGGTCGCGCTGCTCGTCACGTTCCTGATCGCCGGTTCGCTCGGCCTGACGCACCGTTCCGACCGGATCGGCTGGCGCACCACCGACGACGGCGACCGGCGGACCGCGGTCGGTGCCGTGGACGAGGTCAAGGACATGACCCAGGGCGAGCCCGTCGTCCGGTACGACCTGGCCGTCCTCGACCAGGACCGCAACGCCCATCTCCCACCGCCGCCCGGTCTCCCGCACACCCCGAAGCCGGGTGAGGTCTTCGTCTCGCCCGCGCTGGCGAAGCTGTGGTCCACCGGCGACCTGAGCAAGCGGTACGGCGTGGACCAGCCGACCGGCACGATCACCAAGGACGGACTCTCGTCGCCGGACGAGCTGGTCCTGATCCGCGGCGTCGGCCCCGATACACCGGGGGTGCGGGCCACCGACCACCCGAAGATCCTGGACACCTGGCAAGGCACGGCCCTGGACAGCCGGATGGCGATGCTGCTCGTCCTGGTCGCGTTCGGGATCGCGCTCGTCCTCTTCCCGTTGCTCAGTCTGGTCGGCCAGGCCGCCGGGGTCGCCGCCAAACGCCGCGAACACCGGCTCGCCGCACTCCGTCTCGCCGGCGCCACCCGTGGCCAGGTCCTGCTCCTGAGCGCGGTCGAGCAAGCGGTACTCGGCTTCCTCGGCGCGATCGTCGGCCTGATCGGGTACACGGCGCTCACCCCGCTGATCGCGCGCATCCCGCTGGGCGGCGGCCACTGGTACCTCTCGGATCTCACCGTGAGCTGGTGGCTTGTCCTCATCGTGCTGGTCGCGGTCCCGCTGTTGTCCGTACTGAGCGCGCTGATCGGTCTCGGCCGGGTCAGCATCACGCCGCTCGGCGTGGTTCGCGGCCAGAAACGCAAGGGGATGAGCGCGGTCCGTATGGGTCTGCTGGTGATCGGGCCGATCATGCTCGGCGTCCTCGGCACCGGCGGCGCGGTCCTGCCGCTGCTGATCGGTCTCGGGATGGCGGCGCTCGCGGTCCGCGTGGTCGGTCCGTTCGCCGTCCAGGTGATCGGCCGGATCCTCGCCAACACCGCGAGGGGTCCCGTGGTCCTGCTCGCCGGTCGCCGGCTGGCCGACGACCCGAAGGCGGCGTTCCGCCCGGTGGCCGCGTTGGTGCTGAGCGGGTTCGTCACCGGATTCCTCGCGCTCTTCATGCCGTACGGCCTCGCCGACGAAGGCACCGACGCGGCGTTCGAGGTCTCTCCGGATCAGGGCAGGACCGCGATCGTCGCGCAGGACGCCCGCAAGCGCCTGACCGACGCGGGGCTGAAGGGCGAGGTCAGTACTCGTGATCGCGCCCTCGAGATCACGGTCGCGACCAACGACCGCGAGCAGGTCCGCACGATCCTGTACGACCTGGTACCGGACGAGGTGCCGTTGACCGATGCGGAGAAGGAGGCGCATGAGGCGGGGCTCTACCTGGACCTGCGTCTCGGGGTCGCGCTGCTGCTCGGTCTGGTGTTCGTCACCGGTGCCGCGTCGACAGCGGCGGGCGCGGTCGGTACGGCCCTGGACCAGGCGGCTCCGGCGAAGGCGCTGCGCCGGTCGGGCGTACCGCTGCAGGTGATCGAGCGTTCGGCGCGACTGGCCGCGGTGGTCCCGGTCGTCGGTGTCGGCCTGCCCGTGGTCGGCTTCGGTGCGTTGTGCGGGTTGGCGCTGAGCGGGGGCAAGGTGATCACGGAGGGCAGCTCGGGCGTACTCCTGCTGGCCGGGCAGGTCGTCGTCGGGCTGGTCCTGGTCGCCGTCGCGGGAGCCGCGGGTGCTCCGGTCCTGCGCAAGGCGAGCGTCGGCTAGAACCGGAGTCGGCGAGGGGCGGTCCCACGACGTCCCTCGCCTTTCCACTCCGGCGAGGCGGCGGCGAGGCTCCGGCGACGCGGCGGCAAGGCGGCGGCAAGGCGGCTGGCGAGGCGGCGGGGGAGGCGTACCGTCCCTCGGACCGGCGCATGCAAGGATGAGGGCATGCGTGACCTGAATGCACCGGTGCCGGAGCTGGCGGACGCGTCGTCCGCGCTGCGCGAGGCGATCGACCGGTGCGGCTACTACCCAGATGTCGTGGCCGACTCGCTCCGGGTGGCCATCGCCGGAGAACCGATCCGGGCCTTCGTCCTGCAGCACGAGCCGACGTTCGACCGCGACGAGGTCCGTCGGCACATCACCATCCTGGCGCTCACCCCGAGCCGGCTGATCGTCGGCCACACCGACGAACACGCCGCCGACGACCTGATCCGGGCCCCGTACGCGTCCACCTCGACCGAGGCGATCCCGCTGCAGCGGGTGAACGCCGTCGTGGTGAACCGCGTCGTCCCGAACCCGGCGGGCTACTCCTCGCAGCGGCAGGCGGATCCGGCCGACGGCGGCGAGGTGGTGCTGACGATCGGCTGGGGCATGGTGAACCGGATCGACCTCGAGCCGGCCGTCTGCGCGGACCCGAACTGCGAGGCCGACCACGGCTACACCGGTTCCGTCGCGGCCGACGACATCTCGTTGCGGATCAGCGCGGCCGCGGACGGCCCGGCCGGTCTCCAGCAGGTGCTCGACTTCGCGGCCGCGCTGTCGTTCGCCACCAGCAGGTAGTGATGTCCGGCCTGGAGCCGACCCTCCCGGCGTACGGCGTGGGCTCGCTGGCCGACGTGCTGCCGTCGGTCGCGGGCGCCCTGTCCGTCCCCGGCGAGTCGAACGTGCTCGACCTGCCCGAGGCGCCGCGGTACGCCGTCCTCCTGCTCGACGGCCTCGGCTGGAACCTGCTCCGCCGACGCGCCGACCTCGCGCCGTACCTCTCCTCGCTGGCCGGCCGCGTCCTCACCGCGGGCGTCCCGTCGACGACCGCGGCGAGCCTGACCAGTCTCGGGACCGGGTTGCCACCGGGCGCCCACGGCATCGTCGGGTACACCTCGATGGTGCCGGAAACGGGTGCTCTGCTGAACGCGCTGGCCTGGGACGCCAAGGTCGATCCGCGGCGCTGGCAGCCGCACCGGACCGTGTTCGAGCGAGTGGCCGCGGCCGGTGTTGCCACGCGGAACGTGAGCAAGGCCCGGTTCGACACCTCCGGGTTGACCGCGGCCGCGTTCCGGGGGAGTGCTCACCGCGGTGCCGACACGATCGAGGACCGGCTGGACGCGACCAGGTTCGCCAGTCGTGAGGGCTCGTCGTCCCTCGTGTACGTGTACGACTCGCAGCTCGACTACATCGGTCACGGGCACGGCTGCGAGTCGGTCCACTGGGGCAAGGAGCTCGCGGCCGCGGACTCGTTCGCCCAGCGTGTCCGGTCGGCGCTGCCCCGGGACGCGGTTCTGCTGGTCGTCGCCGATCACGGCATGGTCGACATCGCTCCCGAGCACCGGATCGACCTGGACGCGGAGCCCGCGCTGACCAAGGGACTGCGGCTGGTCGGCGGCGAATCCCGGTTCCGCCACCTGTACTGCGTGGACGGCGCGGTCGACGACGTGGTCGCGACGTACCGCGAACGACTCGGTGACCTGGCCCTGGTCCTGACCCGCGAAGAGGCGGCCGGACGCGGTTGGTTCGGTCCGGTCGAGGAGCGGGTGTCGGCGCGGATCGGCGATGTCGTGGTCGCCGCGCTCGGTCCGGTCGCGCTGGTCGCCGGGCGGCGGTTCCCGCAGGAGGCCGCGCTGATCGGGCTGCACGGCTCGCTCACCGAGGACGAGATGGCGATCCCGCTGCTCGTCGACGCCGGCTGAGCGTCTCCGGGCTCAGAAGCTCCAGACGTTCCAGAAGAAGCTCGTCGAGGCCGTCCGGGACTCCGCGTCCCGCGCGATCACGGTCACCTTGTACCGGCCGGCGCCCGGGGTGAGCACGCCGGTGATCCAGCCACGGTCGTGGTCGATCGACAGCCCCGGCGGCAACCCGGTCGCGGTGTACGTGATCTCGCCCTTGCTGCTGGTGCCCTTGAGCAGCAGCGGGATCGCCGGGATCCCGCCGAACCCGAGCTGCTCGCCCGGCTCGGTGATGGTGACCCCGGTCGACGGCGCTCCACCCGCGGCGCCGACCGCCTCGGCCGCGTCGACCAGGCCCTCGCCGTAGTACGAGTTGTTCGCGTCGGAACCCGTGCACTCGCCGCCGGCCGCGGCCGGACACGGGAGGTCGTTCGCCTGGGCGGCGAGCCGGTCCCGGACCTGCTCGGCGGTGAGCTTGGGATTGACGCTGCGCAGGAGTGCCGCGACCCCGGCCACGTGCGGCGCCGCCATCGACGTGCCCTGCAGGCTCTGGTACCCGCCGCCGGGGATGGTCGAGTACACGCTCTCGCCGGGCGCGGCCAGGCTGATCTTGGTGTTGCCGTAGTTGGAGAAGTTCGACTTCAGGTTGTCGCCGTCGACGGAGGCGACCACGACCATGTTCGGCAGCTCGGTCGGCAGGCTGAGGCAGTCGTCGGTGACGGTGCGCATCGCCGGGGTGGAGTCGTTCGGGCTGGTGTCGTCGTCGGACTTCTGGGACAGGTCGTAGTCCTCGTTCCCGGCCGCCGCGACGTTCACCACGTTCTTGGAGTCCGCGTACGCGACCGCGCGGCGGACCGCCTCGGCGATCGCGTCCTGGTCCTGATCCGACGGGCAGGTGAACAGCCACGGGTCGACGTAGTAGCTGTTGTTGGTGATCGAGATGCCCTTGTCGGCGGCGAACACGAACGCGCAGACCGTGTTCTCCGGGAAGAACAGCTGGCTGCCCGCCTCGGCGACGCGGACCGACGAGATCCGCACGCCCGGGGCGACGCCGACCATGCCCTTGCCGTTCTTCGCGGCCGCGATCGACCCGGCGACGTGAGTGCCGTGCTCGCCGACCGGCCGCCATGCTCCCGGCCGGGTGTCCACCTTGCCGTATGCGCAGGAGGCGGATCTGGTGGCGTCGAAGTTCGGCTTGAGGTCCGGGTGCTGGTCGTCCACGCCGGTATCGAGCACGCCGACCGTGATCGCCTTGGAGCCCGGGTTCACCGCCCAGGCCTTGTCGGCGCCGATCTGGGTCATGTCCGCGCGCGGGATCTCCGGGGTCGCGTCCGCCTGCTCGGTCGCGGGCGGCGGGACCGCCGGGCTCGCGGCCGCGGCGGGGACGTCCGACGTCCGGGTCGCGCCGACCTTCTGGACCCCGCCGACGGTGCGCATCTTCGTCGCGAAATCCGGCGCGCTGGAGTGCGCGACGACGACGCCGATCCCGTCGTACGCGGCGTACACGCTGCCGCCGTTCTGGGTGATCGCGCCGGTGACCTGCCCGGTCTGCTTCGGCGCGGTGAGCACGAAGTACGCCCGCAGGCCCGCCTCGATCCGGCCGGGTGAAGCCGCCGCCAGAGTCAGGCCGAGGACGATCAGGCAGCACGAGAGAACCAGGATCAGAGCTTTGCGCACGTCCAAGTACACCCCGCGAGAGGCTCAGAACGAAAGCCGACGCACCCCGGGGTCGCTGACGAACCAGTCACTTGGCAGGATGGGCGCCCGTGGCTGAGCTGCTCTACTTCACCGGGACCATGGACTGCGGAAAGTCCACCCTCGCGCTGCAGATGGATCACAACCACAAGGCGCGCGGGCGGCTGGGGCGGATCTTCACCAGCCACGACCGGGCCGGGGAGTCGGTGCTGTCGTCACGGCTCGGGCTGGCCGCGCAGGCGATCGAGGTGCGGCCGGACTTCGACTTCTGGCAGTACGTGGTCGGTGAGCTGACCCACGGCGGCCGGATCGACTACGTGGTCTGCGACGAGGCGCAGTTCTACACGCCGCTCCAGGTCGAGCAACTGGCTCGGCTGGTGGACGAGTTGCAGATCGACGTCTTCTGCTTCGGCATCCTGACCGATTTCCGGGCCAGCCTGTTCCCGGGGTCCGCGCGGCTGGTCGAGCTGGCCGACCGGATGGAGCTGCTGCAGGTCGAGGCGCTGTGCTGGTGCGGTGAGCGGGCGACGCACAACGCACGGACCGTCGGCGGTGAGATGGTGACCGAGGGCGAGCAGCTCGTCGTCGGCGACATCGAGGAGGACGAGCGCGAAGTGGCGTACGAAGTACTCTGCCGTCGGCACCACCGGCGCCGGCTGACCGCGGCCCGCGCCCGCGCCACCCTGTCACCCGAGGTACTCCCGTTCGGAGGTGCGGCATCATGAGCCCGCTGATCCAGGCCGCCGAGCTGCTGGCCGCGGCCGGCCGCCCGGTCGTCGTCGACGCCACCTGGAACCTGCAGGGACCACCCGGCCGAGAGGCGTACGCGGCCGGCCACATCCCCGGCGCGTACTTCGTCGACCTGGACACCGAACTGGCCGGCCCACCCGGCGACGGCGGCCGCCACCCGTTGCCCTCAGCAACCGTAGTCGAGGCGGCGCTGCGCCGCGCGGGGATCGAGGCCGACACCCCGGTCGTGGTCTACGACGCGGCCAACTCGACCGCCGCCGCCCGCGCCCGCTGGGTCTTCCGGTACTTCGGCGTCCGCGACGTTCGTGTCCTCGACGGCGGTCTCGCGGCCTGGCGAGCAGCCGGGGGAGAGGTGACCACCGAGGTCCCCGCCGACGCCACCAGCACCTTCGTCGCCACCCCGGGCCATCTCCCGGTCCTGGACGCCGCAGCAGCCGCCGATCTCGCGACCACCGGCGTACTCCTCGACGCGCGAGCCCCCGAACGTTTCGCGGGCGAGGTCGAGCCGATGGACAAGGTGGCGGGCCACATCCCGGGCGCGATCAACGCCCCGACCACCGAGAACGTCGACCCCGAAGGCCGCTTCCTCCCGGCCGGCCGGCTCCGAGCCCGCTTCGCCGCCCTCGGCGCCGACGGCACCAAGCCCATCGGCACCTACTGCGGCTCAGGAGTAACAGCGGCCCACGAATCCCTCGCCCTCGAAGTAGCCGGCCTCGAAGCCCCCGTCTACCTCGGCTCCTGGTCCCACTGGATCACCGACCCCGACCACCCCGTAGCCACCGGTCCCAACTGAGGGCGGACCCGCAGCACTCACCAACCCTGCGAGGCGCCTGGCGGCACCCGGGATCGCAGGCGTGGCGTCCGTCGGGCGACGAGTCTCGGGGACAGTTGATGAGTGGTGGGCGTCCGCACCCTTTCGATCTGGCTGATACTGCTGGGCCTGGGCCTTGACTCGCCGGACTCGGCGGCGCAGGCTCGTGGGCAATCGATTTCCCGCCCCGATCGAGGAGTGCCGATGTCCGAGCCGATGATGCGACGGTCCTTCCTGAAAGTCGCGGCCGGGGCCGGTGCCCTGGTCGCGGCGCCGTCGCTCGCCGCACCCGCAGCCGTGGCCGCGCCGGCCGCAGTGCTGACCACCAAGGTTGCTGATCTCACCGGACCTGGGTTGACGGATCGGTTCCGGATGGCGGCGACAGATCTCGGCATCCCCGTGCGGACTCCCGACGGGCGGATGTTGTTCATGTTCGGCGACACGTTCGAGGAGGCCCGCGTCGGCGGTGGTTGGTGGCGGTCGCCCGTCGCGCTCTGGTCCACCACGACCGACCTGAACAGCGGCGTGAAGTGGTCCGGCGCCGTCGGTGGTGCCGCGGCGCAGCAGCTTTGGGACTACCCGCACGACAACCCGACGTTCTCCACGGTGCTGCCCTCGGACGTGATCACGATCGGCGGGTCGATGTACCTGCACGCGATGGTGAACAAGGGACTCGGCAACGTCGTCTGGACCGAGATCTGGCGGTCGGACAACTCCGGCGCCAGCTGGTACCACACCGGCGCGAAGTTCGCCCCGAATCTCGACGGCGGGCTGTTCCAGTGCCTGACCTGGGGCGACGGCAACGACGGGTACGTCTACGTGTACTCGACCGGCTTCCAGCGCAACAAGCCGATCATCCTCAAACGGGTCCGGAGCAACCAGATCGCGAACCCGGCCGCGTACGAGCCGTGGGGGTATCGCGACGGCGTCTGGGCCTGGGGCAACCCGGCGACGCCGATCCTGACCGGCAGCTTCGGCGAGTTGTGCCTGCGGCCGCTCGGCGGGAAGTGGGTGCTGACCTGGTTCAACGCCGGCGACTACCGGATCGACGGCATCATCATGGACACCCCGACCTCGAATCTCTACACCGCGTACCGACAGACCCTCGTCTACGGCGGTGCGTGGGGCCAGGAGAACGACAACCACGTCGCCCAGTTGTACGGCGGCTACATCATCCCCGGCTCGACCTTGAGCGACCTGCACCTGTCGGTCAGTCAATGGAAGACCGACGCCGGCTGGCCGTACCGCGTGATGCAGTTCCGCGTCCGCAACTTCGGCTGACCCACCAGCCGGTACCGATCGGCTAGAGCGTGAGCACCATCGTGTCCGAGCCGCCGGTCCGGCCGACCTCGACGAAGCCGAGTGATCGGTAGAGGTCGGCCGCCCGGTTCGCCGGCTCCACGCTCAGGCTGATCCGCTCGTACCCCGCCGACCGCGCCGCCGCGATCAGCTCGGTCAACAGCGCACGCCCAACTCCTTGGCCGCGCGCGTCGCGGGAGACGCCGATACTCAACTCGGGCACGTCGTCGCCGACATACCCGTACCCCGGCCGGTCGGAAGTGAGGCACCGTGCCCAGGCCGCACCGACCGGCCGCTCGTTGACCTCGGCAACGACCCCGAAGTCGGAACCGGATCGCGGCCAACCGTCCAGGTACCGCCACGCCTCGTCCATCGCCGTCAACGCGGACAGCGTGAACCGCGGTTGCCCGTCCCAGTTGTACGCCTCGAGCAACATCGAGGCCAGGAAGTCGAAGTCGGCGCCGGTCGCCGGTCGGAGAAGCACCCGCCCATCCTCCCCGACCAGCCCGGCTCCGGCCAGCCGATTTACCGCCGCCCGCGCGACCGAGGTACGCGACCTCAGTACGGCAGTGCCACGTAGTCCGCGTTCTGACCGACCTCCGGATCGTCGACAATCTCCAGCGGGACGTTGCGCACGGTGAGCCCGGCCTGTTCCGCGGCGGACAGCGCGGCCTGGTCGTACCGGGTCTTGCGCCAGATGTCGACCATGTACTTGCGGGTCTTCAGGTAGTCGACGTACCGGCTCATGTGGGCGTCGTCCAGCCCGAGCGCCGCGAACAGCGCGATCCGGTCGCCGTCCTTGCCCGTGACGAGCCACTTCGGGTACTTGCCCTGCTCGTTCGGCAGCGGCGCCTTCGACTTCGGGAAGCGCAGCAGCATGCCGTTCCCGCTGTGGGTGGTCCGCAGGCTCCACACCGCGACGTCGCCGACACGGGTCCGCACGTACACGTTGTTGCCGACGGTCAGGTCCGGGGTGTTGTGGGACCGGTGCCGCAGGTTGAGTCCGCCGGTGTGCCGGTAGTGGTCCTGCAGGTAGATGCCGAACCGCAGGATCGTGTACTTGCCGTTCCAGTCCGGCGCGTTCGGGTCGACCCGGTCCGCGTTGTCCTTGTGGAAGCCCCGCTGGACCCCGTTGACGGTGAAGGCGCTGTCGCCGGCGTAGACGATCTCGTCCTGGCCGAGCACCTGACGGGCGATCTTCACGAAGTTGCCGTCGGTCAGGACTTCCCTCAGCCGCGGGTTCGCGAGCAGGTCGCCGCCGAAGTTCTTCCGGGACCAGTGCGCCGCCTCCCGCAACCGGCTCACGTCCTCCCGCGAGTACACGCCCGGCACGATGGTCCAGCCGTTCTCCCAGAACCCGGCCACGTCGACGTTGTTCACCGCAGACATGTCATTCCCCTCCAGTCCGCCGGGTCGGCGACCCGGTCATACCCCCACGATGCGACTCGAACGCGATTTGTTGCACCCGTACTCACGGGTCACCGGCGGACGTGCTCCACGGTCGCCGCCCGGATCGCGGTTGTGAACGCATTCACGGCCGGATGGTCCTGGGCGCCCCGCCGGTACGCGATCCGGGTCCGGCGGCGGAGTTCGAGGGGGAGGAGAGCGACCCCACTCGGCGGCCGGGAGGCGGCGAGCCGGGGGACGAGGGAGACGCCCAACCCGGCGGCGACCAGGGCCAGTACCGCGTCGAAGTCGTCCGCGTGATGCCGGACGACCGGGCTGAATCCGGCCGCGCGACACAGCTGCAAGGTCACCGCGTGGCAGGCGGTACCAGGGCTGCCCGCGATCCAGGGTGAGTGCCGGTAACGGGCGACCGGCTCGTCGCCGGTGGCGTCGTCGGCCGGTACGGCGAGGAACACCGTCTCGTCGAGCAGCTCGACAGCGTCCAGCGTGTCGTCCGGTGCGACCGGCAACAGGTCGAAGTCGTTCACCAGCGCCACGTCGAGCCGGCGTTCCCGCAACGCCTCGGGCACCTCGACCGGATCGAGCTCGGTCACCATCAGCTCGAGCGCCGGGTACTCGCGGCCGAGCGTGACTAGCGCGGTCGGCAGGATCGTGCGCACCGCGGTCGGGAACGCCCCGATGCGCAGCGGCCCCGAGACTTCGCCGCGGACCGTGGCCAGCGCCGCGTCCGCCTCCTCCAGCGCACTCAGCACCCGCTCGGCCTGTCGGACCAGCACCGCACCGGCCGACGTGAGCTCGACCCGTCGGCCGGTCCGTTCGAGCAACCGGACCCCGGCCTCTCGTTCGAGGACGGCGAGCTGCTGGGACACCGCGGAGGGCGTGTAGCTGTGCGCCTTCGCGACCGCGGCGATCGTGCCGAGTCGGTCGAGATCGCGGAGCAGGCGGAGCCGGCGAACGTCGAGCATAAGGTCAGCTTACGAATAACCGCAGAAAGCTGAACTGGACCTACCGTTCACCGCGCGCCGAGAGTGGACGCATGACGCTCACCGGTCTGTACGTCCCGCTGATCACCCCGTTCGACGACAACGACAAGGTCGCGCTGGACGCCCTGGAGAAGCTCGCCGTCGACACCCTCACGGCCGGGGCGGCCGGCCTCGTCGCCCTCGGCACGACCGCCGAACCGAGCAGCCTGAGCGAAGCCGAACGCCGCACTGTCCTCGACGTCGTAGCCGGCGTTTGCCACGCCCAGAACGCCCAGCTCATCGTCGGCGCGAACACGCCTGACGCTCTCGCCAAGCTCACCGACCGGACCGCGGCCGCGCTCACCCTGGTGCCACCCTTCGTCCGGCCGGGGGAGCGCGGAGTGGTCGCGTACTTCGAGCACCTGGCCGCTGTCAGCCCGGTCCCGCTCGTCGCGTACCACGTCCCGTACCGCACCGGGCAGTCGTTGTCGGCGGCCACCATCCGCCGGCTCGCGGCGATCCGCGCCGTCGTGGGCATCAAGTACGCGGCGGGTGGTATCGACGAGGACACCGTCGACCTGATGGCCGAGCAGCCGGCGGACTTCGCGGTCCTCGGTGGCGACGACCCGTTCATCGCACCCCTGCTCGCGCTGGGCGCGACCGGCGGCATCCTCGCCTCGGCGCTCGTCGCCCCGGCCGAGTTCGCCGCACTTCTCGACGCGTACCGCGAGGGTGATCTCGGCACGGCCAGGCCTCTGGGTCACAAGCTCGCCAAGCTGTCCCGCGCGCTGTTCGCCGCGCCCAATCCCACGGTGATCAAGGCGGTTCTGCACGCTTGCGGGACGATCCCGACACCCGCCGTACGCCTCCCGCTGGTTCAGCCGGAGGCGAGCATCGTCCGCACAGCCCGCGAACTCGCCGACCCGCGCAGCAGCGGACTGCGCTGAAACAGACCGATCCCAGAAGCCGCTCCTCAGGTGTTCCGAACCGTGACCAAGCCAGCCGTGGACAAAGTAACACGCTTGGTTTAACTTACTCGGAACCCGGGCCGCTGTGGCCCGCACCACACCCCTGAGCCCGCCCGGTGGCGGGGTGCTCCGGAAACCTGAGGAGTTCCGATGACGAGAACCGCTAGGTGTGTCGCCGCCCTGACGACCACGGTCGCGCTGCTGGTGACAGCGGCGGCCTGTGCGGACGGCACGACGCCGGCCGCGGACGGAGCCGGCGCGGTCGACGAGAATGCGCCGGTCACGATCACGATCGGGGACCGCCCGACCCCGGACAAGCCGAACGACATCGCCGCGTTCGACCGCAACGTGAAGAAGTTCATGGACGCCCACCCGAACATCACGGTGAAGTCCACCGAGACCAAGTGGGACGCGCAGACCTTCCAGGCCCAGGTGGCCGGGGGCTCGCTGCCGACGGTGATGAACATCAGCTTCACCGAGCCGGCCAACATGATCCCGAACAAGCAGCTGCCGGACATCACCGACGAGCTGAAGCTGGTCGACCTGACCAAGGACCTGAACCCGAACGTGCTGAAGATCGTCCAGGACGACGCCGGCCGGATCTACGGGGTCCCGATCGACGTGTTCAGCGTCGGTCTGGCGTACAACCGGGCCCTGTTCAAGCAGGCCGGGCTGGATCCGGAGAAGCCGCCGACCACGTGGGACGAGGTCCGCGAGTACGCGCGGCAGATCACCGAGAAGACCGGCAAGGCCGGGTACGCGCAGCTGACCAAGGACAACACCGGCGGCTGGATGCTCACCACGATGACGTACTCGATGGGCGGCACCGTCCAGTCCGAGGACGGCAAGAAGTCGACGTTCAACGACGCGCCGACGAAGAAGGCGCTGCAGTTGCTGAAGGACATGCGCTGGTCCGACAACACGATGGGCAGCAACTTCCTCTACAACCAGGAGGAGATCCGGCAGGACTTCGCGGCCGGCAAGATCGGCATGGTCCTGCAGGCGCCGGACGCGTACGACATGGCGGTGAAGAACTTCGGGATGAAGCCGGCCGACTACGGGCACGCGGCGCTGCCGCAGGACGGTGGTCCGCACGGCACGCTGACCGGGGGCTCGATCAAGATGATCAACCCGAAGGCGAGCAAGAACGAGATCGTCGCCGCGCTGAAGTGGATCAAGTCGCAGGAGTTCGACAAGTACACCGACGAGCAGCTCGCGGTGCAGAACGCGAAGGACACGATCGCGGACAAGGGCTTCGTCGGCCGGCCCGGGATCACGCCGCTGAGCCAGGAGACCTACGACCGGTACAACAAGTGGCGTGAGCCGTACAACAACGTGCCGGTGCAGCAGTTCGCCGGGTACCTGGAGTCGACCAAGTCGCTGAAGCTGCTGCCGGAGCCGTCGAACAAGGCGCAGGAGGTCTACGCGATGCTCGACCCGGTCGTGCAGAAGGTGCTCACCGACAAGAACGCGGACGTCGACAAACTGCTCACCGACGCCGCCTCGAAGATCGACGCACGCCTCGGGCGGTAACCCGTCATGGCCCTGTCGATCCGTACCGCCGCTCGGCCGCGCCGGAGTCCGGTCAGCTGGTTCCGCTCCGGCGGGCTGAGCAGCGTCCTCTTCGCCCTCCCGTTGGTGCTGGTCTTCCTGTACTTCTCCTGGGGCCCGATCGTCCGCGGACTGGTGCTGAGCTTCCAGAAGAACAACCTCGTCACCGCCCCCGAGTGGGTCGGGACGGCCAACTTCAGCTATGTCCTGACCGACCCGCAGTTGCCGCAGGCCGCCGCCAACACGTTGTACTTCGCGTTGCTGGCGCTGGTCTTCGGCTTCCCGGTCCCGCTGTTCCTGGCCGTGTTCATCAGCGAGCTGCGGACCACCGGCTGGCTGTACAACGTGATCTCGTACCTGCCGGCGGTGGTGCCGCCGGTGGCCGCGATCCTGCTGTGGAAGTTCTTCTACGACCCCAGCGGTACCGGGGTGTTCAACGCGATCCTCGGCTGGGTCGGCCTCGGCCCGTACGCCTGGCTGAACTCGCCGAGCCTGGCGATGCCGGCGATCGTGCTGGAGGCCACCTGGGCCGGGGCGGGCGCCACGTCGATCATCTACCTGGCCGCGCTCACCGGGGTCCGGACCGAGCTGTACGAGGCGGCCGAGCTGGACGGGGCCGGGATCTGGCGCCGGGTCTGGCACGTCACGCTGCCGCAGATCCGCGGCATCATCCTGATCATGATGCTGCTGCAGCTGATCGGCACGTTCCAGGTGTTCACCGAGCCGTTCCTGTTCACCGGCGGCGGTCCGGACAACGCGACCACGACGATCCTGCTGCTGATCTACCGGTACGCCTTCATCAACGGCGACTTCGGCGCCGCGACCGCGTTGAGCGTGCTGCTCGCCGGAGTGCTCTGCGTGCTGTCGGTCGTGTACCACTTCCTCACCCGGCGATGGAGCACGACATGACCAGTTACCCCGTCACCGAACAAGCCGTGAGTACCGCCACGGAGACCCCGCGAACCCGCCGACGGCGCCGCGCCCTCGAGGCTGAGGAGCGGGGCATCGTCTCGATCGCGGACCGCCGGCGGCCGTTGATCCGGTACGGACTGCCGGCGATCCAGGTGCTGCTCTTCATCGGCGTCGTGATCGCCGGGATCGGGCCGTTGTTGTGGTTGCTCAAGTCCGGGTTGTCGACGAGCCAGGACATCCTGCGCGGACCGATGCAGCTGTGGCCGAGCGGGATCCAGTGGTCCAACCTGCCGACCGCGTGGACCCGGGTGCAGATCGGCTCGTACCTCGGCAACACCGCGATCATCGCGCTCGGGTCGCTGATCTCCACCTTGTTCGTCTGTACGACGGGCGCGTTCGTGCTCAGCGTGCTGCGGCCGAAGTGGGGCCCGATCGTCACCGGCGCGGTGCTGGCGACGCTGTTCCTGCCCGGGGTGATCTCGCTCGTCCCGCTATACCTGACCATCCTGAAGATGCCGGTGCTCGGGGTGAACCTGCAGAACACCTTCTGGGCCGTCTGGCTGCCACAGGCGGCGGGCGCGTTCAACATCCTGGTGATGAAGCGCTACTTCGACTCGATCCCGCGCGAGCTGATCGAGGCGGCCCGGATCGACGGGGCGAGCAACCTGCGGCTGTTCACCGCGCTGGTGGTGCCGTTGTCCAAGCCGATTCTCGGAGTCGTGGCGTTGCTCACCGTGATCGGATCCTGGAAGGACTACCTCTGGCCGCTGCTGGTACTGCCGGATCCGCGGATGCAGCCGATCTCGGTCGCGCTGCCGCGGGTCCAGGAAACCACCGAGATCTCGCTGCAGATGAGCGCGTTGTTCCTCGCCGTGCTGGTACCTGTGGTGTTGTTCTTGGTGTTCCAGAAGCAGTTCCTCAAGGGAGTCGGGATGTCGGGAGGGATCAAGGAGTGAGTTCATCGCTGAGCGGCCGCCGGGTGCTGGTCACGGGCGCGGCCGGGCGGATCGGGTCGGCCACCAGCCGGCACCTGGCCGACCTCGGCGCGCTGGTCACGGCGCTCACCAATGTCGAGGACGAGTCGCTCAAGGCGGACCGGGTGGTGGTCGGCGACACCCGGTCCGAGGCGGACGTCGCGCGGGCGCTCGAGGACGTCGACCTGGTCGTCCACCTGGCCGCGCGGCCGCATCCGACCGCGGGCACGCCGTACGAGGTGTTCTCGACGAACGTCGTGTCCACCTTCAACGTGCTCGCCCAGGCGGGGGCCCTCGGGATCGGCCGGGCGGTCGTTGCCAGTAGCATCAACGCGTACGGAGTGCCGTTCAACCCGCACGACATCCTGCCGGCGTACTTCCCGCTGGACGAGAAGATCCCGACGGACGTCGCCGACTGGTACTCGCTGTCCAAGCAGAACGACGAGCACACCGCCCGGATGGCGTGGCGGCGTTGGGGGATCGACGTGGTCGCCTTCCGGTTCCCGCACGTGAACTCGCCCGACGTCCTCACCAAGCTCTCGGACGGGTTCCGCGAGGACCCGGTCGGCGGGGTCCGGGAAGGCTGGAGCTACCTGGACACCCGGGACGCGGCGCGCGCGATCGAGCTCGGGCTGACCGCGGAGTTCAGCGGCGCCCAGGCGTTCTTCGTCGCCGCGAACACCACCAACGCGCCGTACGCGACCGAGGACCTGCTGGACGCGTTCGCCCCGAACGTCCCCCGGTTGCGGCGGTTCACCGGGCGCGAGGTACCGATGGACCTGACCGCCGCCCGTACCGTGCTGGGCTTCCAGGCGCAGCACGAGCTGGACCTTCCCACCCTTCGACTGGAGAGCTGAATGCCGCAAGAGACGCCCGCCACCTTCGCCCAGCCCTGGCCGGCCCGCGACGATGTCCGGATCCGGGCGGTCAAGGCGATCGTGACCGCTCCGCAGGGCATCCCGCTGGTAGTGGTCAGGATCGACACGACCGAGCCCGGGTTGTACGGCCTGGGCTGTGCCACGTTCACGCAGCGGTGGAAGGCGGTGCAGACCTTCGTCGACGAACACCTCGCCCGGCTGCTGATCGGCCGGTACCCCGGGGACATCGGCGACCTGACCAGGCTGGCCGGCTTCTCCGGGTACTGGCGGGGTGGGCCGGTGACCAACAACGCGATCTCCGGGATCGACCAGGCGCTGTGGGACATCGCCGGCAAGCGCGCCGGGATGCCGGTGTACGAGCTGCTCGGCGGCAAGGTGCGCGCCGCCGCGGACACCTACATCCACGCCAGCGGGGTCGGGATCGAGGAGTGTCTGGACCAGGCGAAGGACTTCGTCGCCCAGGGCTGGCGGCACATCCGGCTGCAGATCTCCACGCCGGGCGGCGGCGGGTACGGCGCGCCGCGGCTGGCCACGTTGTACCCGGACATGCCGTACCACAACGGCTGGTCGGCGCGGGACTACCTGCGGACCACGCCGGACCTGTTCGCCGCGGCGCGGGACGTGCTGCCGGACAACCTC
The DNA here is from genome assembly GCF_007828865.1 of Kribbella amoyensis. Taxonomy (NCBI): domain Bacteria; kingdom Bacillati; phylum Actinomycetota; class Actinomycetes; order Propionibacteriales; family Kribbellaceae; genus Kribbella; species Kribbella amoyensis. The sequence continues at coordinate 5,644,821 of NZ_VIVK01000001.1, forward strand.
GAGCTGCTGCACGACGTCCACTCCCGGCTCACCCCGAAGGAGGCCGTCCTGCTGGCCCGCGAGCTGGAGCCGTTCCGGTTGTTCTTCCTGGAGGACGTGCTGGCCCCGGAGCACTGGGACCGGCTGCCCGAGGTCCGCGCCGCCTCGCCCGTACCGCTGGCCGTCGGCGAGCTGACCACGTCGATGGGGGACGCGGTCCGGCTGGTCCGCGATCACGGCGTCGACTTCATCCGTTCGCACGTGTCCGACATCGGCGGGCTCACCCCGGCCCGCAAGCTGGCCGACCTGGCCGAGCTGTGCGGAGTACGTACCGCCTGGCACGGTCCGGGGGACACCTCGCCTATCGGCGCGGCCGCGAACGTGGCGCTCGACGTCAGCTCCGTCGCCTTCGGGATCCAGGAGGGCCACATCTACAACGACGCGACGCACGAGGTCTTCCCGGGCACGCTGCGGATCGAGAACGGCTGGCTCACGCCGAACGAGGCGCCGGGCTGGGGGATCGAGATCGACGAGGAGGCCGCGGCCCGGTACCCGGCCCAGCTGTCCGGCCACGACGAGTGGGCGGCCGGGGTCCGGCGGATCGACGGAGCACTCGAGGCACCGTGAGTCGTCGTACCCGCCGGATCCACGTGATCCGGCGGGTACGATCGCGGCTGGCCGGGGCGGCCGGATTCTGAAGCAGGGAAAGAAAAGCGGACAAGGGAGGTGGGCGATGGCCACGTCGGACCGTGACTCGGCGGTGCTCGACGAACCGGCGCGTTCCGGTGCGAACCAGTACGACCTCGGCTCCTTCAACGAGGCCGTGATCATCGAGACGATCCGGCTGGCGGGCATCATCAGCCGGACCGAGATCTCCCGCCGGACCGGGCTCACCCAGCAGTCGGTGTCCCGGATCCTGCGCATCCTGCTGCAGCAGGGCCTGCTGGTCGAGGAGGCGCAGGAACGCGCCGAGCGGCTCGGCAAGCCCCGGACGCCGGTCCGGCTCCGGTCGAACGCGGCGCACGCCGTCGGCATCCACGTCGATCCCGAGCTGCTCACGGTGGCGGTGGTCGACCTGGACGGCACGATCGTGCGCCGCGAAACGGTCGATCTGGCCGCCGATCTCGACGCCCAGCGCCTGGTCGACCTGGCCGCGGCGACGGTGACCGCTGCCGTCAGCATCAGCCAGGTGGACCAGGCCTCGGTCCTGGGCGTCGGGGTCGCTGTCCCTGGCCCGATCAACGCGGACGGCACCCTGCTGGACCTGCCGTTGCAGCCGGCCTGGCGCGGGCTGAAGATCCGCCACCTCCTGCAGGAGAAGCTGAACCACCCGGTCCTGGTGGAGAAGGACGGAACGGCCGCGGCGATCGGTGAACGGTGGATCGGCCGCTCCGCCCGGGCCCGCGACTTCGCCTATCTCTACCTCGGCACCGGGGTCGGGACCGGGCTGATCCTGAACGGCTCGATCTACCGCGGCGGCACGGCGAACGCAGGCGAGTTCGGGCAGCTCGCCGCGCTGCGGATGGGGGAGTGGGACGCCACCAAAGGACCGCGGATGATGGCCGAGTGCAATCCGACGGCGTCGTTGCCGGTGATCGCGGAGAGTTTTGGCTACGTTCAGACCGATCCGACGGCGACCGACGAGGCCAAGCGGTACAAGGCCGCGTGCCGGGCGGCAGCGGACGGCGACAAGGGCGCGCAGCAGGCGGTGAGCCAGGTCGCCCGGGTGATCGCCCAGGGCGCGGTGGGTCTCGTCGACCTGCTGGACATCGACCTGATCGTGCTGGGCGGACCGGCGTTCGAGCCGGAGATCGCCGGCACACTGCTCACCGAGATCGACCAGGCGGTGAACTCGTTCCCGATCGCGCGCGGTCCGCGGACGGTCGTCGTCGAGGAGTCGATGCTCAAGGCCGACGCGGCGGCGGTCGGGGCTGCGTCGACGATCTTCCACGACGCGTTCACCCCACGGGTCGGTGGCTCCAGCCAGGCCCGTAGGCTGCCGAAGTGAATCTGACCCGCCCGCTGATCGATGACGTAGAGCTCCGCCTGATCCGGCCCGAGGACGCTGCTTCCTTCTGCGCGGCCCAGGCCCGCAGCCGCGAGCAGCTGGGGCCGTGGGAACCACGCCGCGCCGACGAGTGGTACGACCCCGCGTTCCAGGCCGACCGGATCAAGGGTCTCCTCGAGCGCGACAACGTCATCCCCTGGGTCCTGGCGGCCGGGGATCGCGTCATCGGGACCGCGACGTTGTCGAACATCGTCGCCGGTGCCTGGCGCAGCGGTGACATCGGGTACTGGGTGGACGTGACCGAGGTCGGCAAGGGCCTGGCGTCGGCGGCGGTGGCCGCGGTGTGCGACCTGGCCGACACCGAGTTGCTGTTGCACCGGATCGCGGCCAGCACCGGGACCGACAACGAGCGGTCGCAGCGGGTGCTGACCAAGGTCGGGTTCGAGCAGTACGGCTTTGCCCGCGACTACCTGCACATCGACGGTGCCTGGCGCGACAGCAAGCTCTACCAGCGCATCCTCAACACACGAGAGCCCGGCCAGGCACCGTCGACCGCCGGCTAGAGCGGCGGCAGCTGGATGCCGTGGGTGACGTCCACGTCGTCGTAGCGCCCCTCCAGCACGTCCAGGTACTTCACCGGCCGCTGCAGCCGGGACGCGACGTACACGGCCCGGATCGTGGCGAGCGCCTCGATCGCGTCGTGCACCGTCACGGCCGGCTGCTTGTCGTTGCTGATGACATCGAAGATGTCGGCGTACTGCGCGTCGTGGCCGCCCGTCGTCGAGGGCTCGACGGGCAGGTCGTCGGCGTTGCCGTCGGCGTTGAACCGGCGGAGCTGCTGGTTCTCCAGCTCCGCACCGCCCTGCGTCCCGTGCACCGAGATCCGGGTCCGGCCGCCCGGGTACGCCGCGGTCGTCGCGTGCAGGGTGGCGACCGCGCCGCTCTCGAACGCGAGCGTGGCGACCACGGTGTCCTCGACCTCGATCTCGTGGTGCGCCGCCCGCAACGCCTGGGCCTGGATCGTGGCCGGGCGCCCCAGGAACCACAGCAGCAGGTCCACGGTGTGCACGCCCTGGTTCATCAGGGCGCCGCCACCGTCCTGGGCCCAGGTGCCACGCCAGCCCGCGGACGCGTAGTACTCGTCGCTGCGCCACCAGGCGAGCGTCGCGACGGCCGAGGTGATCTGCCCGAACCGGCCGGCCCGGATCGCCTCCGCGACCCGCAGCGCGCTCGGGTCGAACCGGCGCTGGCTGATCACCGACGCGACGGCGCCGTACTTCCCGGCCCGGGTGACCGCCGCGCCGAGACGGCGGGCCCGGGGCAGGTCGACGTCGAGCGGCTTCTCGATCACGACGTGCTTGCCCTCGTTCAGCGCCTGCTCCGCGAGGACGGCGTGGGTGCCGCTCGGGGTGCAGATCGCGACCAGCGACACGTCGGCCGCGCCGAGCGCCGAGGTGAGGTCGTCGAACACCTTCGGCTCCGGCTGCCCGGCCTCCTTCAGCCGGAGCGCCAGCGCCGCCCGGGCCGCGCGGTCGCCGTCGACCAGCGCGGTCACGGTCGCCCCGGGGCGGGCCGCGAGGGTGTCGGCGTGGGTGCGGCCGATGATGCCGCACCCGACGATCGCGACCTGATGGGTTGGGTCAGCCATTGCGCTCCTCTCGGGCAGTGAAATGCGCCGTGAGCACCTGATCCGTGGTCACTGTGAACGTGTACCCCGGATCGGCCGACACGACCTGCCCGTCGATGGTCCAGTTCCGGAAAACGCTATCCGATCCTGGCGTCGCCGTCGCGGTGACCTGCGTGCCGACCTCGTAGGTCCCCGGTTCGGACTCGTTGCCGTCCAGCCGCACGGTCCCGTCGCCGTCCGCCTCGGCCGCGATCCGGCGCTGGACCACGTTGATCACCATCACGTTGCGCAGTGTCACCGGACCGGTACTGGTCGCGCCGTTGTACCGGGCCAGGTTGGTGGCCTCGACGTCGCCCGTGGTCACCCGCACCGTGTACCCGTCGGTGCCGAGGTTGTCGGTGCCCAGGTTGAACGCGTCGACCTCGCCGTCGTGCACGACCAGCCCGTCGTGGAAGCCGTACGCGAACACGTTGAACAAGGTGAGCCCGGTCGCGCCGTAGACGGTGACGATCTTGGCGATCTTGCGCATGTACTTGTCGATGACGAGCTCGAAGATGCTGCCCTCGTTCATCCAGTACGGCTGCTGGTACCCGATCCGGGTCACCGCGTTGCCGTTGGACAGCACGCCCTCGATCCGGCCCCCGGTACCGCGGCCGACCGAGATCGCGTGGTCGAAGAAGGCGCCGGCCACCTTGCGGACGACGAAGCCGTCGTTGCGATACGTGGTGAGGTCGATGCCGTTCCAAGCGTTCGGGAAGCCGGCGTTGACTACGTACGTCCGGGCGCCGTTGCCGCGGATCGCGTACGGGTAGGGGACCACGCCTTCGGCCTTGCCCGGGTTCTGCTCGGGGTAGAAGACGCGCAGCCCGCGGATGCCGGAGTTGGCACCGTTGAGCGTGACGAGTGCGGTCGCCGTGTCGGGTGCGTTGGTGCCGCGGCCCTCGAAGGCGTGCAGCACGGTGCCTCCGCTGGCGCCGCCCTGGTCGCGGTTCGGAACGGCGGAGGCGCCGCGCAGTTCCACCTTGGCGGGGACGCTGAGGTGGCGGGCGATCCGGTACCAGCCGGCGGGGAGGTAGACGATGCCGCCGCCGTCACGGCCGGCCTTGTCCAGGGCCCGCTGGATCGCTGCGGTGGCGTCGGCGGTGGGCAGGTACCCGACGCCGTGTGGTGCGTCCACAAGGGTGAGGCTCTTGCGGGCCGGTGCCGGGAGTGAGCGCTGGGTGTACGTCGGCGCGGTGCCGGACATCCGGTGCACGATCCCGGTGACTGCTCCCATCGTCTGCGTGCCAGTGATCTTGACGTACCCGCGAGCGTTGTTGCGCACGGCGTACTCGCTGCCCTGGACGTGACCACCGGCCAGCGTCATGCCCCAGCGGTCGTCGATCACGTCGACCAGGACGCCGGTCCCGGTCCGCCGGATATCGGGTTCGAGGAAGCTGCCGGTGAACTGGGCCCGCTGACCCGCGACGACGTGGATGCCCACCTTGTAGTCGGCCAGCGAGATCCGGTGGAACTGGTCCCACTCGAGGTCGCCGAGGACCAGGCCGGTCCCGTGGGCCCGGGTCCAGGTGTCCAGCGCGGACCGGGCCGGCGGCTGGTACTTCGCCGGCGCCTGCGCCCAGTACGAGTTGTTGAAGGCAACGTTCTCCCAGGTGCCGACGTCCGCGCCGTTGTACGCCCGGGCGCCCTCGGACAGGGCGGTGCCGCGGATGTTGCGGAGCGTACTGGACTCGTGCACCTGGCCCGAGCTGGGGGCGTTGCCGCGGTCGTTCGGCATCGTGCTGATCCCGATCCCGCGGTACGAGTTGAGCAGGGTGACGTCCTGGACGGTCGCCATCATGTAGTTCTCGTTCCCGATCCAGGCGCCACCGGGGATCTCGAACGTGTAGTTGTACGGGACCGGGCTGGTCGCACTCTGCCGCGGGTACCAGGTGGTCACGCCGATCACGCCGGCCGAACCGCCGATCCGGAACAGGCTGGGCCCGTCGTCACCGGACGCCAGATCCGCGATCACGACCGTGCCGTAGTCACCCGGGCCGGCCGCGTCCGGGTCACGCCGATCACCACGCAGCGTGCAGAATGCGTGCACCTCGACGGTGTCCTTCACCAGGTACCGCCCGGCCGGCAGCCAGACCGTACCGCCGCCCGCATCCTGGCAGGCGTAGATCGCGTTCTGGATCGCCTTCGTCGAATCGGTGCGGCCAGTACGGTCGGCGCCGTACCGGGTGGCGTCGAAGTCGGCGACGACGCCGTCCTCAGTCGGGTTGACGGTCGGTACCAGCTTCGGCTGCGGGACGACGACGGGCGACTCGCGCAGCTGCAGCTCCTTGACGCTGTAGCCCTGGGCACCGGTCATCACCACGCGGACGTACCGGGTCTTGGTGGTGGCGAAGCGGGTCTTGCTGAACTGGTTCGCGCCGGGTGACCCGGTCCGGCCGACGGTGGTGAAGTTGCGGCCGTCGTTCGAGAGCTGGACGGTGTAGTCCGGTGAGGAGGACTGCGCCCACTCGACGCGGACGTCGTTCACCGGCCGCTGCCGGCCGAGGTCGACCTGGAGCCAGGTGTTCGCGGACTCGCTGGACCAGGCTGTGGTGTGGTTGCTGTCGTTGACGTTGGTGGCCCCGCTGCCGTCCGCGGCGGTCGCGGTACCGGTCGGTGCGAAGTTGGTGTCGACGATCGAGGCGTTGAAGGCGTCGAGCTTCGCTTGGAGGTTGCCGAGCGCCGCCGTGACCTGGACGTCGGTGACACCCGGCGTGGTGGCGACCGCGCGGGCCTCGTCGATCGCGGTGAGCAGGACCGCGCGGCTGCCGGTCGGGTACTGCCCGTCGCGAGTTCCTTCCCGGGCGGACTTCTGGGCGCGGGTGGCCTCGTCGATCAGCTCGACCAGGCCCTCGGTGACGTCGAGGGTGCCGGCCACCTTGGCGACACGAACCGCCGCGACCTTCAGATCGACCGCACCGTTGCCGATGTGGATGCGGAAGTCGGAGCCGTTCGACCGGTTCGTCATCACCGCGTCGGGCAACGCGAAGGTGTGCGTCTTCCAGGTCCGGCTGTCGCCGTAGCTGACCAGCTCGGAGTTCTTGAACCGCTCCGGGATGGTCTCGCCGGGGGAGTCGTAGTGCAGGCCGAACTGCCCGTTGCCCGCGTCGAAGTAGTCGACGCTCACCAGGACCAGGCCACGGTTGTCGTACAGGTAGGTGTCGGACACGTTCGCGTAGAAGAAGTTCGTCCCGGGCGCCGGCGCGGTCCGGTCCGTCTGCCAGTACGGCCGCCCGTCCTGGACGCCGGTGACGAGGTTCTCCGGCCGGTCGCCCGCGCGGACGGTGATCCCGGCCTGGACCGGGTTCGCGCCGAACTGGACCGAGGCGCCGGCGGTACTGATCCGCAGCCCGGCGATCGTGATGTCCTCGGTGCCCGACAACCGCAGGTCCGCACCGCCGAGCCGGTCGGCGAACTCGATGCCGTCGAGCGAGAACGTCCCGGTACGCCACCGGCCGGACCCGGTGAGCGGGACGTCGTCGGCGGACGCCTGCGGATCCGCGGCCGCGTCGTACAGCAGTTGAAGGGTCCCGGTGCCGCTGTCGAGGTACGTGACGCTGACCAGGACGTCGTCGGTGCTGAGCTCGTCGACGTAGTCACGGTCGACGTCGAAGGAGATGTACTCGGTACCGGCCGCCTGGTTCGTGCGCCAGTACGTGCGGCCCTGCTCGGTGCCGGTGCGGAGGCCGGCGGGATCGGGGCCCGCGGCTGGTTGGACGCCGAGGGTCGTCGGAGTCGGGCCGAGATCGGCGCCGACGCCGCTCGGGTACATCGTGGCCGCGATCGCGGTGGGGGAGTTGAGGATTCCGGTCAGCAGCAGCGCGGCGAGGATCCCCGCGAGCAGACGTCGGGCGGGCATGGCTGAACCTCCAGGTGGCGGGCCGGGAGCAAGCGAAGAGGGACCGCTCGGGGTGCGGCCGGCCCTGAGCGGCCACGCCTCCAACGGGTCTGCGGTTAAGTTAAACCAAGCGTGTTACTAATACAAGAGCGGGTATGGGCAGGCTTGATTCGGGCGTGAACGCGCGCTCGCCTAGGCTGCGGGCGTGGCGAGCGTCGGTGCGGCAGAGGTCCGGGAGTGGCTGGCGCGGACGGCGTGGCCGCTGAAGAGTCTGGCCGCGGGAGCGGCGGCCGACGACCTGCAGGTGTGGAAGCCGGCGCTGGCCGGGGTCCGGGTACTGGGGCTGGGTGAGTCCACGCATGGGACCAGTGAGTTCTTCCAGTTGAAGCACCGGCTGATCGAGTTCCTCGTCACCGAGCTCGGGTACACCGTGGTGGCGATGGAGGCGAGCGAATCGGCGGCGCCGGCGGTCGACGCGTACGTCCGGCACGGGATCGGCGATGCGGCCACGGTGGTGAGCGAGCTCGGGTTCTGGACCTGGCGGACCGAGGAGGTCGTCGCTCTGGTCGAGTGGATGCGTTCCTACAACGCTGGGCGGCCGGTGGCGGAGCAGGTCGGGTTCGCGGGGATCGATCCGCAGCAGTGCTCCGCGTCAGTGGTTGCTGTGAGCACCTATCTTCGGGACTCGGCGCCGGATCGGCTGGAACTGTTCGAGTCGGGTCTGGCTGCGCAGGTGGATGCCGGGCCTGGCGCTGCTCCCGATGCGCAGGCGCTGCTCGTCCGGGAGGCTGAGGCGTTGGTGGGCTTCCTCAAGCGTGACGGTGCGCCGGCGGACGTCGTACGGCATGGGCTTGTGTTGGCTCGGTGTGCGGCGGTGGTTTGCGCGCCGAAGCAGGACAAGGATGTGGCGCGGACGACGTTCGCGGTGCGGGACCGGCTGATGGCGGATGCGGTGAGTGAGTTGCTGGCGGACCCGTCGGCGAAGGTGGCGGTGTGGGCGCACAACGGGCATTTGGCGGCGAGCCGTTCGACGCCGGAGTTGCGGCCGCTTGGTCAGCATTTGCGGGAGCGGCACGGGGATGAGTACTACGCGCTGGCGTTGCTGTGCGGGTCGGGTGCGTTCAGGGCTCGGCGGATGTTTCCGGGGCCGTGGCCTGGTTCGATGGGCGGTCCGGTGGTGAGCAACAAGCTCGACCGGGGTGGGTACAACGCCCTGGAGGGTCAGCTGGCGGCCGCGAACCCGGGGGATCACTTGCTGGATCTGCGGGTCCCGCCCGAGGTGCCCGAGGCGGTGCGGCAGTGGTTGGAGGAGCCGCAGATGTTCCGGAGCTTCGGGGCGTACGTGCAGCGGTGGGCGTACAAGCTGCAGTTCGCGCCGACGCGGTTGCGGAAGGAGTACGACGGCGTCGCGTATGTGGCGACCTCGACGCCGTCGCGTCCGTTGCCTTCTTGAGTTCGCGTCGCTTGGGGTGGTGGCTCAGGCGACGCCGACGAGGGTGCGGTCGGGGTGCTGCGTGGCGGGGGCTTCGGTGGTTGCGCTCAGCAGGGTGAAGAAGTGCGGCGCGGCGTCGACCAGGGGGAGCAGGCCGGCTTCGTGGCCGGTCCAGCCGAAGAGGAGTTCGCCGTCGATGACGTCTTCGGTGAGTGGGCTGGCGTACGCGCTCAGGGTGACGCGGTTCGGGCCGAGGTGCGGGTGGTGGTCGCCGCAGCCGCACTCGGGGGCGATCACGATCGACGTGAGCGCGGTCGCGGCGTACCGGCGCAGGCGCAGCGTGGTGCCGCGGGCGGTGAAGCGGGCGATCGTTGCGTCAGGCAACTGTACGAGCAGCTCGACCGGTACGGCGTGCGAGCCGGGCAGCAGCCGCAGGCCGCGGGAAGCGAGCAGGTCGCCGAAGACAGACAGGTTCATTGCGGAGAATCCGGAATTCTGTGGGTGCTGGTGTCGGCAGGCGGGCCGGATGGGCAAGGCCTCGTACGCCGGTGACGGCGCGCGTCAGCGACAACAACAGCAACAACACAGCATGAACCGCATGCGGAAGATCATGGCAGACCCGCCCCACCCCACCAAACAGATCCCACCATCCGAGACGCCATTCCATGATGTGTCAGCTAGACGGCGGTGATAGCCGCGGACCTGGGTGCGCGACCGTGGCGCCGGGGTGGCGCATCCAGCACCCACTGACGCGTTGTTTCACCACTGCCGTGTTGCAGCACGACAGTCAGCCCAACAAGCCGCCAGCGACCCAGCTCGGCCGCTGGCTGGCTGTCCCTTGGTCGGGGGTCAGTCGGCCTTCTTGCCGAACATGATCTCGTCCCAGCTGGGGACGCTGGCTCGCTTGGAGTTGCGGCGGGCCGGCTTCTTCTTGGGGGGTTCGGCCTGCGGCTGGTCGGCTTCGGCTGCGGGTGCTGCGGCCGCAGACTGCGCGGGAGCCTCGGTGGCTTGGCGGGCGCCGACTGGTTGGGGCTGGTCGCTGTTGCGTGCTGCGGGAGCCGCGGGGCGGGGCGTCGGGTCGGCGGATTGGCCCGGTGTACCCGTGGTGGGCTGGGGCCGCTTGTCTGCGCGGGGATCGCGGGGGACCGGGCGCGAGGGGTCGCGGCGTGGGTCGGACGGGCGTGCGGTTACCGGGTCGCCTGGGCTCGCGAAGTCCGTACCCGTAGCTGCGGTGGTCGACCCGGCCGACCGTGTCCCGGCGTCCGCGGTGTCCGACTGTGCAGTGTCGGCGCGTGCGGTGCCAGTCCGTGCGGCGTCGGTGCGTGCAGTGTCGGCGCGTGCGGCGTCGGTGCGTGCGGTGCCGGTGGCGTCGGTGTCGCTGGCGGCTGTGGTTGCTCGTGCGGTCTGGCCGTTGATGGGGGTGGGCGCCGAGGCCTCTTCGTCGCCGTTGAGCTCGGGGTGGCGAGGGTCGGCTGGGCGGGGGCCGGTGGTGTGGAGTTCGGGGTGGCGCGGGTCGACGGGCTTGCCGTTGCTCTGAGCAGTCGGGCGCGCTTGGCCCTGTGCCGAAGTCGCCTCGGCCGGCTGCGTGTCCCGGTCAGCTTCGAACAGTTGCGGCGCTGGCTGCTCCGCTTGCGCTTCTTCGGCTGCGCGGGCTTGGGCGGCGCGCTGCATCTCGGTGAGGCGCGTGGGGGTGTTGTCCCTGGATGGGCGTGCGCTGACGCGGTCCGACGTGCCGGTCGCGCGCGCTGCAGCGTGATCCAGAGCGTCGGTGGCCGGAACGGTCGCCTGGTCCGGCGAGTCAGTTCCGCGCGCGCTGATCTCATCCGGAGCGTCGTCGGAGGTGGCCGCTTCGGTGTCGTCGGGGCGGTCGGCGAACGGGTTGGCGGCGGACTCTTCCGGCGGGCGCTGGGCTGGGCGCTCTACTGCGCGAACTGCTGGGCGCAGGGCGGGCGGGGGTTCGATCGGGACGTCGATGAGGGTCGGTTCGTCGTCGGGGCTCGGGACCGGGTGGACTCGGCGGGGACCGCGGTCGTCGCGGCGACCGAAGCCTTCGCGGGCGGACTCGCGGCCGAAGTCACGACCACCCTGCTCGCGGCCGAACTCCCGGCCGCCGACCTCACGTCCGGCGATGTCCCGGCCGGGGAACTCGCGGGCGCCGCTCTCACGACCAGCGTCACGACCAGCGTCACGGCCGGCATCCCGGCTGGCATCCCGGCCGCTCGGCCCGGAACCCTCACGTCCGAAGGCTTCCCGGCCATACCCGTCACGAGCACCGGACTCACGACCGGCTCCGTCACGTCCGGACCCGTCACGGCCGAAGGACTCGCGGGAGGCGTCGCGGGCGGCTTGGCGGACCCGGGTGAGGTTGACCGTGTCCTCGAAGCCGGCCTCGTAGCTGTCGGCGCCGTGGTCGGGGGCGAGGCTGTGGTCGAAGTCGGCGACGGCGGTGAGGCGGCGTTCGGTCTGCTGCGGGGCGGCGATGACCTGGGGCTGTTCGCCGACCAGCCAGCGGGCTTCGTCGTCGTCGGGGACCGCGTACCGCCCGGGGGCGTCGTACGCGAACATGGCGACCTTCTCTTCCTTGTTCTCCTCGTCCTCGCCGGGGACGGGGTAGGAGACGCGGACGGCCCAGCGGCCGTCCTCGCGACGCCAGGCGTCCCACTCGGCGGCGGCCGGGTCGACGCCGCGGATCCGCAGCCGCTCGGTGACCCAGGCACCGAGGTTGCGGGTCGGGGCGTCGGCGCCACCGCGGCGCCGGACGGAGGCGCGCTGGGCGAGGCTGGCGACGTGGTCGCGCTCGGCGAGGACGGGGCCGGCGAACGCCATCACGCGTTCCATCGGCATCTGGGCGACCGCGGCCACCGCTTCGACACTTTCGCCCGCGCGGATGCGAGCTTGGATGTCTCGTGGGCGCAGCGCGCTCTCCATTTGAATCTCCAGCTGGCCGAGTCGGGCACGGTCGCCGCGCAGGGCCGCACGCAACCGGTCGTCGACCGGGACGGCGAACTCCTCACCCGTCTCCGCCATCGCCAGGATGAGCTGGGTGCCATCCTGGCTCAGACCGACGAGTTTCGCCTCGCGCATTGCCTTTGTTCTCCTGTGCGGTTCTCGACAGTCTCTCCCGTGACCTGCTGCCTGACCAAGACCGGCGCGCCGTGCCGGGCGGTCATTGTGGAGGTTACGTCACGAAATCACATCTTGCCTGCTCAGCAGGGTCCTTCTGGTCACACCAGTCACAGTAGTCACAACCGAAAGTGACCGTCCCGGCGACACTCGTAAGGGCCCCCGGAACGGTCACCCGAAAGGCTCAGCGAACCGGGTACGCGGCCCGGATGGCAAGGGCCCGGCGCAGGTCGTCGGCCGCGTCGCCGACCGACCTGCGGATGCCGGCCGAGACCGACTCGTCCGCGACCAGCTGCGCGGCCAGGCCGGCGACCCGCTCGTCGATCGCGTACACCGGGAAGGACTGCAACGCGGCGCGCGCCACCACCCACCCGGTACGGAACTTCTCGGTGCCGGCGATCTCGGCGAAGAAGCGGTCCACGTACGGCGCGGTCAGGTCGGTCTGGGCCGGCCACCAGAAGCCCTCGCACGCGGCGTACAGCTCGTAGTTCGACAGCTCGGCGTCGGTCATGATCAGGGACCAGGCGCGTTCCTTGGCCTCGACGGTCGGGACGGCGGCGCGGCACCGGGTCGCGTGGACGACGCCCTCGGACGAGGTGTCGCGGGCCAGTTCCGCGTCGATCTCGGCGTCGCCGATCGCGCCGAGCTCGGCCAGGTGCAGCGTGATCTGCCAGCGCAGGTCGGCGTCGACGGTGAGACCCGCCGGTACGCCGGTGCCGTCGAGCCAGCCGCGCAGCAGGTCCGCGTCGGCGGTGGTCTGGATCACCGAGCGAGCCACCATCAACTGCAGGCTGCTGCCCGCCTCGGTCGTGCCGAGCTTCGCCGTGAGCACCTCGGCCAGCCGGGTCCGGTACGGCTCGTAGGTCAGGTAGATGCCGAGCAGCCGGGTGTGCACCCAGCCGACCATGGCCGAGACCGCGATGTCGCTGGTCTCGGTCGGCAGGGCGGCCAGCACGACCTCGAACGCGAGCTTCGGGTCGAGCTCGGCGTCGGCGGCGGCGTCGCGCAGGCTGTTCAGGACGACGGCGCGGGTGACCCCGTCCTCGATCTTCGGCAGCACCTCGGGCAGCCGGGCCAGCGAGTCGGCGTCGAGCCGGATCTTGGCCCAGGTGTCGTCACCGGCGTCCGGGATGATCACCGCGAGCGCCGGGTCCAGGTCGACGCTGACCTCGTCGGCGTCGAGCAGCACCGGCACCGTGACGCCGCGGCCCGACTCGTCGTACCCGCCGACGGTGAGCTGGTGCGGCCGGATCGCGGGGTACTGGGTGGGCGCGGTCCGCCGCAGGACGATGCCGATACCGGTCCGTACGACGCTGATCGTGTCGACGCCCGGGGTGCGGAGCCAGTTCTGCGCCCAGTCGTCCAGTCCGACGGCGCCGGCCTCGGTCCACTTGGCGACCAGGTCGGCGAAGGTGGCGTTGCCGAACTCGTTCGAGGTGATGTGCGCGCGGACGCCGGCCAGGAACACGTCGTCCCCGAGGTACGCGGCCAGTTGCTTGAGCACCGCGGCGCCCTTGGCGTACGAGATGCCGTCGAAGTCGTCGAGCGAGGCGAGCGCGTCCTTCACCGCGTCGGCCGCGATCGGGTGGGTCGAGGACCGCTGGTCGGCCTGCAGCCCCCACCACTTGCGCAGGAAGGCGAAGTCGATCCAGTTGTCGGCGTACTTGGTGGCCGCGGTCGCGACCCGGTGGGCCATGTACTCCGCGAACGACTCGTTCAGCCACAGGTCGTTCCACCACTGCATCGTGACCGTGTCGCCGAACCACTGGTGCGCCATCTCGTGCACGATCGTGCGGGCCCGGTTGGACCGTTCGCCGTCGGTGGCCGCGGACCGGAACACCATCGAGTCGCGGAACGTCACGCAGCCCGGGTTCTCCATCGCGCCCGCGTTGAACTCCGGGACGAAGGCCTGGTGGTACTCGCCGAACGGGTACCGGTAGCCGAACAGCCGGTGGAACTCGTCGAACGCCTGGCCGGTCACCTCGAAGATGTCGGCGGCCTCGCGGTCCAGCGCCTCCTTCAGCGACTGCCGCGCGACCAGGCCGAGCGGGATCCCGTCGTGCTCGCCGAGGATCTGGTGGTACGGACCGGCGACCAGCGTGACGAAATACGTGGACAGCGGCTTGGTCTCGGCCAGCTCCCAGCGGCCGGGCGCGACCTGGGTGGCGGCCCCGTTGCCGAGCACGACCCACTCCGGCGGCGCGGTCACCGTCATCCGGTACGGCGCCTTGAGGTCGGGCTGGTCGAAGCAGGCGAAGATCCGCGGCGCGGCGTCCAGGAACGACATCGCGTACAGGTAGGTGAGACCGTCGGCGGCGTCGACGCTGCGGTGCAGTCCCTCGCCGTCGTGGGAGTACAGCATCGACGCTTCCACCACGAGCTCGTTCGTGGCCGCGAGGCCGGTCAGCTCGAGCCGGCCGTCGCTCAGCCCGGCCACGTCGACGGGTGCGCCGTTGAGGGTCACCGAGACCAGCTCGTCGGGTTTCACGTCCAGCCAGGTACTGCCGGTGGAGGCGGTGAACGCGATCCGCGTGGTGGATCCGAACGTGCGCTCGCCCCGGGTGAGATCGAGGTCGACGTCGTAGGACTGGACGGAGAGGGCGGCGGCCCGGGTACGGGCGCCGTCGACGGTGAGACTCGGCATGGGGCGCACTCTATGCCGACCACCCCAGCGGCATCGATAGGGTTTGGCCATGACCGAGATGGAGTACCGCCAACTGGGCGACTCCGGCCTCACGGTGAGTGTGGTCGGGCTGGGCTGCAACAACTTCGGCGGCCGGATCGGCGCCGAGCAGGCGGACGCGGTCGTGGCCGCGGCGGTGGACGCCGGGATCACCCTGTTCGACACCGCCGACGTGTACGGCGAGCGCGGCGGCAGCGAGCGGATCCTCGGCAAGGCACTGGGCAAGCGGCGCGACGAGGTGGTGATCGCGACCAAGTTCGGCGGCGACATGAAAGGCGTGAACGGTCCGGACTGGGGCGTGCGCGGCTCCCGGCGGTACATCCGCAAGGCGGTGGAGTCGAGCCTGGCCCGGCTCGGGACCGACTGGATCGACCTCTACCAGTTGCACATGCCGGACCTGATGACGCCGATCGAGGAGACCCTGGCCGCGCTGTCCGAACTGGTTGCCGAGGGCAAGGTCAGGTACCTCGGCAGCTCGCAGTTCGCCGGCTGGCAGGTGGTGGACGCGGACTGGGCCGCGCGGACCGCCGGGCTGGAGCACTTCGTCAGCGCGCAGAACAAGTACTCCCTGCTGGACCGGGCGATCGAGGACGAGCTGGTGCCGGCCTGTGAGCACCTGGGGATCGGGATCCTGCCGTACTTCCCGCTGGAGTCCGGCCTGCTCACCGGCAAGTACCGCCGCGGCGAGGACGCGCCGGACGGCAGCCGGCTGGCCAAGCAGCCGGAGCGGCTGGCCCGGGCGGACTTCGACAAGCTCGAGGCGCTGGAGACGTTCGCGGCCGAGCGGGACCTGACCCTGCTGGACGTCGCGATCGGTGGTCTGGCCGCGCAGCCCGCGGTCGGCTCGGTGATCGCCGGGGCGACCACGCCGGAGCAGATCGCGCAGAACGTCGCGGCCGGGTCGTGGGATCCGACGGCGGAGGACCTCGCCACCCTGGACGACCTGACGTGACGGTGATCCTGCTGCCGCCGTCGGAGGGCAAGACGGGACGCTCCCGCGGCAAGGTGGTCGATCACGGCGCGCTGTCGTTCCCCGAGCTCGCGATCGCGCGGGAGACGGTCCTCGACGCGCTCGCCAAGGTGTCCGCCTCGACCGATGCGTACGACGTTCTCGGTGTCGGCCCGTCGTTGCGGGACGAGGTGGAGCGCAACACGAGGTGGCGGACGGAGCCGGCGGTCCCGGTGTCCGAGCTGTACTCCGGCGTGCTGTACGACGCGCTCGGGTACGCCTCGTTGTCGCCGGGAACGAAGCGCCGGGCGAACTCGCGGCTCCTCGTCGTCTCGGCGGCGTGGGGCGCACTGCGGATGGCGGACCGCGTTCCGCCGTACCGGTTGTCGATGGGGACGACGTTGCCCGGACTCGGCCCGCTGGCGTCGTACTGGCGGGACCCGTTGCAGGCCACGCTGGACGAGGTGGCCGGGCAGGGCGTGATCGTCGACTGCCGTTCGTCCACGTACGCCGCCGCGTGGCGGCCGACCGGGGACCAGGCAGCGAAGTGGGTGGCCGTATCGGTCGTGCGGGAGCGTGGTGGAGTGCGCTCGGTGGTCTCGCACAACGCCAAGCACACCCGCGGCCTGGTCGCCCGGCACCTGCTCGAGTCGGGCAAGGACCCGGGCACCGCGAGGGCGCTGCACAAACTGGTCGCCGAGCGGTGGAACGCGGAGCTGGACCGGACCGGCGCCGGCTGGACCCTCACGGTGGTCGAGCACGACTGAGGCCGCGACCAGTCTTGACACCCTCCTCCTGGCGGCGGACCGTGCGAACCAAGGGGTGCCGATCGAGTGCGCCGTGGGTGACGGCGGGCTCACAGGGGGGATTTCGTCATGCAAACGATCCGTGTCGACGCTGACATCAGCGTGCTGAGCGACCAGCTGGAAGTTCCGGGGATCGGGTTCCTGCCCGTGAACGCCTTCGTCCTGCGGGCGGCCGAGCCGGTGGTCGTCGACACCGGCCTGAGCCTGCCCGGCCGCGGCTTCATGGACGCGCTCGGTTCGGTCGTCGATCCGCAGGACGTGCGGTGGATCTGGCTGACCCACCCGGACCGCGACCACACCGGCTCGCTGGTCGAATTGCTCGAGGCGGCGCCGCGGGCCCGGGTGATCACCACGTTCATCGGCGTCGGCATCATGTCGACCGAGCAGCCGTTGCCGATGGACCGGGTCTACCTGCTCAACCCCGGTCAGTCGCTCTCGGTCGGGGACCGGACGCTGACCGCCTTCCGGCCACCGCTGTTCGACAGCCCGGCGACGGTGGGCTTCTACGACGACCGCTCCAGGGTGTGCTTCAGCTCCGACTGTTTCGGCGCGCCGATGCCGAGCGCCGAGCTCGCGGTCGGCGGCGACGTCGGCGACGCACCGGCCGACGCCCGCCGGGCCGGCCAGCTGCTCTGGGCCACCATCGACAGTCCGTGGGTCCACACCGCCGACCCGGCCGCCTTCCGGCGCACCGTCCAGCCACTGCGGGAGATGGACCCGGCCGTCATCCTCAGCAGCCACCTGCCGCCCGCCGCCGGCCACAACGCCGAGTTCCTCGACCTGTTGGAGACCGCACCTGGGGCGGATCCTTTCGTCGGGCCGGATCAGCGTGCGCTCGAGGAGTTGCTGGCCGGCTTCGAGCCGGACGGGCAGGCGCCGAGCGGGACGAGGACGGCGACGACCTGACGGTCGTCGTGGCAGGGATTGTCACAGAGCCTTCATCAACAGGTGGTTTTCTTGCCACCGCTGGTGGGGGAGGGTTAGGAGTGCTCGTTCAGGGGGGATCCGCCCTACCCTCGGAGGCCTGACCGATGCGACGTTCCGTGAAGTTCACCGTGGCCGTGGCGACCGCCTGGCTGGTCGGTACCGGTACCGCGCTCGCGTACCCGCCGGACCCGCCGCCCGCCGGTACGGCCGAGAGGCAGCTGGCCGGCCTGACCGTGAAGGCCGAAGGCTCCACGTCCGGCTACAGCCGCGACCTGTTCCCGCACTGGATCACCCAGTCCGGTTCCTGTGATACCCGCGACGAGGTCCTCAAGCGGGACGGCACCGGCGTGACCGTCGACGGCGACTGCGAGCCGACGGCCGGCCGCTGGTACAGCGTGTACGACGCCACCTACGTCGACGACGACTCCTCGATCGACATCGACCACATCGTCCCGCTCGCCGAGGCGTGGAAGTCGGGCGCGAACAGCTGGTCGACGGCGAAGCGGCAGCAGTTCGCCAACGACCTGAGCATCGCCCAGCTGATCGCGGTGTCGGCGTCGAGCAACCGGTCGAAGAGCGACAAGGACCCGGCGTCGTGGAAGCCGACCAACACCTCGGTGCACTGCATCTACGCGCGCGAGTGGATCTGGGTGAAGCACACCTACGGCCTGTCCCTGCAGTCGGCGGAGAAGACCGCGTTGCAGCAGATGCTCGGCACCTGCTGAATCCGCTCAGCCGTCCTCGAGCAGCCGCCGGCGTTGTGCGTGGATGCCGGCCTGGAACCTGGTCCGGGCGCCGAGTGTCTCCATCAGCTCGGCGACCCGGCGGCCGACCGTGCGGCTGCTGAGGGCGAGCTGACGGGCGATCGCGTCGTCCTTGAACCCGGCCGCGAGCAGTGTCATCAGCCGGGAGTCGAGCGGGTCCAGTCCCGACGGCACCATCGGTACCGCCTGGTCCCACAGCAGCGTGAACATCTCGATCAGCGCGTCCAGCAGCGCGCACGGATGGACCACGAGCGCGCTGTCGACCAGCTGGTCCACCGACAACGGCAGCAGCGCAGCGGTCCGGTCGAACACGGCCAGCTTCATCGGGACCTGCGGGTGGACCCGTGAGGTCTCGCCCGCGTCGGCCGCGGAGTACGCCTCGTCGACGCCGCCTGGGACGTCCAGGGAGTCGGGGGAGTAGATGCCCCGGACCGCGACGCCTTCGCGGAGCAGCCCGCGGACCGTACTGTCGGACTGCTCCACCTCGGCGGCGTACGGTGGCCGGTCGAGGACGAGGAGCTGGCTGGTGGTCCCGTTCAGCAGCTGGGCGAACCGGGCCGCGATCGCCTCCTGGCCGACGATCACCTCGACCAGGTTCTCCGGGCGGTGCTGCTCCTGGGCCCGCAGTTCGGTCAACAGGACCCGCGCCTCGGCCCGGACCCGGTCCAGCTCGGCCCGGCGGACCGCGACCAGCGCGTCCACGGCCACGTCGGGCCGGGTCGGCAGCAACCGCGGCGGGGCGTCCGACGTACTGGTCAGCAGGCCGAGGTCCTCGAGCCGCTGGACCGTCTCGCGCAACTCGGCGGGATCGCGGTCGAGGCGGTGGGCCAGGTCGGTCAGGCAGGCGCCCGGCATCGCGAGCAGGGCGCGGTAGGCAGCCTCGTCGGCAGGTGTCACTCCGACGGATTCGAGCACGACCCCTCCTGGCCAATTCTGGACAAGTCCGGCATACGACACGCTATCTCGTGGCGTGGACCCCGCTGGATTCGATACCACAGGACGGTGTCCCCGCGCCTGTTCCGCCCTGCCGCCCTGTTGTCGTCCGTCGCGCTGCTGATTCCGCTCGGCGGCGCCTCCGCCACGGCCTCCGTACCGAGCCCTGGCTCACCTGCCGGATCAGCGGTTGTCGCCGAGAGCACGGTCACCCTGCTGACCGGTGACCGCGTCGTCCTCGGTGGACCGGACAGCAGCGGCGAACCGGCCGTCACCATCGACCCGCGGACCCCGGGGACGTCGTTCTCGGTCCGCCGCGACGAGGGCCGGGTCACGGTGATCCCGTCGACGGTGGCGAACCTGGTCCCGGACGTGCTCGACCCGGCGCTGTTCGACGTGACCGGGCTGGTCGAGATGGAGTACGACGACGCGCACCGCTCGGACCTGCCCGTCATCACGCAGGGCGTCCCGGCCGGCTTGCGGGCGGCCAAGGTGCTGCGGAGCGTCGGAGCGAGCGCCGGCACGATCGGCAAGGACGCGAGCCTCACGAACCAGCTGACCTCGCGTCGGACGACCACCGGGAAAGTCTGGCTCGACAAGCGGCTCGGCGCGACTGGTTTGCGCAGCGTGACCGCGGCGGCACCCGACCCGTACCTGAACCAGGTCAAGGCGCCGGCCGCCTGGGCGCAGGGCCTGGACGGTCGCGGCGTGAAGGTGGCCGTGCTCGACACCGGCGCGGACTCGGGTCACCCGGCGCTCGCCGGCAAGGTCGCCGAGGCGGTCGACTTCACCGGTACCGGGAGCGCCGAGGACGACAACGGCCACGGTACGCACGTGTCGTCGCTGATCGTCGGCAACGGCGCCGGGTCGGACGGCGCGCGGCAGGGGATCGCCCCGGCCGCCGAACTGCTGTCCGGCAAGGTGCTCGCGGCCGACGGGTTCGGCCAGGAGTCGTGGGTGATCGCGGGGATGGAGTGGGCCGCCGAGCAGGGCGCCGACCTGGTCAACCTGAGCCTGAGCTCCGCACCCGCCGACGGCGACGACCTGGTGTCGAACGCGCTCGAGCGGCTGACCGCGCAGTACGGCACGTTGTTCGTCGCGGCCGCGGGGAACCGGGGCAACCTCGGCTCGAACCCGTACACGATCGGCAGTCCGGGGGTCGCCGCGTCGGCGCTCACGGTCGGCGCCGTCGACGGGGCCGACAAGCAGGCCTTGTTCTCCAGCGAGGGCCCGACCCGCGGGACGTACCGGTTGAAGCCCGACCTGTCCGCGCCCGGCGTGAACATCCCGGGCGCCAAGGCCGGTGCGCGCGACGGCTCGAACCTGTACGTCACGATGTCGGGTACTTCGCAGGCGACGCCGCTGGTGACCGGCGCGGCCGCGTTGATGCTGCAGCGGAACCCGGCGCACACCTGGCAACAGCTGAAGTCGGACGTCGTCAACGGCGCCGACATCTCCACGATCTACGACGGCTGGACCTCCGGCGGTGGGCGGCTCGACCTCGCCCGGGCATCGGCCGCGACGGTGACCTCGGACATCTCCTCGTTCGACCTGGAGTACCTGCGTTACCCGGAGAAGGGGAAGCGCAGCCGCGTGGTCACCTTGACCAACACCGGTAGTACGCCCGTGACGCTGCCCGTGACGGATGCCGAACAGAACTCGGCGAAGGTCGAAGCGCCTGCCGACGCGGTGGTCGCGTCACCGGCCGAGCTGACCGTGCCCGCGGGCGGTACGGCGTCCACCACGATCACCGTCGATCCCGCGTTGCTGCCGGACGGGTTCTGGCAGGGCGGGATCTCGTTCGGCGACCAGGTCCGGCTGGCCTTCGGCGCGTACGACGAACCGGAGCGCTACGACCTGACCGTCAAGGTGCTCGACCGCAGCGGGGCGCCGTACGCCGGGGGCAAGGCGACCGTGTTCAACTACGTGACCGGGGGATCGTCGAACCTCACCCTGGACGCGAACGGGACCGCGAAGGTGCGGCTGGATCCCGGACGGCTGTCCGTCCTCTCGGCGGTGACCGACCCGGCGGCCGGGACGTTCGCGCTCGCCGGGACCGCGGAGATCCCGTTCGGCCAGGACACGACGTTCGTGGCGGACGCGCGCAAGGCCCAGCAGGTGCGGGCGCCGTCGGTCGCGGGTCAGCCGACGCGGCTCGTGCACTCGGCGATCGGTATCTCGCGGCACAGTACGAGCCGTGGTTTGATCGACTTCTACTTCTTCACGCCGGAGGAGATCGCCGCCGGCAAGGTGTTCGTACAACCCACGACCGCGCTGACCGGGGCCGGCTCGTTCGAGGCGTCGAACCGCTGGCGGCTCGAACCGGTCGGCACGGTGAAGTCCGGCGATGCCGCGGCGTACGAGTTGCTGTTTGCGAGGGACCGGTTTTCCTCTCCGCTGGCGCCCGCGGTGAGCCGGCGCGACCTGACCCGGATGGCCCGGGTGGACAGTACCTTCGGCAGTGTCAGCGGTACTGGTCCGCAGACCGTCGAGCGCGCCTGGTCGACGGTCAAGGGCAACATCGGCTGGGTCAACCGGCGGACGGTGACCACGCCGACCCGTGAGGTCGAGCTGCTGACCGCCGAACCGGGTTCGCGGTGGAACCAGTGCATGACAGCGACGACGGCCACCGGGACGAAGCTGTGCGACCGGGAGAACCTGCCGTTCGCGGCCGGGGCCCGGATCGAGCGGGACTTCGGGCTCACCCTGCGGCCGACGGTGGCCGCCGCCTCGCACACGAAGAGCTACCTGTTCGTCGACGCCGGACTCGGTGACACCTTGCACAGCAGCAAGCCACCCGCGACGGCGTACTCCGAACGCCGGCTGGCCCTGTACCGCGACGGCGCGCTGGTGAGCGAGGTGAACGGCGGGTCGAGCTACTTCCAGATCCCCAACGGCCCAGGCCGCTTCCGGCTCGAACAGAGCTGGACCCTCGACCCGGCGCTGTTCCCGCGATCGGGCCGGGCGCAGACCACCTGGGACTTCACGTCGACGCCGCCGGACCCGACCAAGGCGACCGGGGTCCCGCCGGCGCTGCTCGACATCGGGTACGACGCCGACGTGGACGGACTCGGTCGCGCGGCCGCGTGGCGCCCGATGACGCTCGACCTGGTGGTCGGTCACCTGAAGGGGTCGACGGCTTCCCGGGTCACCGGTGCGTCGCTTTGGTACTCGACCGACGGCGGGAAGCAGTGGACCCGTGCGTTGACGGTGCCGATCGGGTCGCGGTACCGGACGATCATCCCGCCGTGGGCGTTGGTCCCGGGCAAGTCGTTGTCACTGCGCGCGGTCGCCACCGACGCGGCCGGCGGCCGGGTGGAGCAGACCGTCCTGGACGCGGTGCCGACCCACTGACGGCCGGGCGCGGGGGACCGGACAGGGGACGCCCGGTCAAGCCTCAACCCCGCGCCCGGCTCCCGCTCTCCCTGCCTGCACAGGGTTCCTGTCGAAGCTTGGTTTCCTGACAAAGTCACGGATCGTCGTCGTGCGTGTCCGGGGCGCGAGCGATCCGCTCGGATGGAAGGATGTTGGGCCAAGGTGCGTCACCCGGGATTCCGTCCCGATTCGCGGCAGGAGGCACGATGAGCGAGAGCACGAACGCGGCCACGGCTTCGACCGATCACAGCCGTCCCGAGCTGAAACGCGTGATGGGACCAGGGCTGCTGTTGCTGTTCGTGGTCGGCGACATCCTCGGTACCGGCGTGTACGCGCTGACCGGCAAGGTCGCGGGCGAGGTGGGCGGCGCGGTCTGGTTGCCCTTCCTGTGCGCGTTCATCGTCGCGATGCTGACGGCGACCAGCTACCTCGAGCTGGTGACGAAGTACCCGCGGGCCGGTGGCGCCGCCGTGTACACGCACAAGGCGTTCGGCATCCATTTCCTCACCTTCCTGCTCACCTTCGCGGTGATGTGTTCGGGTCTGACCTCGGCGTCGAGTGCGTCCAAGGCGTTCGCCGCGAACTTCTTCTCGGCGGTCGACATCGATCCCGAGCGTGGCTCGCTGTTGATGATCACCGCGCTGGCGTTCATGACGTTGATTGCCCTGGTCAACCTCCGGGGCGTCGGCGAGAGCGTCAAGGCCAACGTCGTGCTGACCTGTGTCGAGCTGTCCGGGTTGCTGATCGTGATCGGGATCGGGGCCTGGGCGCTGGCCGGTGGGGACGGCGACACCTCGCGGCTGACCGACTTCAACGTGCCCGAGGGGGAGAGCCCGTTCGGCGCGGTGACCGCGGCGACCGCGCTGGCGTTTTTCGCGATGGTCGGCTTCGAGGACTCGGTGAACATGGCCGAGGAGACGAAGGACCCGGTCAAGATCTTCCCGAAGATCATGCTGATCGGCCTGTCGGTCACCGGTGTCATCTACATCCTGGTGGCGATCTCGGCGGTCACCCTGGTCTCGCCCGAAGAGCTGAACCAGGGCTCCACGCCACTGCTCAAGGTGGTCTCGGCCGGCGCGCCCGGCTTCCCGCTGGAGATCTTCGCCTGGATCACGATGTTCGCGGTGGCCAACTCGGCGCTGATCAACATGCTGATGGCCAGCCGCCTGCTGTACGGCATGTCGCACGAGCGGGTTCTGCCCGGACCGCTCGGCCGGGTGCTGCCGAGCCGGCGGACGCCGTGGGTCGCGATCCTGTTCACCACGGTGCTCGCGTTCTTCCTGATCGGATACGCCGACCTCACCGCGCTCGGTGGGACGACGGCGCTGCTGTTGCTCTGCGTGTTCGCGATCGTCAACGTGGCCGTGCTCGTGCTGCGCCGGGACAAGGTCGAGCACAAGCACTTCCACGCTCCGACCGTGCTGCCGATCCTCGGCGTCGTGCTGTGTGTCTACCTGGCCAGCCCGTTGTCGGGCCGGGCCGGCGCGGACTACAAGATCGCCGGCTGGCTGATGCTGGTCGGGATCGGGCTGTGGGCGCTGACCTGGCTGCTGAACAAGTACGTGTTCAAGCGCCGCTCCGACTTCGACCCGACGCACATCGACTCGGGCGGCCCGGTCAACTAGTCGACGGACAGGCCCCGGGGTCCTCGGAAGGATCCCGGGGCCTGGTCCCGCCGGACCCGCCGGGCGGTCATCAGAACGGTGCCCAGGGCAAGTACTCCGAGGGTGGCCGCGAGCCAGCCGAGGGCGGGGTAGCCGACACCGGCGTCGATCGCGACGCCGCCGAGCCACGGTCCGACGGTGATGCCGACGTTGAACGCGGAGAAGTTCACCGCGGTCGCCAGGGTCGGCGCCCGCCCGGCCAGGCTGAACACGCTGGCGTTGAGGGCCGGGTTCGTCGCGAACCCGAAGCCACCGAGCAGGAACACCGCGACGATCGCCACCACCGGCAGTCCGGCGGCCATGGCCAGTACCACTGACAGGACGGTGATCCCGGTGATCCCGGTCGCGAGCGTGGGGAACGGCTGCGCGTCGGCGGTCCGGCCGCCGAGTGTGATCCCGATCAGCGAACCCACGCCGTACAGGGCCAGGACGGCGGGGACCGCTCCGGCCGGGAGGCCGGTCACGCCGGTGAGCAGGGGAGCGAGGTAGCTGAAGATCACCAGGATCGCCGCGGTCACGAGCGCGGTCGTGGTGTAGGCGAGCCAGAGTCGCGGGTTGTTCATCGCGCGCAGCTCGGCGGCGAGCTGCGGCGTCGTCGCCGGATCGGGGCGGCCCGGCGGGACCGTACTGATGACGCCGGCCATCGCCACGACCGACAGCACCGCGACGGTCCAGAACGCGGCCCGCCAACCGAGGTGCTGACCGATCACGGTGCCGGCCGGCAGGCCGACGATGGTGGCGACCGTGAGGCCACCGGCGACGACGCTCATCGCCTTCGCGCGGCTCGTCGGTGGGACCAGACCGACCGCGGTGACGGCGGCGACGGCCCAGAATCCGGCGTACACGAAGGCGCCGACGATCCTGGTGGCGAGCAGGATCGTGTAGTTCGGGGTGAGGGCGGCGGCGACGTGGGTGAGCGCGAAGACGGTCAGGAACACCAGCAGCGCGGTCCGTCGAGGGCGGCGCAGGGTGACCACGGCCAGCACCGGCGCGCCGACGAGCATGCCGACCGCGAACGCCGAGATCAGCAGCCCCGCATCCGGAATCGAGACGCCCAGGTCCGCCGCGAGCTCGGGGAGCAGCCCGGCGAGCATCAGCTCGGAGGTGCCCTGGGCGAAGATCGCCAGCCCGAGAACGTAGACGGCGACGGGCATCGCGAGTTCCTCCAGCTGTCGGGGCGGACGGGCACCGGCGAACGACCAGGAACAGCGCACTCCACCCGTCCGGATCTCCCCAGCCCGGCCGACGGCCCACCCCCGATCGCACACAGCGATCTGCAAGTCGCACATGGTGACACATCCAGGCCCTGTCGCGCTCGTCGGGGTCCACGATCCGAAAAGCGGGCCGTCCACATCCTGCTCACCCGGCGGTCGCGGCGCGGCGTACCCGGGCGGGTTTTGGGGTAATCGGGCATGGTGGAGGCATGAGCTACCCGACGCCGGCGCGCCGTACCAGCGACGCGGTCGAGGCTGCCCGGATCAGCGGTGGGATCAAGCTGCTGATCGCGATGGTGGGCCTGATGTGGGTGAGCGAGGTCGTCGACACCCTGCTGCACGGCGAGCTCGACCGGTACGGCATCGTCGCGCGCGAGCCGGACGGCCTGATCGGCATCGTGACCTCGCCGTTCCTGCACCTCGGCTTCGGCCATCTGCTCTCGAACACGCTGCCGTTGGTCACCCTCGGCGCGCTGATCGCGATCGGCGGCGCGGCCCGGCTGCTCGCGGTCACCGCACTGGTCGCCGTGCTCGGTGGATTCGGGACCTGGCTGATCTCGCCGCCGAACACGGTGACGATCGGCGCCAGCGGTCTCGTCTTCGGGTACGCCGCGTACCTGATCGCGCGCGGCATCTTCAACCGCCGGATCGGTCAGGTCCTGATCGGCCTGGTCGTCGTGCTGGTCTGGGGCAGCGCCCTGCTCGGCGGACTGCTGCCGCAGGACGGCATCTCCTGGCAGGGCCACCTGTTCGGCGCGGTAGGCGGCGTCATCGCCGCCTGGATCCTGGCCGAGCACCGCCGTCCCCGGCCGTCGGTCGGCTGACCTCAGCTTCAGGAGCCGGCGTCCTGCGAGGGCTCGGTGCTCTTCGGGCGCAGCTGCCGGCGGCGGAGCATCGCCAGCATCATCAGGACCGCGATCACGCCGGGCACACCGGCCGCGATCGGCAGCACTCCGCCGGCCCCGAGGGTGCGTTCCGGTGCGATGTCCAGCCGCAAGGCCTTGCTCGACACGACCGGCGCGGCGGCCTGTCCGGTACCGAGCGCGACGTAGACGACGAAGTGGCCGGAATTGACCGCCTGCATCTCCCACTCGAGCTTGTCGGTGTCGCCACCGCCGAGCGGGTCCAGGTACTGCGTACGCTCGCTGGACCAGTCCTCCGGGTCGACGTAGACACCTGGGTCGACGGCGAAGATGTTCAGGTGCGCGATCGCGCCGGTGAGCTCCTGCTCGCCGGTGTTGCGCACGGCCGAGGTGAAGGTGATCGTCTGGCCGAGTCCGATCGCGGCCTCGGTCCGGTCGAGTTCGACGATCACCTGCTGAGCCGCGCCCGGCGGCGCCTCCACGGCAGCTGAGGGGGTAGGCGCCGCGATGGCGGCGAGAGCGACCAGTGGGAGCAGGTACTTCCTCATCCGCGGCCTCCCGCTCCGAGCCGGAGTCGGCTGGACAGGGCCACCGCGAACCCGACTGCCAGGCCCGCGGCGACGGCCGGTCCGATCAGCCAATGGCCTTCCTGGGCGAAGCTCCTGGCGTTCACGATGGTCCGCCCGAGGTAGCGCAGCCCCGCCGTGAACGGATCGGCCCGCAGCAGCAGGTCACCGAACCAACCACGCTGGGCGGAACTTGGCATCTGGGTCGGCGCGAACAAGGCGAGCAGGATGAACACACTCACCGACAGGCTGACCCGGTTCGTGCTCGAGAAGATGCTGATCAGCAGGCCGAGGCCGACCATCGCGAGGGCGAGCAAGGCCCCGACCAGCAGGCCGCTGCGCAACGAGGTGTCGACCACCTTGACGCCTTTGCCGAGATACCACACGTACGGGATCGCGACCACGTACGCGGCGAACCACAGCGTCAGCGCGGCCAGTCCCTTGCCGACGGTGAGGGCCCAGCGCGGGATGGGTGCCAGTAGCAACGATTCCAGGGTGCCGCGATCGCGTTCGCCGCTGAACGCGTCGGAGGCCGCGAGCAGGGTGAGCAGGGTCCCGAGGGCCACGGCGACCTGGAGGGTGAGGCTGACGGCCTCGCGCTGTTCGAGGAAGTTCAGCGCCTGGTTGGACGCGGTCAGGTAGGTGGTCACGCTGAGCGTGATCGCGTAGGCGAACAACAGCACCAGGCCGCGGCCGCCGAGCCAGAGATCGCGGATCTCCCGCCAGGCGACCACCAGCCACGAGCCGCGCCCGGCCCGTCGCGGCACATCGGAGGCACGCTCCACGCCGGTACCGGCCGGGGTCGTCCCGCCCGGATCGGTGCCGGTCGGCTGGATCGTCATCAGGCCTCCTCGGTGAAGGCGAGGAAGGCGTCGCTGAGCCGGCCGCCCTCCAGGGTGAATCCGAGCACGGGCACGCCGGCCGCCAGCAGGCCGGTCAGGGCTTGGGTGGCGGCGGCCTCCGGCCCGAGCCCAGGCGGCATGCTGAGTTCGAGCTCGCCCAACCGGCCGCCGCCGGTGGACACCGCGCGCACCTGCGTGCCGGCCAGCGCCGTCAGCGCCCGGCCGGTCAGCTCCGGGGGGACCTGGAGCCGGCCTTGCCGCGGCGCGGCCGCCTGCCGGACCACCTCCGCAACGGTGCCTTCGGCAACCACTCTGCCGCGGTTCAGGATCACCACCCGGTCGCAGATCTGCTCGACGTCGGCCAGGACGTGGGTACTCAGCACCACGGTCGCGCCGCGCTCGCGGGCGATCCGGCCGATCAGGTCGAGCACCTGTGCCTGGCCCATCGGATCCAGGCCCAGGGTGGGCTCGTCCAGGAACACCACGTCGGGGTCGTTCACCAGCGCCCGGGCGATACCGAGCCGTTGCTTCATCCCGCGGCTGTACCCGGACACGAGCGTCCGGGCCCGGTCGGCCAAACCGACCTCGGCGAGCAGCCCGGCCACCAGGGCTTGCGCGTCGGCGCGACTCCGGCCGAACAGCTCCGCGTGGTACCGCAGCCATTCCGCGCCGGTCTGCCCGGCCGGGTACCCGGCGCTCTCCGGCAGGACGCCGACCCGGCGGCGGATCTCGTCCGGCCTGGTGTGCGGGATCCCGGTCACCGCGAAGGAGCCGCCGTCGGCGGGCAGGATCGTGGTCAGCATCCGGATCGCCGTGGTCTTGCCGGCGCCGTTCGGGCCCAGGAAGCCCAGCACGGTCCCGGCGGCGACCTCGAGCGCGAGCGCGTCCACGGCGATGACCCGGCCGTACGACTTGCGCAGGTCCGTCGCCACGAGCGCCGGTCCGCCGGACACGGTCAGCCGCCTCGTCGCCGTCCAAACGGGAGCATCTCATCGGCCACTGCCGGCACCTCCACTGGAGGGTGTCATCGGAACCTCGGCTCTGGGGAGCAGGTGCAGTCAGTACGGATGATGCTCTGCCCGAGCTGAGAGACTCCTGAGGGCTCGGTCGGGCCGCTCAGCCCAGTGTGGACGGGTCCGTGTTGGCGCCGCACACCACCATGACGACGCGCTCGCCCGGTTCGGGGCGGTAGGCGCCCGAGGACAGGGCGGCCTGGGTGACCGCGGCGCCGTGCTCGACCGCCAGCCGGTACTCGGTCCACAGCTCGTTGCGGGCGGCAACGATGGCCTCCTCGGTGACGAGGACGGACCGGACGCCGTGGGCGCGGACGGCGTCGAACGCGATCGAGCCGAGCCGCCGGGCGCCGAGCGAGTCGGCCGCGCAGCCGCCGACCTGGACGTCCACCGGTTCGCCGGCTTCGAGAGCGCGGGCCATCGTCGGCGCGACCTCGGGCTCGACGCCGACCACGCGGGCCCGGCCGCCCAGCGCCGTCGCGATCCCGGCGATCAGGCCGCCGCCGCCGACCGCGACCAGGACCGTGTCGAACGGATCCGCCTGCTCCAGCAACTCCAGTCCCAGCGTGCCCTGACCCGCGACGATCTCGGGCTGGTCGTAGGCGTGCACGAACAACGCCCCCGAGGCCTCGCTCGCGGTCACCGCCGCCGCGTACGCCTCGGCGTACTCGGTGCCGATCTGGACCACGTCCGCGTCGAGGGTCCGGAGCCGCGCGACCTTCGTGGACGGGGCGCTCTCCGGGACGAAGATCCGGGCCGGTACGCCGAGTTCGCGGGCCGCGTAGGCGACCGCGAGGCCTGCGTTCCCGCCGGACGCGGTGACGACGCCGAGGCCGGACAGTGCGCCCTGCTCCTTGGCGGAGAGCATCCGGTTGAAGGCGCCGCGCGGTTTGAACGAGCCGACGTGCTGAAGCAGCTCCAGCTTGAGGGTCAGCGTCGGCGAGACCCGCAGGACCGGGGTCCGCCGGACCCGCCCGGAGATCCGCTCGGCCGCATGCTGGACGTCCGCGGCAGTCACTGTCATGTCCCAACCTTGCCACGCGCCTTACCGGTAGCGGGACCCGGCCCGTCGCGAACGCCCGGACGCAACGTCGGTGCAACTGCGAGCCGGGTAGACCAACACGGGGGCACCGGCAAGACTGCAGAGAACCTCACCGGACGGGTGACAGGAGGCCACCGATGGGTGCGTACGAGGAGAGCTACCGCCGCAGCCTGGCGGATCCGGCGGGATTCTGGCTGGAGGCGGCGACCGCGATCAGCTGGACCACACCACCGACCCGGGCGCTCGACGACTCGGCCGCGCCGCTGTACCGCTGGTTCCCCGACGGCGAGCTGAACACGGCGTACAACGCGCTCGACCGGCACGTCGAAGCGGGTCACGGTGACCGGAACGCGCTGATCCACGACTCGCCCGTCACCGGGACGCAGCGCACGTACACCTATCGCGAACTGCGCGACGAGGTAGCCGTCTTCGCGGGGGCGCTCGCCTCGCTCGGGGTCGGCAAGGGTGATCGCGTCATCGTCTACATGCCGATGGTGCCGGAGGCCGCGATCGCGATGCTCGCCTGCGCGCGGCTCGGCGCGATCCACTCGGTGGTGTTCGGCGGGTTCGCGCCGAAGGAGCTGGCGGCCAGGATCGACGACGCCCGGCCGAAGGTGATCGTGGCCGCGTCCTGCGGGATCGAGCCGGCCCGCGTGGTCGAGTACCTGCCGATCATCGAGAGCGCGCTCACCCTGTCCACGCATCAGCCGGACACCACCGTCGTACTGCAACGAGACGCCGGTCCCGCGACTCTCGGCGAGCGCGACCTCGACTGGCAGAAGCTGGTCTCGACGGCGCATCCGGCGGACCCGGTCCCGGTGGCCGCGACCGACCCGCTGTACGTGCTGTACACGTCCGGGACGACCGGCAAGCCGAAGGGCGTGGTCCGCGACAACGGTGGTCACGCGGTCGCGCTGGCCTGGTCGATGCGGGCCGTGTACGACATCGGTCCGGGGGATGTGTGGTGGACGGCGTCCGACGTCGGCTGGGTCGTCGGCCACTCCTACATCGTGTACGCCCCGCTGCTGATCGGCGCGACCACGGTCCTGTACGAGGGCAAGCCCATCGGGACGCCGGACGCGGGTGCGTTCTGGCGGGTGATCTCCGACCACCGGGCGAAGGCGCTGTTCACGGCACCGACGGCGTTGAGGGCGATCAAGAAGGTCGATCCGGAGGCGGCCGAGCTCGCCAAGTACGACCTGTCGGCGTTCGGCACGTTGTTCCTGGCCGGCGAGCGGCTCGATCCGGAGACGTACCACTGGGCGCACGACCACCTCGGCGTCCCGGTCGTCGACCACTGGTGGCAGACCGAGACGGGCTGGCCGATCGCCGCGAATCCGCGTGGCCTCGAACCGTTGCCCACCAAGCCCGGCTCGGCGACGGTCCCGCTGCCCGGCTGGGATGTGCGCATCCTGGACGCCGAAGGAGCTCGGCAGCCCGCGGGGGAGGAGGGGGCGATCGCGATCAAGCTGCCGTTGCCGCCCGGGGCGCTGCCGACGCTGTGGGGCGACGACCAGCGCTACATCGACAACTACCTCAGCCGGTACGACGGGTACTACCTGACCGGAGACTCCGGGTACGTCGACGAGGACGGGTACCTGTTCGTGATGGGGCGCACCGACGACGTGATCAACGTGGCCGGGCATCGCCTGTCCACCGGGAGTATGGAGGCCGTCCTGGCCGCGCATCCAGCGGTCGCGGAGTGCGCGGTGATCGGGGTGAAGGACGCCTTGAAGGGTCAGCTTCCGCGCGGCCTGGTCGTGCTGAAGTCGGGTGTCGAGGTGGACGAGGCGGTACTCCGCGACGAGCTGGTCGCCGCGGTTCGCCGAGACATCGGCCCGGTGGCGGCGTTCCGCGAGGTGTCCGTGGTGGAGGCGCTGCCGAAGACGCGGTCGGGCAAGATCCTCCGCAAGACGATGCGTGGGATCGCCGACGGCCGGGACGAGCCGGTCCCGTCGACGATCGAGGATCCGGCCGTGCTCGACACGCTGCGCCCGATCCTCCGCCAGGACTCCTAGGACTTCAGGAAGGACAGCACCAGCGGACTGGCCTCGGCACGGAACTCGTGGAAGTAGGCGTGCCGCGCGCCCTGGACGAGCTTCGCCCGCGCGTCCGGGATCCGGGCGGCCAGCAGGTCGGCGTTCGCGGCCGGGCTGAAGACATCGTCGGTACCGTGCAGGATCAACGTCGGCGCCTGGATCGCGGGCAACTCGTCCCACGCCTCGTGGTTGTTGCTGGCGACCAGGTGCCGGCCCTTCGCGTACGCGGGCATCGTGGTGTCGCCGAGCACCGGGTACGGGCCGGGGTTCGCGGCGAGCCAGGCCGGGGTGTACATGAGTTCGCGCAGCACGGTCGCGCTCGCCTCCTGGTCCCGCTGCGAGAGCGCTCGCCGGATCTCCTGGCTCCGCTCGTACCCGTGCGCCTTGCCGGGCGAGGTACACCCGAGGACGAGCCGCCGTACTCGCTCGGGATGACGGATCGCGAGCCATTGCGCGGTCCGCCCACCCATCGACGTGCCGTAGACGTCCACCTGGTCGAGGCCGAGCTCGTCGAGGACCGCGACGGCGTCCTCGGCGAAGGTTTGCGTGCTGTACGGGACGTCGGGTTTGTCGCTGTCCCCGGTCCCGCGGTAGTCGAGCGTGATCGTCCGGCGGCCGGCCTCGAAGTCGGCGCGCACCGGGTCCCACCAGTGGTGGTTGTTCGACTGACCGGCCAGGAGGAGCAACGCCGGCCGGGTTCCTGGATCGGGGCCGGCGAGCTGGTAGGCGATCCGGGTCCCGTCGGCGGCAACTGCGGAGGACATGCCTGCCAGTCTGCCGGAACCGTCCCGGGCCCTGTCGGGGTGGAGTACTAGTCTCGGGGTATGCGAGTCGTCATAGCGGGTGGACACGGGCAGATCGCGTTGCGGCTGACGAAGCTGCTGGCCGCCGACGGGCACGAGGTGGTCGGGCTGGTGCGGAATCCCGCGCACGAGGCCGACGTCGCCGCGGCCGGTGGGCGGATCGCGCTGCTGGACCTGGAGCAGGCCGACGTCGACGCGGTCGCCGAGGTGTTGTCGGGGGCCGAGGTCGCGGTGTTCGCCGCGGGCGCGGGACCGGGCAGCGGGAAGGCGCGCAAGGACACCGTGGACCGAGGCGCGGCGGCGTTGTTCGCGGAGGCGGCCGAGGGGGCCGGGGTACGGCGTCATCTCCAGGTCGGGTCGATGGGCGTCGACCGGATCGACAGCCTGGACCCCGACGACACGTTCACCGTCTACCTGCGGGCGAAGAAGGCCGCCGAGGACGACCTGCGCGGCCGGGACCTGGACTGGACCATCCTGCGGCCGGGCGGGCTGACCGACGAGCCCGCGACCGGCAAGGTACTGCTCGCCGACCACACCGGCCAGGGCCGGGTGACCCGCGACGACGTGGCGCTGGTCCTCGCCGGTCTCTGTGACACCCCGGCCTCGATCGGCCGGACCCTGGAACTGATCTCCGGCGACACCCCTGTCGCCGACGCGCTGCGATCGCTCTGACCGCGGCACGGCCACCCGCCCGGCGCGCGCACCACCCCAGCGTCGTACCGGGCCCTCCCAGGTTGCCATGAGCAACAGATTGCGACGGACGATGGGCGACACTCTCCGGCAGGTGCGGTTCGAACGCACCGCCAACAGCAAGTACCTGGTCCACAACGTCCGCGGCGGCACCATGACGGTCGGCTCCGGCGGTCCCGACGACACCGACTTCACCCCGGTCGAGCTGCTGCTGGCCGCGATCGGGGCGTGCTCGGCGATCGACGTGGACGTCGTGGTCAGCCGGCGCGCCGAACCGGCCGAGTTCGGCGCGGTGGTGACCGGCGACAAGATCCGCGACCCCGAGGAGGGCAACCGGATGGAGAACCTGAAGGTCGAGTTCACCATCCGCTTCCCCGAGGGCGAGGACGGCGACAAGGCCCGCGAGGCGCTGCCGCGGGCGGTCAAGATGTCCCACGACCGGCTCTGCACGGTCAGCCGGACCGTCGAGCTCGGCACGCCGGTGACCACAATCGCGAACGACGACTGATGCAGTACCTCCTGCTGATCTGCCCCGATCCCGAACTGGCGCCCGACGACTCGTTCGAGAAGGGCTGCGAGGGCTGGACCGAGGAGATGACGCGTCGCGGTGTCCTCCGCGACGCGACGGGCCTCCGCTCCCCGGCGGAGGCCCGCACGGTCCGCGTCCGTGCCGGTGCGGACCAGGATGACGACGACGAGGTCTCCATCACCGACGGCCCCTTCACCGACGCCAAGGAACTGATCGGCGGCCTCTGCGTCATCGACTGCGAAGACCTCGACGAAGCCACCGGCATAGCAGCAGCCCACCCCTCAGCCCGCTACGGCGCCATAGAAGTCCGCCCCATCTGGGACCCCACCACCGGCGACCGCCCGTACTGACCTGGGCGCGACCTCGCCGGTCAGCCGGCGAGGTGCTGGTCGAGCTCGTCCATCGTCCGGGTGAAGGCACCCTCGAGATCGACCTGGTAGGCATCGGCCAGGACCAGCACCGACCACAAGCAGTCCGCCAGCTCATGCGCCAACGCCTCGTCGAGGTCGTCTCTGGGCCGCACGCCTTCCTTCCCCTGGACGAGCTTCGCCAGGTCGCCGACGTCGCCCAGGAACCCGAGCATCAGCTCCTCGCGGTTCCAAGCCCGGCCGTACCGCTCGGCCTCGACCGCCGCATACGAAGCCCGGACACTCCGGGCCCGCTCAACCATCTCCGAGAACTCCATCCACCGGACGCTACCCGTCAGGTGCTGCCTACCTGACGGACTGTCTAGGCGGAGAGGGCGGGTTGGCGGAGGTCGACGAAGAGGCCTTCGGGTGGGTCTACGAGGGGGAGGTCTGGGACCGGGAATTCCGAGTGGCCGCTGCGGCAGGTGCCGAAGGGGCCGTCCGGGTCGAGCAGGTAGGTCATGTGGTGGTCCGCGTGGTCGCGCCACCACAGGGACATCCCGAGTTGGCCGTCGTGGCGGAGGGACTCCCAGGCGCGCCACAGAGCGTCGAGGCGGCTCATGGCCTCGGAGTGCTGGTACCACTCCGGGCACCAGACGAACGCGTTGCCGAGCCGGCGCGCGTATCTTCGCGCGATCCACTCGGATACGAAGGCGCCCAGGTGGGGATAGAACAGGTCGATCGGCTCGTCGTCCACGAGCTGTCTCCTCGAGTTCTGGAGCACCACCGCCGCGGGCGGGCGGCGGCAGCGCGGGAAGTCAGCGGCCTACCGCTCGAGCTTGTCGATCTGCTTGGAGAGCTTGCCGAGCTGGTTCGCGGTCTGCTTCATCTGCGGCGAGCTCGCCGACGCACCCATCTTGCGCAGTTCGGCCTGGCTCTCGGCGAGACCCTGGTACTCGGCCTTCAGTTCCTCCAACGTCTTCTTTGCCATGCTCAGATCCTTTGGTCACGGGATATTCGGGTTTGTTGAGGAGCCGAGTGTTCCGGTGACGCCTGTCGTGGACCTGCTGCCCATCTGTTGCCGGTTGTCACAGCTCGGCCGGGGGCGCCTGCGGGCCGCGGTACGGCTGGGTCTGGCTGTAGACCAGGTTCGTCGTCGTACTGCCGAACTCGGTCAGCTCGTTGACCAGCTGCTCCAGGTGCGCCATCGACCCGGCGGCCACCTTGAGCGTGTAGCAGTCGTCACCGGTGGTCCGCAGGCACTCGAGGATCTCGAATCGCTCCCGCAACAGCTTGTGCAACGGAGCGTGCTTGTTCCCGGGGTACTTCAGCCGGACGACCGCGAGCACCGGGTACCCGACCTTCGTCAGGTCGACCTCGGCCTTGTACCCGCTGATCACGCCGAGGGACTCCAGCCGCTTCACCCGCTCGGTGGTCGCGGAGGCGCTCAGGTTGACCCGCCGGCCGAGCTCGGTCAGTGGAATCCGCCCGTCGGTCTGGACCTCGACCAGGATGGCCCAGTCGGTCTGATCAAGAGTCTCGGTCATCCGGCCAACCTACCGGGAGATCCACGGCCACGACCCCGGTTTACCGCGAGGATTCTCTTCAACGCGGCCGGTCCGCCTGGATAGCCTGGTCGGCATGTTGCTCGGTGTGAACGTCCCCAACTTCGGCCCCGGAACCACCCCCGACCGGTTGCTCGCCTGGGCCCGGACCGTCGAGGGACTCGGGTACGACCTGCTGATGGTGTCCGACCACGTCGCGATCACGCCCGACGTCGCCGAGCAGTACCCGGCCCCGTTCTACGAACCGTTCACCACGCTCAGCTGGCTCGCCGGTCAGACCAGCACGATCCGTCTCGGGACCACCGTGCTGATCGCGCCGTACCGGCATCCGCTGCTCACCGCGCGGATGGCGGCGAACCTCGACCAGTTGAGCGGCCACCGCCTGATCCTCGGCGTCGGCATCGGCTGGGCCCAGCAGGAGTTCGAGGCCCTCGGCGCCGACTTCGCCCGCCGCGGCCGTACCACCGACGAGACGCTCGCCGCCCTGCGGACCGCCTGGCAGGACACGGCCGACTACCGCAGCGGCCACATCCCGTTGTGGGTCGGCGGCCGCAGTACCGCGGGACTGCGCCGCGCCGTCCGGTACGCCGACGCGTGGCACCCGTTGCGCGAACGGGTCACCTGGATGCGCGACGCCCTGGACCGGATGAAGGCGATCGCCGACGACGAGCAGCGCCCGGTACCGGGGTTCGCGCCGCGGATCCTGCTCCGGCTGACCGACCGCCCGCTTCCGGACGGCGAGCGCGTCGCCGGGGAAGGCACGATCGACCAGGTGATCGGCGATCTCGACGAACTGCGGCTGCTCGGCGCCGAATCCGTCGTCCTGGACCCGTTCGTCGGCGATCCTGCCGAGACCGAACACCCCGAGACCGCGTGGCAGGCACTGGCCACGGTCCGGGCCAACCTCGAATGGAGCAGCAGGTGACCCCCGCAGCAGAAACCCTTCTCCGTCGCGCGATCGAGCTCGCCGTCGCCGCCCGGGCCGCTGGCAACCCGCCGTTCGGGTCGTTGCTCGCGGCACCGGACGGCACCGTGCTCGCCGAGGACGGGAACACCAGCCTCACCGACAACGACATCACCGCCCACCCGGAGCTCAAGCTGGCCCGGTGGGCGGCGGCGAACCTCGATCCGGAGACCGCGAAACAGACCACGATGTACACCAGCACCCAGCCCTGCGGGATGTGCGCGGGCGCGCTGGAACGCTCCGGTCTCGGCCGGGTCGTCTACGCGTTGTCGGGCGAGCAGCTGAACGCGCTCAAGCCCGGTGGTGGATTCCAGCCCGTCGCCCAGGAAGGGCCCGCGCTGTACGACGAGGCGAAGGCCGCGGTCGACGGGTACTACACCTGACCAGCTCGGGGGCGGAGCGGATCCGCCCCCGAGCGTCTGGTCAGTTCGGGCCGAGGCAGAGCGTGTACGCCGACGAGCTGCGCTCCTCGGTGTACGCGACGGTGTAGCCCTCGTACTGCTCGCACTGGGACTCGTCCGACGTGCTGACCTTGCCGAGCACCTTGTAGTCGGCGTCCGAGGACGTGCAGTCGACCACCTTCACGTCGGGCTTGGAGACCGAGCCCGCGTTGTGGATGCAGTCACCGACCGACGCCGACGACGGGCTGCTCAGGTTGCTGATGTTGCCGATCACGATCAGCAGGATGACCGCGAGCGGCACGACCAGGCCGATCACCTGCGGCCGTTTGAACAGCGGTTTGCCCGGGTCCATCGGCCGGCCCGGTGCGCCGGGGGCGGGCTCGGGCAGGTTCTTGAACTTGTTCGCCGGGCCGAGGTTCATCAGCATCGTGATCGGGTTGACGATCAGCGAGCCGATACCCCACCAGCCGGCGACCATGCTCTTCGAGGTCATGTCGCGGACCGCCGCGGTCCCACAGGTCTTGCAGTAGGGCCCCTCGAGCTTCAGGAACCGCATCACGATGATCAGGCCCTGGTGGCCGCGGACGGTCGCCGGGACGGCCGGCACCGCACCGCAGAACCGGCACTGCATCGTCCCGCCCGGCATCGGCGCCATCCCCGGCTGCGGCTGCTGCCCGAACTGCGCCGGCCCTGGCTGCCCGAACTGCTGCCCGTGCTCCTGCCCGTACTGCGGGCCGCCACCCGGCTGACCGTACTGCGGCTGTCCTTGCTGCTCGTACGGCTGCCCGTGCTGCGGTTGTCCGTGCTGCGGTTGTCCGTGCGGGGGCTGGTCGTACGGGCCCGGCTGGAAGTTCTCCGGCTGCTGCTGCGTGTACTGCGGGAACTGGCCCTGCGGACCGTGGTGCTGCGGCCCCTGGTCCTGCGGGGGCGGACCGTACCCGCCGGGCGCCGGCTGGCCGGGGTACTGGTTGTGGGGCGGCTGAGGGGGAGACGTGGTCACGGACACTTCCTGTTGCTAGCGCGTGGAACAGCTTTGGGACATCGGGGACCCTACTCGCCGTCCCGGTCATCCGGAGTCGCGAATCCCCCCGGTTGGCGCACGTCTTACCTGCTGCGACGAATTGTCACCGGCCGTCTGCGGTCAGTGGCCGTACCGCTGGACGAGTTCGCCGCCGAGCCGGGCCAGTTCGGCCTGTACCGACGGCGGGTCGAGCACCTCGATCAGGCCGCCCCACCCGGCCAGGTGCTGCGCGATCATCAGCGGGGTCGGGGCTGTCACCAGGATCCGGACCCAGCCTTCGTCACCCGGTCCGAGGACCTCGCAGTGCCGCCCGAGCCGGTCCTGCATGACCCAGAGATGCCGCTCCCGGACGAGGACGGTCGCGGCGAGCCCGGACCGGTTCTGCTCCATCTCGTCGACCACCCGGGCCCACTCGGTCGCGAGGTCGAAGTCGTCCGGGCGCTCCGCGGGCAGCTCCGTGACCTCGGCCGCGACGATCCGGTCGACCCGGAACGTGCGCTGTCCCTTCTCGGTCCCCGCGATCAGGTACCAGACGTCGTCCTTGTCGACGAGTCCGAGTGGATCGACGACCCGCTCGGACTGCTCACGACGGCGACCGGCGTAGGTCAGGCGTACCTTCCGCCGCTTCACCACCGCGGTCTGCAGCTCGTTCACCCGGGACGGGCGCTGCTTGCCGTGTTCGCCCCAGCCCGCCGGGTCGATCACGACCGCCTCCGCTGCCGCCTCGGCCTCCGTCCGGAAGGTCTCCGGCAGGGCGCGGACGAGCTTGCGCAGCGCGGCCTTCGCGTCGGGCGCGATCGAGGCGGCCGGCCCGACCAGGAGGAACAGGGCCTGCGCCTCGGTCGCGCTCAACCCGCTCAGATCCGTCCGGGCGCCGCCGAGCAAGGACCAACCACCGTTGCGTCCGGGCTGTGGATAGACCGGGATCCCGGCGGTCGACAAGGCCTCGAGATCGCGGCGCGCGGTGGCCACGGAGATCTCCAGCTCCTCGGCCAGCTCGGCCGCCGTGACCCGGCCGCGGGCCTGCATCAGGAGCAGGGTGGCGACCAGCCGATCAGCGCGCATACGGGGATTCTCGCAAACTAAGTGCTCACCAGCTGAGCGCTTTTCGAGCCGGTCCGCAGTCCGCGGGCCAACGCGCAGGTGACGACGAGCGAGGCGGCCGCCATGACCGACATCGACAGCGCGGGTGAGGTCAGCTGGGCGATCCCGCCGGCCAAGGCCGCGGCGACGCCCTGCATCACGAGCATCCCGGACGAGTGCAGGCCGAGTGCCTGGCCGCTCAGCTTGTCCGGGGTGAGTGCCATCAGGCGTTCCTGCATGAGCAGGCTGGCCGAGTACCCGACAGCCGAAACGGCGACCGCGGCGACGGCGAGGGTGAGTGGTGGCCGCAGGAAGAAGACCAAGTACGGGGCCGCCAGCAGCAGGTACAACCCGACGGCCAGCCGTTGTGGCCGGAAACGCCCGGCCAGGGTGTCACCGACCAGCATCCCGCAGGCCGCGGCCGCGAACAGGAGCCCCGAGTACGTCGGTGAGTACGCGACGAACAGGGACTCGCAGCCGACGATCAGCCCGTTCGGAAGCCAGAGTGCGAGGAAGACCCGGCGTCGCTGGACCGGTGAGAGCAACTCGCGGTTGTTGCGCCACGTCACGGCGACCGAGACTCGTTGGGTCGACCTCGGCGCCCGTCGGGTGAGGAAGCACCCCGCGACCACGGCGCTCCCGCAGTACAGGGCGGCACCGGTGAGCAAGGCGCCGCGGGGAGACAGGACGGCGACGAGTACGCCGCCGGTCGCGAACCCGCAGATCTGCATCACCCCGACCGACATGTTCAGCACCGACCGGCCGAGCAGGTAGCCGTCCTTGCTGAGCAGCTGGTTCAGCAGGCCCCAGCGGACCCCGCCGCCGACCGACGAC
Organism: Kribbella amoyensis; assembly: GCF_007828865.1. Taxonomy (NCBI): domain Bacteria; kingdom Bacillati; phylum Actinomycetota; class Actinomycetes; order Propionibacteriales; family Kribbellaceae; genus Kribbella; species Kribbella amoyensis. Next base: position 5,684,784 of record NZ_VIVK01000001.1, read on the forward strand.
ACCACGCCGACCACGAACAGGATGCTGAAGGCAACGAAGACGGGCTGGCCGGGCATCGCCTGGGCAGCGGTGCCGGCGGCGAAGATCCAGCCGAGTCCGGCCAGCGCGGCCCGGGGCGGCAGCCGGTCGGCCGCCGCGAGCAGGGTCGTCATCCCGACCACCTGCGCGAGCGACGGCCCGAAGATCGCCAGCGCGGAGAGCAGGGGAGACCCGGTGGCGTCGTAGATCAGGGTGCCGAGGGCGAGGCCGCTCACGGTCTGCGCGGCGACGTTCAGCGCGGTACTGGCGAAGAAGGGCTTGAACTCCGGAGTCCGGAACAGCTCCCGGTAGGTACGCATGCGTCGGAGTGTCGGTACCGCGGCCCGTCAGAGGTTAATGTTTCGCGGGGAGGCGAAAGATGGGCTGGTGGGTGGTCAGTACCGACACGTTGGCGGGCAGCCGTTTCGTGGTGTCCGCGCTCGCGGAGACCACCTCGTCGCTGAAGACCCTGCACCGGGCCACCGCGGCGCATCCGGCCGACCGGGCCTGGCTCGACGCCCACCTCCCCGCGTACCGGGCCCGGCTGGCCGATGATCCCGTCGCGGCGGCTCTCGTCGACGTCGGACTCGGCGGCAGCTGGAACGCGGACTTCCTCACCCCGACACCGATGGGGGAGGCGCCGTTCGCCGACGAGTTGGTCGCGGTCCGGACCGCAGAGCCCGACGCGGCTCGTGCTGATCTGCGGGTATCGCTCGGTGGTGCGGCGTTGCCGTCGATTCTCGATCGCGCGGACCTGCCGGAGCGGGCGGCCGACTTGCTGGCGTGGGTCTGGTCCGAGACCGTGCTGCCGACCTGGCCGCGGCGCCGCCGGATCCTCGAGGCCGACATCGTCGCGCGGACCCGTCAACTCAGTCAGGGCGGGTGGGTGTCGGTGCTGAACGACCTCCGCCCGAGGATGCGCTGGCTCGGCGACAGCGCGCTGCAGATCAACGCGAACGACTACCCGCCGCGGTCGCTCGAGGGCGCGCAACTCTTCTTCGTCCCGGTCACCCCGGGCGCTGCCTGGGTGACGTGGTCCCGCACCGACCGGTACGCCATCGTGTACCCGTGTTCGGGCGTGCTCGCCGAGTCCGTGCGGGTGGTTCCGGACGCGCTGAGCAGGTTGCTCGGGGCCGGCCGGGCGACCGTGCTGGTCCTGCTCGGCAGCCCTAAGACGACCACCCAGCTGGTCGCACTGACCGGTCAGCCGCTCGGCTCGATCGGCCGGCACCTGAAGATCCTGCTCGACGCTCAGCTGATCCGGCGCCGCCGCGCCGGACGGACCGTGCTGTACTACCGCAGTACCGCGGGCGACTCCCTGGTTGATGCTCAGGGCAACTAAAACTTCCCCGGGAAAACAGGGGGAGACAACCGCGGATCTGCCGTTATCCTCGATCAATGGAGTGGCTGGTCTTCGCACTCACCGGGGGTGGTACCGCGCTCGCCGGGCGCTACCTCTGGGACTTGCGCGCGGCCCGGCGCCGGGCGGCCCGCGAACTGGAACAGACCCGTCTGCTCGCCGACGACGACGTGACTCACCTCGGCGAGGAGCTCGGCCGCCTGGACGCCGCGCTCTCCGGCCGCCCGCTCGACACCGAGGCGCACGCCGACTACCAGGCCGCGCTCGACTCGTACGAATCAGCTCGTCGCGCCGTCACCCGGCTGGAGTCGGCCGACGCGATCGCGAGCGTGGCGGACACGCTGACCGATGGACGGTTCGCCCTGGCGTGTGTGCGAGCGCGGGTCGCGGGGGAGCCACTGCCCGAGCGCCGGGTGCCGTGCTTCTTCAATCCGCAGCACGGGCCGTCCGCCGTGGACGTCGTGTGGACCCCACCGACCGGCGGTACGAGGAGGGTCGCCGCTTGTGCGCAGGACGCGGCACGGCTGCGGGCGGGGGAGGATCCCGTGGTTCGTCCGGTGCAGTACGTCCGGACGGTACCTACGTGGGAGGCGGGCGCGCTGATCGAGCCGTACAGCGCGAGCTACTTCGCCAGCAGCAGCGCCCGAGCGGCCGTGATGGGGTTGTCGATGGACCTGCGCGGCGAGGGCGGCGGGCGCTGGGGCAGCCCGTGGCGCCGGCGCGGGCACCCGAGCGATTAGAGCAACCGATGGTTGCGTGAAGCCGGTCTCGTGGTCTACCGTGATGTGCAACCAAACGTTGCGAAAGGGTAGGCCATGGAGTACGGCAGCATCGAGCGCGAGATCCACGTCGACGCGTCCCCCGAGGTGGTCTTCGAGGTCATCAGCAGTCCCGTCCATCTCAAGGAGTGGTGGCCCGACGAAGCCGAGCTGGACCGGGCGACGCCGGGCGGGGTGGGGCAGCTGGTGTTCGGCGAGCCGGGCTCGCCCGACGCGCTGGCCGAGCAGTTCACCGTCGTGGACGCGGATCCGCCCCGGCTGTTCTCGATCCGCTGGCTCTATCCCGAGGGCGCGGCGCCGGGACCGGGCAACTCGCTGCTGATCACGTTCGAGCTGGTGCCCACCAGTGGCGGGACGACGGTGCGGCTGACCGAGACCGGATTCCGTGAGCGGGGCTGGGAAGCCGCGGTCCTCGAGGAGGCGTACCGCGATCACGTCACCGGCTGGGACACCTTCGTTCCGCGGCTCGGTGAGTACGTCAAGCGGCTGGCGGCGAACCGATGAGCGTCACCGTCGACGACGACCTGTGGTCCGCGATCGGCGATCCCACCCGGCGCCGGATGCTCGACCTGCTGCTCACCGGCGGCGCGGGCACGGCCACCACCCTCAGCGAGAACCTGCCGGTGACCAGGCAGGCCGTCGCCAAACACCTGGGCGTGCTGGACCGCGTCGGCCTGGTCCACGCCACTCCGGCCGGCCGGGAGAAGCGGTACCAGGTGGACGAGGCACAACTCGCCCGCGCGGTCGCGCAACTGACCACGGTCGGCGCGACCTGGGACGCCAGGCTCCGCCGCATCAAGCGCATCGCCGAGGCGATCCAGCGCAGCAAGGAACAGAGCAAGGAACAGTCGGAAGACCTTTAGGAAAGCGAGAACATCATGGTGGACATCCTGCACAGAGTCGGTATCAAGTCGTCCCCGGACGCGGTCTATCAGGCGCTCACGACGCCCGACGGACTCGCGGGCTGGTGGACCAGGGACACCGAGGGCGACGGCGACGCGGGAGGCGTACTGCGGTTCCGGTTCGGCGACAAGGGCGGCTTCGACATGAAGGTCCTGGAGAGCGTGCCGGACAAGCGCGTCCGCTGGGAGGTGATCGGCGGGCCTGAGGAATGGATCGGCACGACCGTGAACTGGGACCTCCGGCAGGACGACGACTACACGACGACCCTGTTCAAGCACGAGGGCTGGCGCGAGCCGGTCGAGTTCATGCACCACTGCAGTACCAAATGGGCGACGTATCTGATCAGCCTGAAGTCCCTGGTCGAGACCGGCGAGGGCGCCCCTGACCCGGACGACACCAAGATCGACAACTTCAACTGATCACCCCTTCGATCAGGGGGAGGATCTGGTCGACGTCAGGCAGCTCGTCGTACTCGGCCTGGAGCTGCCTGGCCGCCTCCCGGTAGGTGCGGTCCGCGAGGACGGCTGTGACTGCGGCGGTGACCTCGGCCGGGGTGACGGTGACGGCGTCGAGGACTCGGCCGAGCCCGAGGTCGAGTACTCGCCGGGCGTTGTGAGGCTGGTCCGCGCCGAGGGGAAGCAGGACCGACGGGAGACCGTGCGCGATGGCTCCGGTGAGACTGCCGGAGCCGCCGTGCGAGACCACGAGATCGCAGTGCGGGAGGAGCTCGTCCTGCGGGATGTACCGCTCGACGCGCACGTGGTCGGGCTGCGGACCGAGTAGGGCGGGATCGTTGCGCTCGCCAACGGTCACGACCACGTTCGCCGGTACCTCGCGCAGGCCGGCGAGGACCCGGGAGAACAGGTCGTCGGTGTCCGGCTGGAAGAGCGTCCCCAGGGTGAAGTAGACGGTCTTGGTGGATCCCTCCGCTGACCGTTTCGGGGCCGTCGGCCGGAAGGACACCGCCGTCGCGGGGAGCGGGAACGCCGGATCACGGAAGCTCGGCGGGAACGGGGACAGCACCAGGTCCCGGTCGAGCATGATGAGTTCGGGGTCCGGCGGCAACTCGTGCTCGGCGCGGATCTCGTGCAGCGGCTCGACCAGAAGTTCCTTGCGGAGAAGCGACCCGGCCGCGAGGACGAGGACGTTCACACACGGGATCCCTAGCCGTTCCGCGGCGATGGCGGCCCCGAAGTCGGCCTCGTCCCGCACGATCAAGTCCGGCTTCCACTCACCCGCGATCCCGAGCAACGCTCCCGCATGCCGCCGAGCGCCCCGCCGCCCGAAAGCCTCGCTGAAATGCCGCTCCTCGGCAGCCGTATCAACAGCCTCCAACGGCTCCGGCACAGGAGCGGGCGCATCAGCAGGCCGCGGCCCACTGGTCGGAAAGACAACAAACCCCTCCGCCGCAATCCCCGGCGTCACCTTCCCCGACCCAGCGACAGCCACCGTATGCCCAGCCGCCTCCAAAGCCCGAGCCACCGGCACCAAGGGCCGAAAATGCCCCAGCCCCCCGATAAAAGAAACCAAGATGCGCATCCGCCGAACCTTACCGGTGGTCAGTGGTGAAACAGGCGGAGGCCGGTCTGTACGTGCTCGATCCCGTGGGTCGCGGCGCACGCGACGATTTCGTTGGTCCGCAGCGATCCGCCGGGTTCCACGATCGTGGAGACCCCCGCGGCCGCGGCGTACTCGACATTGTCAGAGAACGGCAGGTAGCCGTCGGACGTCATGGTGACGCCGGCGAAAGACGCGATCCACTGGTCCCGCCAGCCCACTTCGTCGTACTGCCTCCGCGCCTCGTCGCCGAACAGCGTGGCGAACTCCGAGAGCTGGACTGTCGTCATCTCCTGGCCCGCGAAACGGAGCTGCCAGTTGAGGCGATCCTGACGCCCCATCTCGTCGACCTCAGTCAGATGGTCGACGAAGGGATGCCGCCGGAGCCACCAGGTGCGCGCCTTCGCGGCGGCCAGCCGTACGCAGTCGACCCGGTTCTGCTGACCGGCACCGATGCCGATCGCCGCTCCGTCGCGGACGAAAGCCACGGAGTTGGACTGGGTGTAGCGCAAGGTCACCAGACCGAGCAGCGCATCGGCCCGGGTGGATGCGCGGAGCGCGCCGCCGTCGGGGAGTACGGAGGCGATGGGCACGGCGTCACGTTCCTGTTCGATCGTGAGCCCCAGGACGTCTCGGCGTTCGACGGCCGGTGGGATGCACGTCGTATCAGCCTCGAGTACCAGGAACCGCCCGCCACGCTTGGAGGCGAGTGCAGCGGCAGTACCTGGCTCGAATCCGGGCGCGATCACGGCGTCGCAGATCACCGTGCGAAGGAACTCCGCAGTGGTCGGATCGACCGGACGCGACAGTGCGACGACGTCGCCGAACGACGACTTGGGATCTGCGTCGCGGGCCCGGACATACGCCGACAAGAGGCTGTCCGGCTCGACGCCGGTCACCCGCCAGAGGTTCGCGGCGGCCGGGTCGACGGTACCGGCGACGGCTGCACCCGCGGGCGACACATGCTTGAAGGAGGCCGCCGCAGGCTTTCCTGTCGCGAGGTCGGCCTCACGGACCAGTTCGAAGGCGTTCAGCGCGTCGAGGTAGTTGATCATCGACGGCTCGCCGTTCAGTACGCGAGGCCCTTGGCCGGCGACGATCGAGGCGGACTGGTGCGGATTCATCCCGTAGCGCATGTGACGTGTCCCTCCGGCTGTTCTCGAAGGGGCACCCAGGCGGTCGATGCCACTCGTTCGCTCCACGCCGGTCAGCTCCGGCCACGCCAGTCGCGGCGCTCACGATACTCCCGCTCCACAGCCCTGGAGACGCCCGGCGTTCAAATAGGGTGGCTGGATGAGTGGTGGAGATGTGGCGGTGCCGGTGGTCGACTCGGTGGCTTTCGACTGTTTGGATCCGGAGCGGGTGGTGGGGTTCTGGCAGGGGTTGCTCGGGGGTGAGGTGCGGGCGCAGCACGGGGTGCTGGAGTTGCGGGGTGGGCGGGTTCGGTTGGACTTTGCCGGCGTTCCGGAGGGGAAGGACGTCCGGAAGAACCGGGTGCACCTCGACCTCTACGTGCCGCCGGAGACCAAGGAGGAGGCGATCGAGAAGGCGCTGCGACTTGGTGCCACCCGGGCCGACGACATCTACGACGGTGAGCTGTGGCAGGTCATGCGGGACCCCGAGGGCAACGAGTTCTGCTTCGTCTGGGGCGCCGCGAGCTAGGTCAGCCCCAGATCGGGGATACTCGACCGCCCTGGAAGGAACTCGGGATGGTCGATTGGCTGGAGCGGGAGATCGGTGAAGGTCAACGGTAAGAAGGAAGCTAGGACGGTGTTCAGGGTCAGGTTTGGCGACCGGAAGTTCGACTTTCGGCACGGTCCATGGCGCTGACACGAGCACGGTTCATCGAGGAACTGAACCGTCTCGCAAGTACGCATCCGAGCCTGCTCTGGAGTGAGAGAATCATCGAGTACGCGCCGGAAGTATCGGATTTCGTGCTGACGACCGATGGGCCGGTCACGATCGTTGTTTCGGTTCGAGACGACCTTGATGTCGCACGCGTCATGGTGGACGAGCATGTCTTCGACTTCGTGCCAACAGTTGAGCTACACGATTTTCTGGCGGCAGTGTTCTCCGGACGCTGGGAGGTCTTACCGAAGCGTGGGATCCTAACCCCTGGCCGAATGGTGGTTCGCTCGGGAGAGCGACTCTGGGAGTCGTGAGTGCCCGCGCTACCGGCTCGGCTCCGGGTGGGGAGTTCCTCGCTCCCCTTACGGATCAGGTGTCGGCCGGAGGGCCAACAGTCTGACCTATGAGCAATCTCCAAGAGTGCTCAGCCTGGTAACTGAGGGCCGCGAGACGTGATCCCAGGTCCCTAGCGGGGTGAGAGGACGGTGAACTCGTTGCCGTCCGGGTCTGCCATCCAGATCGCGGCGTCGCCGGTGTCGAGGCCGAGGCGGGTCGCGCCCAGGCCGACGAGGCGTTCGGCCTCGGCCTGCTGGTCGCTGCCGGCCGGGGGTGCGAGATCGAGGTGGAGGCGGTTCTGGCCGTACTTCGGGGCCACCGGCGGACCGCCCCAGGTGATCTTCGGGGTACCGGGCCTTGCCTGGATCGCGGTCTCCTCGTCCTGGTCCCAGACCAGCGGCCAGTCCAGCGCCTTGCTCCAGAAGTACCCGACCGCCTGCGTTCCGTCCGACGCGATCGCGCCGAGGAATCCGCAGTCGGCGAGGAAGTTGTTCCCCGGCGGAATCACGCACAGCTCGTTGCCCTCGGGATCGGCGAGTACCACGTGGCCTTCCTCGGGAAGCTGGCCGATGTCGATGTGCCGGCCACCGAAGTCGAGCGCCCGCGCCACCGTCGCCTGCTGGTCCTCCAGCGACGTGCTGGTGAGGTCGAAGTGCATCTGGTTCGGCGTGCTCTTCCGCTCTTCGGTCGGCACGATCCGCAGCCGGAACCCGCTGTCGTCCTTCGCCGGGACGAGGATCCCCTCGGCGTCCTCGACCGGTTCCGTGCCGAAGACGCCGCCCCAGAACCGCGCCACCACCCGCGGGTCGTTGGCTCCGAAACACACTGCGAACAGGTTGGAACTCATGCCACTCCGATCACCGATGGGCCGATTCCCGCACGCTAAACACCGGAAACCTTTCCCCGCAAAGGGTTTAGGCCAGGCTCGAAGTGACGCCATGACGGGCTAAACGCTCAGCTGGTCACGACGGCGGGTCAGGTACGCGGTTTCGGCGGTATTGCCGGCCAGCTCGATCGCCTGGTCGTACGCGTCCCGCGATTCCTTGCTGCGACCCAGCCGGCGCAAGAGGTCGGCCCGGGTCGCGTGGTACGCGTGGTACCCGGCCAGCTTGTCGCCGATCGCGTCGACCGCGGCGAGGGCGACCTCCGGTCCGTCGAGCTCGGCGACCGCGATGGCCCGGTTGAGGATCACGATCGGGGACGGGTCGAGCCGCGCGAGCTGGTTGTACAGGGCCACGATCTGGGTCCAGTCGGTGTCCCGCACGTCGCGCGCGGAGGTGTGGACGGCGCCGATCGCGGCGAGGATCTGGTACCGACCGGGCGGCATCCCGGTCGCCAGGCGTTCGCGGACCAGCTGGTGCCCTTCGGCGATCAACCCCGTGTCCCACGAGCCGCGATCCTGCTCGTCGAGGGAGACCAGCTCGCCGCTCGCCGAGATCCGCGCGGTACGCCGGGCGTCGGTGATGAGCATCAACGCGAGCAGCCCGGCGACCTCGCCGTCCTCGGGCAGCAGTCCACGAATCAGGCGAGTGAGCCGGATCGCCTCGTTGGTCAGGTCCTGCCGGACCGGATCGGTGTCGGACCCGGTCGCCAGGTACCCCTCGTTGAAGACCAGGAAGAGCACACCGAGGACGCCGGCGACGCGGGTCGGCAAGTCCTCCGCGGACGGCACCCGGTACGGGATCCGCGCGGCCTTGATCTTGGCCTTCGCGCGGGTGATCCGCTGGCCCACGGCGGACTCCTGCGCGAGGAAGGCGCGGGCGATCTCGGGCACGGTCAGCCCCCCGACCATGCGCAGCGTCAGCGCGACCCGGGTCTCCATCGACAGGGCCGGGTGGCAGCAGGTGAAGATGAGCCGGAGTCGCTCGTCGTCGATGACACCGAGAGGCTCGGGCGGGTCGTCGTCGGACAACAGCTGAGCCTCCTTGTGCTTGTCGTCGCGCTTGCTCTCCCGCCGGATCCGGTCGATCGCCTTACGGTTCGCGGTCGTCGTCAGCCAGGCGCCCGGGTTCGGCGGGACGCCGTCCTGCGGCCATCGCGTCACGGCGACCGCGAACGCCTCGGCCGCGGACTCCTCGGCGATGTCGAGATCGCCGAACCGCCGGGCCAGGGCGGCGACCACGCGCGCCCATTCGTCACGATGCGCGGCCGTGATCGCGTCGTCGATGTCGGTCACGCAGCCGACAGTAGCCGGTCCGTCGACGCACCCACCTCACCAGCGGTTACCCACAGCGCTACCCCACGAGGAACGGCCGTACCTCGAGCTTCGCCCGGCACACCTTCGAGCCCTCGGCGGCCAGCTTGAGCGCGACATCGAGATCCGGTGCCTCGATGATCCAGAACCCGGCCAGGTACTCCTTGGACTCGACGAACGGCCCGTCGGTGAGCATCGGCTCCCCGTGCCGGTTGTCGATCACGGTCGCCGAACCGGGAGCGTCGAGGCCGCCGGCGAAGACGAGATGGCCGAGCTCCGCGAGCCGGTCGTTGAACGCGGTGATCTCGGCCATCACGTCCGGGCCGTTGGCGTTGGTCTTGTCGTCGATGACGGAGAACATGTACTGCATCTGGTCACTCCTGAGCTCTCGCGGCGCCCCGGCCGGCCGGCCGTTCATCTCTTCCACGAAGACGGTCCCGCCGATCCGACACCTCCGTCGAGAATTCTCCTCGTTACAAGAGCTGCCCGCCGTCGGTCGTGGTGTAGTGGCGCACGACTGAGTGCCGGGGTCTTGCCGTCCGGCCAGCCCTGGCTCGCTTGCGCCACTGGGCCAAGGTCTCGGCGTCCTGCCAGATCTCGAGCGAGTTGACCTGTCCGGGATCGACCGAGTCCGCGGTGATGGCGAAGTGGACGCAGCCGTCGGACTCGCGGGCCCGCGCGACCATCTTGCTGAAGGCGGTGACGTACTGGTCCCTCGCGTCCGCGTCCACGAGGTGGTATCCGGCGATGACGATCATGGTTGCTCCTCTGGTCATTCCGGCAGGGGGAGGGCTTCGCCGGGCGTCTTGGTGTAGCCGAGTTGCTCGATCACCCGGCCGTCGCTGACCCGGGTGACGTTCACGCCGAGGACCGAGTCCGCGTCGGTCGGGCCGAAGCGGTACCGCCAGCGCACCGTTGCCCAGTCGCCGTCGGAGAACACGTGCTCGACCTCGAACGTGGTGGAGGTGTCATTCATCAGCTCGGCCCAGAACTCCACGCACGCTTCCTTCCCCACGTACGGCGTGCCGTCGGGCGCCGGCTGAGCGGACACCATCAGGCAGTCGTCGTGGACAACCTCGGCCAGCGCGGCGGTGTCGCGGAGCCGGAACGCCTCGTTGAAGCGGGCGATGGTCCGGGCGGTGTCGGTACTGAGCTGTGTGGTCACGAGGTACACCCTTTCTCAGAAGTAGAACAATCGGTCTACTTCGGGACGATATAGAATGGTCGATCTACTCGTCAACCGGAGGACGCGGATGACCACGAAGCCCACCCCGGGCCCCCGGGAGCGCCTGCTCACGGCCGGCCAGGACCTCTTCTACTCGCGCGGCGCCGCGGTCGGCGTGGACGCGCTGCTGAAGGAGGCGAACGTCGCCCGCCGGTCGCTGTACGAGCACTTCGGCGGCAAGGACGGCCTGGTGGCGGCCGTGCTCCAGCGCGCGGCGGAAGAGGACCTCGCGTGGTACGAGTCAGCCCTGGCCGCAACCGACGAGCCGCGGGACAGATTGCTCGGACTGTTCGACCAGCTCGACGAGCTCACCTCGAACGAACAGTTCCGAGGCTGCCGCTACTTCGCGACCGATCTCGCCTTCGCAGACCCAGACCACCCGGCACACGCGGAAACAGAAGCCTTCCGGCGACGCCTGCGCGAGCTCCTGGTCCGAGAGGTCGAAGCGCTCGACCACCCCGACCCCGAGGCCGCGGCCGAACAGCTCCACCTCCTGATCGAAGGCACCCTCGTCATGGGCGCGACCCAGAACGCCCAGCACCCCGCCAAAGTCGCCCGCAAGCTGGCGGCCGCGATCCTCGAGTAGCCCGCCCGGTCAGCGAGCGAGGACCTCTTCGACGGTCGCCACGAAGGCATCGCGCGCGGGGTGTTCGTACCCCTTCAGCCAGGCGAGCGCGGTCGACGAGGGTGGGAGATCCCGCACCGGCACGATCGCGATCCCCGGATGCCGGAAGTGCTCGGCGAACGGAGCCACGGTCGGGTGGACCAGCCGGCCCTGGGCGATGAGCAGCAGCAGCTCGGAGATGTCGTTGACCTCCAGGTCGGAGGGCACGATCGTGCGGCCGCTTGGCGTATGGCTCGGACAGCTGGCCTCGGCGAGCTCGGGGACGTCGGCCGGCTTCCGCACCGGGTAGTCCGCGAAGTCCTCGACCGAGACGTTGGGCCGGCCCGCGAGTGGATGGTCGACGGCCACCATGACCACGCGAGCGTCGTCCTGGGAGAGCAGCGGGCCGAGCACGAGGTCGGGTTGGTCCAGCGGCAGCCGTGTCACGGACAGGTCCACCTCGCGTCGGCGGAGCGGTCCGAGCCGGTCGTTCAGGGGAGTCGCGACCAGGCGTACGGCGGCACCTTCGTGGGCCGCTTCGAAGCGCGTGATCGCGTCGTTCAGTACGAGGGTCCCTGATGCGGCGTTGAGGACGCCCAGGCGGACCACCCCGAGGCCGGCCGCTCGTGCCCGCGCCCGGGTGAACGTGTTGTCCAAGCCGGTGACGAGAGGTGCGAGCTCGTCGTGGAGGGCGCGCCCGGCCGCGGTCAGGGTGACCACGCGGCTGGTGCGGTCGAAGTGCAACTCCTCGGCCAGCACGAGGAACAGGCGGAGTTCGCGCAGCTCGATCTCGGCCATCGCGAAGTGACGCTACACGATGCGGGCCCGAAACCGACCTTGATGCCTGCTGGGCCGCCTGCGACCGTCGAGGCAGGAAGAGCGGGACGACCAAGGAGAGACAGTCATGCGAGACGTTGTTCTGTACATGTCGATGTCGCTGGACGGATTCGTCGGCAGCGACCGCGAGCACCCGGGCATGGCCATCCCCGAAGGCCCTGAGCTGCGGCAGTGGAAGCTGGACCGGATCGGCAAGGCCGGAGCCCACCTGATGGGTCGCGTCACGTACCAGGAGATGGCGTCGTTCTGGCCGACGTCTGACGACCCGTACGCGCGACCGATGAACGACATCCCGAAGATCGTGTTCTCGAAATCGCTCAGCGACGCCGACGCCAGTTGGCCTGACACCCGGGTCGCACGGGGCGACCTCGCAACCGAGATCGCCGCGATCAAGGCCGAGCCGGGCCCGGACGTGATCGTCTGGGGCGGTCGTCGATTGGCCGGTGCGCTGGCCGCCGCGGACCTGATCGACGAGTACCGCCTCCTGGTCCAGCCGCTGATCCTGGGCCAGGGTGAGTCGCTGTTCGATCAGCTTCCGGAGTCTCGGCACGTCAGTCTCGTCGAGACCACGCCGTTCCCCAGCGGCGTCGTCGTGCAGGTCTACCGACCTCAACCATGAGGGTTGGTGTCCTGACGCCGCATGCCGCGGCGGGTCCCGAGGTCGAGCTTCCCGCCATCGCACCCGTCGACGTGGCCGTCGCGCGGGTGTCGCAGCGGGCCGACACCACGGCGGCCAAGGACCTTCGCGCGCTGGCAACGCCCTCGGCTCTGCGACCCGCCGTCGCTGCACTCCGTGAGGCGGCGATCGACGCCGTCACCTTGACCGCGACGTCGCTCCCCAAGCAGCCGGACCAGGTACGGCCCGAGCAGGTGATCGACTTCGTCAGCGACCAGGTGGACGCCTCGACCGAGGCGGTGTTCATCGCCGGGACCGGCTTCCGTGCGGCACCCGCGATCGAGGAGCTCGAACATCGCACCGGGCAGCTGGTGCTCGAGGCCAACCAGGTGTTGGTCTGGTCGATCCTGGCCGCGACCGGGACCGAGCTCCCCGTTGAGGGCTATGGGCAACTGTTCGGGTCCGGCGGCTGCGTCAGGCGTTGAAGAGTCGCCAGTTTCCTTCGGAGACGACCTCGACGGTGCCGTCGGCGACCTTGATCGCCGTGTCGTCGTCGATGGCGTACGTCGGGGCCGGGATGCCGGCCGCCCAGTTCTCGATGTTCGCCAGGGACGTGTCCGGCATGTCCGGGTGATCGAGATGCGGGTACAGCGTGAAGTCCACCAGCCCCAGCCCCTGGTCGGCTTCCTGCGCCATCTCGCTACCTTCGGGGACGAAGCCGAGGTCGAACTCCGCGTCGCAGTTGTGCGGGGTCAGGACGATGCTCCCGGCGCTCACCCCGACGTAGACCGTGTCGGTCAATGACGGCAGGAGATCGGCGAGCCCCGACTTGCGCATCCAGTGGTACAGGTAGAGCACGTCGCCGCCCCACACGAGGAGCGCGTCCGTCTCCCGGACCATCGGGACCCAGCTCTTCTCCTGGATACTCGGCAGCGCGGTGAGTTCGAGGACGCCCAGGGACTTCCAGCCCAGTCCGCACAACCGGCTGCGAGACTCGCCGGCCATCGCCTCCCATGCCATGCCGGCACCACCGGGGAAGGGGTAGATCCCCGTCGGAACGAAGAGCGCGCTGGACTCGGCAATCGGCTTGCCCAGCAGCTCGACGAGCGCGTCCGCGATGCTCTGGTTCCTGATCCCCGAGGACGTGAGCAGAAGTTTCATCAGGTCGCCTTCCCCTCCCAAGGTCCTCGCGATCGTAGCGCTACCGCTCGTCGTCCTCCGGTTCCGCGTGCCAGGTCCGCCAGAGCCGGCCGTAGACGTGTCCGGCGCTGACCAGTTCGTCGTGGGTGCCGAGCTCGACGAGTTCGCCGGCTTCCATGACCGCGATCCGGTCGGCGTCGTGCGCGGTCTGCAGGCGGTGAGCGATCGCGATCACCGTGCGGCCCCGGAGTACGGCGGCCAGCGACTGCTCGGTCTGACGGGCCGTCTTGGGATCGAGCAGCGCGGTCGCCTCGTCCAGGATCAGCGTGTGCGGATCGGCGAGCACGACCCGCGCCAACGAGAGTTGCTGCGCGCTGGCATCGTCGAGCTTCGTCTCGTTGCCGATCTCGGTGTCCAGGCCGTGGGGGAGATCGGCCCACCATCCGGCCCCGACTGCGTCCAGGGCGGCGGTCAGCTCGTCGTCGGTGGCGTCCGGCTTGGCGATGAGCAGGTTGTCGCGCACGGTGTCGTGGAAGACGTGATGGTCCTGGGTGATCAGGACGACGTGCTCGCGCAGCTGATCGGGCGGCAGCTCGGCGACCGGCGTACCACCGATGGTCACCGACCCGATGTGCGGGCGGTCGAGGCCGGCGAGGAGACGGGCGAGGGTGGACTTCCCGGCACCGGAGGTACCGACGACGGCGAGGCGTTCGCCGGGTTGAACGACGAGGTCGATGCCGTGCAGGACGTCCTTCGCACCCGTGTAGCTGAAGTGGGCGTTGTCCACTCGGATCCGGTCGCCGCCTTCCTTGGCCGGCGGGGTGAGGCCGGCCTCCGTCTTGGGGATGTCGGCGACTCCTTCGACCCGGGCGTACGACGCTCCGGCGCCTTGGAGGAGCTCGATCCAGAGCATCAGGGTGTCGAGAGGACCGACGAGTTGGCGGAGGTACACCGTCGCCGTCACCACGACGCCGAGGCTGACCAGGTCGTTGGCGTACAGGGCGCCGCCGACAAGCAGGACGGCCACCACCGGGAGCGCCAGCGCGACCTCGGACCAGGGGAACAGCACCGTCCGCAACCACAGTGCCCGGAGTCGAGCGAAGCGGGCCCGCGTAATCGCGGAATCGGTGATCTGCGACCGCCGGTGTTCCAACGCGAGCAGCTCGACCGTACGGGCGCCCTTGGCCGTGCTCGCGACGACGTCGGCCAGGTCGGCACCGGATGCCGCGACCGCCAGGTACACGGTCCGCGCGCGGCGCACGTACCAGCGGACTGCTGCTCCGACACCGAGGAGGCAGACCAGCCCGCAGAGTCCGAGTCGCAGATCCAGGACGAGCACAGCGACGATGAGGAACAGCGCGTGGACGACCGCCACGAGGATCTCGGGCACCGCGGATCGCAAGGTGAGCGCCACCAGCGAGGCGTCGGTACTCCCGCGCGCGATCAGGTCACCGGCCGGCAGATGGTCCGCCACTCGCGGAGGCAGCGCCAGGGTCCGCCGCAGGAACCGTTCCCGTACCCGGGCCGCGGTCCGTTCGCCGAACCGGAAGCCGATCTTGAGCGCCCACCACCCCAGGACCGTCTGCACGACGGTGAAGATCAGCGCACCGAACGCGAGCCGGTCGACCGTGCTGAGGACGTTCCCGGAGCCGGCCTGGATCGTGTCGATGATCCGGCCGAGCAACCACGGACCGATCAGGCCGGCCGCCGCGGCGAGCCCGCTGACCAGGACGATTCCGGCCACGGCACGCGGGTCCGCCTTCAAGTCCCGGATCGCCGCGGCGCGGACTTCGGCGGGCCCGGCCACCGGCAACTGGGTACTCATCGGCCGTCCTGGACGCGGGAGACGAGGTCGCGATAGTAGGGGTCTTTGTGGAGAAGATCCGCGTGCGTCCCGACCGACGAGGCCTGGCCGTCGACCAGGACGATGACCTCGTCGGCGCGGTCCAGCACAAGCGGGGACGTCGTCGTGATCACCGTGGTCGTGTCCCGTCTGGCCGCGCGAATCCGGTCGACCATGGCCGCCTCGGTATTCGCGTCGACCGCCGAGGTGGGATCGACCGCCAGCAGGATGTCCGGTCTGGCGTAGACGGCGCGGGCGAGTCGGATCCGCTGCCGTTGGCCGCCGGAGAGGTCGTTCCCGCCGGCGGCGATCGACGCGTCCAGCCCGTCGGGTAGTGCCTCCACCACGTCCTCAGCGACGGCTACGTGAAGAGCTTCCCGAATCCGGTCGTCGTCAGGATCCAGGCGGCCGGCGACGATGTCACGGACCGTGCCCGCGAACACCTCGGCATCGTTGTCGGCGACCACCAACCGGCGTCTGAGTTCCTCGCGGGCCGCATCGTCGAGGAGTACTCCGTCCCAGGTCACGCTGGTGTCGGTGGTCAGTTGCCCTAGGCGCTCAATCACGGTGATCGCCTCCGTCGGCCGAGCAGAAACTACGGCCGTCAGGAGGCCGGGACGGACGACCACGTCCGAGCCGGGGTCGATCAGCGGGCCGCAGCCGTGGGGGAGCGGTGCGGGATCGCGGTCGTCGGGCTGGGCCGGTGGCAGAGTGAGCAGGTCGATGATCCGTTGCCCGGCCACCTTGGCCCGGGCGAGATCGCCACCGCCTTCGATGAAGGCCGACACCGGAATGACCAGGACAGCGACATAGCCGTAAACGGCGACGAGATCGCCGATCGAGATTTGGTTCGTGGCCGCCATTCTGGCTGACAACCACACCACGGCCGCCAGGAAAAGCGCCGGCAAACCGGTCGACAACGCGCCCACCCAGCTCGCGGGCCCGGCCACTCGATAGCCGCGTTCCACCAGTTCCTGTGACTTCTCCTCGTACCGGTCGGCGACGAACTCTTTTCCGCCGAGGCCGTTGAGTACGCGGAGTCCCGCAAGGGCGTCGACCAGGCGGGTCGTCAGCTGGCCCTGGTGCACGCGGTAGTCGCCGCCCGTGCGTTCGATCCGCTGCAAGAACGGGCCGATCGCGAGAGCGAGCAGCGGAACTCCGGCGAGAATCACCGCGGCCAGCAAGGGCGAAATGGTGAACAGCACGACCGCGACGACGGCGTACGCGATGACCGCGCCGATGCCGGGACCGGTGACGGTCAGCGCCTGCGCGACGGTGTACACGTCGGTGATGCCGACGGTCACGACCTCTCCGGCATTCACGCGCCGCGACAAGGAAGCACCGAGTCGGGACGTGTGCAAGACCGTCGCACGGACGGAGCGGAACGACGCGTCCATCCGGATCTTGGTCATGGTGCGGTGCCGGCCGATGGACAGCAGCGCGTTCAGCACGAAGACGGCGAGCAGGACCAAGGCCCAGCCGATGAGGGCCGAGGTGTCGCCTCCGACAAGCCCGTCATCAACCGCGCGGGACAACACCCACGGCGGCACCGCCAGACCGACCGTCCAGACGGTCCCCAACAACGCACCGACAACGACGCGTCGAGCCTGCGAACGAGTCAGCCAGAAGAGGTAACGGAAAGAGCCGGCCAGATCGTTCTCGCTCGGCGGGGTCCAAGAGTCCCCGGTCCGGTCCAGCCACTCGCGAAGAGCCGCCACACGCCACACCCGCTGCCGCGCACCGTTGGCCATGCTGCAGATCTTCCCAGCAAGTCGGTGCGGAACGTCCACTTGTGAGTGGATTCACAAGGACGGATCGCGCCAGCCGGGGACGTCGGTTTGTCGGTGGTCGGACCTACGCTGCGGAGCATGACAAAGTACGTGGACGAAGATCTGCACGGTGTGGAATTTCGCGAGTGCGATCTGACCGGGGCACGCCTGATCGGCGTCGTCCTGCAGGATGCCGTGATCGACGGGCTCGTCACCAACCTCGTGGTGAACGGTGTAGAGGTCACCGAGTACGTCGAGGCAGAGCTCGACCGGCGTCATCCGGTGCGGATGCTGATCCGGTCGGAGGACCCTGCCGATCTCCGCGAGGCAGCGCGTCGGCTCCGGGCCGGCTGGGCCGCCACGATCGAGCGAATCCGCCGTACGCCCGGCATCGAGCGCCGCAGCGTGAACGATGAGTGGTCGGCGGTGCAGACGCTGCGCCACCTGGTCTTCGTCCACGACTCGTGGTTCCGCCGCTGCTGCCTGGGCTCGACGGAGCAGTTCACGCCGATGGGCATCGGGCCGACCGTCGAGCCCTACCGTGAAGCGCACGGTCTGGATCTCTCGCTCGATCCGGACCTCGACGAGATCGTCAGCGTGCGTGACGCACAGGCCGCCGAGCTCGAGGCCTGGCTCGACGGGGTCACCGCCGCGCAGCTCGCGGCGCAAGCGCCGGTGCCCGACGACGACGTCTGGCCGCCGTACGCCCGGGGTCGCTCGGTGCGGCAATGTCTCGGCACGGTGCTCAACGAGACCTTCGAACACCACGGCTTCTGCGTCCGCGACCTCGACCTGATCGAGGCACAGGGAGCTGAGTAGGTCGGCCGGTACCCTCATGCGAATGTCGAGCCAATCAGCTAGCAAGGATGTCGTGGTGGTCGGCGCCGGTATGGTCGGCGCTTCGGTGGCTTACCACGCAGCCAAGGCCGGTGCTGCCGTGACTCTGGTCGACGCTGGGAAGCCAGGCAGCGGCGTGAGCGTGGACTCCTTCGCCTGGATCGCCGCCAACATCACCAGCGGACCCGCCTCCGAGCTGCGCGCCGCGGCGGCAGACGAGTACCACCGGCTCGAAGCCGAATTGCCCGGCCTTCCCGTGACCTGGTCCGGCTCGCTGTCGTGGCGGACGGGGGAGAGCGCACCAGAAACCGTGCGCGGCCAGCAGATCGTCGACGCCGCCACCGCGGTCAAGCTCGAACCCACGCTGCGACAGCCGCCGGACTGGGCCGTCTGGGCACCCGACGAAGGCGGTGTCGACCCGGTGGGCGTGATCGAGCGGATGATCGCGGGGGCCCGAGAGTACGGCGCACAAGTACATCCGGAGGTCCCAGTCACCGCTGTCGGCCGCGACAGTGACGGGCGGATTGTCGAGGTCGATACGGCCTCAGGGCCCTTGTCTGCAACGACTGTGGTGCTCGCAGCCGGAGCGGCAACGGCCGCGCTCGCCGCGCCGCTGGGCGTACAGGTCCCGGTCGAACCGTCGCCGGCGACGCTCTTCCGCTTCCGTGCCCCGGCCGGCCTGATCCGCACGGTGGTCAACACTCAGGACTTCGACATCCGGCAGGTCGCCCCGGACCGGATCATCGCCGCGGCGGACTCGCAGGAACGGACCCTCGACGCCATCAAGTCCACCTTCCGCGGCGGCGAACACGTCGAACTCCTCAGCGCCCGCATCGGCGCACGCCCGATGCCGGCCGACGGCGAACCCATCATCGGCCCAGTAGCCGAGGCCCCCGGCCTGTACCTCGCGGTGATGCACGCAGCAGTCACCCTCGCCCCAGCCGTGGGCCGCATGATCGCCGCCGAACTGGTGAACGGCACCACCGAGCCGGCGCTCGCAGGCAGCCGCCTCGACCGCTTCTAGAGATTAGTCAGCGGGGGTCGATCCGCAGGAGTCTGGTGGCGTTGTAGGGGACGTACAGGTTTCCGTGCGCATCCTGGGTGAGTCCGGCGCCGGCACCCTGGAACAGGGTCGTGAGGTCTCCCGCCGTGGTTCCGTTCGCCAGCACCCGGGCTGGGTCGAATCCGAAGACCCGTCCGGCGGCGTTGCCGTAGATCCTGCCGCCGGTCAACGCCATCGTCGCGTAGTTGCCCGGGATGCGGGCGCCCGGCTTCAGGTCCGGGAAGATGTGCTCCCGGTGGATCCACTGCTCGGTGTCCGGATCCATCGCGAGGAGCCAGCCCTCGGCATAGAACCACACGGTTCCGTCCGGCGCGGTGACTGCGGCGTTCACAGACCTCGTGTTCGGTACCGGCCAGGTGATCGTCCGGGCCTGCTGGGTGGTCTCGTCGAAGATCAGCAGCTTGGCCTGCGTGTCGATCGGGAGACCGTCGTAGCCGTAGAAGATGTTGCCACCGCCGAAGACCTTGGTGCCGCTGGCGGCGATGGCGTTCACCGACTGATGCCCGATCGCCCCGGCGAGAGTCGTACACCGTCCCGTCGTCAGGTCCAGCCACCCGAAGGCGCCCTGGTCATGGCCGTACTCGGCCTGGGTGCCGTAGTAGATCCGGTCACCGTGCGCGGCCAGCCCGTAGGGTCTGTTCTGGGAGGCGCCGATCGAGCAGTCGACCCTGGGCGCCTTGCCGGACGCCACCTCGTCGGGGCTGAACGACTCGATCCGCGCGTAGGGGTAGGTGCCCTGATAGACGCGGCCGCGGTAACTGAGCATGGATTCGGCCTGGCCGCCGACCGGGTAGGTGGTGCGCTGGTCGTCTCGCATCGACACCGCCCGGCCGAGCCCGCCGGTCAGGTATCCCGCGCTCCAGATCCGACCGTCGGGGCCGGCGGTGATGCTGTTGATCCGTGTCGACACCTGCGGGATGCCCTCGACCTTGGTGCGGACGAGGCGGCCGGTCTCGAGGTTGTACTTCACCAGGAAGGCGCCGGAGTTCCAGCCGACCAAGGTGGTGCCGGGCCAGGCGGGATCGTCGAGCGCGACGGCCTCCCAGCGACGGGAGAAGATGCCCGTCTGCGAGTTCGGCAGTTTGGTCTCCGTACCGGCTGCCACGTCGAACGCGTAGAGCGGCTGGCCCGGGTCGCCTGCCTTGGAGTAGTAGATCTTCCCGTCGATCACGGGGGAGGAGCCGTTGTAGATCACGCCCTTGATCTCGGCGACTTTGCCGGCCTGCAGCTCGCCTGCCGAGTCACGGGACACCTTCAGGACGACGAGCGAATCCCTGCCGAGGCTTTGACTGTCGCCGGCCCACGCCATCACGTACCCGTTGCCGGCCGTGACGCCGTACACCCACACGGAGTTCTGCAGTTCGGGGCTGAAGAGTCCGATCAGATCCTTGCAGCGTGGATCACCGACCGTGGCACACCCGAAAAGATGCGGCTTGGTGCCAGTGCCGGTGAAGACGGTTCTGGTTTGCTCCTCGTACGCGACCGGGCGGCTGTAGTAGGCGTCGGTGGTCAGCGGGTTCGGCCCCAGGGTGCCCTGGAAGCCGACGCCCTCGGTGTACCGGTAGAGGGCGGCGCCCGCGAAACCACTCGTCGGTTCACCCCAACCGCCGCCGTACGCGACACCCTGGTCGTCGAAGTCGATGTCGTACATGAACCCCCACGACCTGATCGGTGGGGCACCGATCCGCCTGGCCTGAGCGGCGCCGGGGGAGTAGAGCCACAACGCGGGCGCACCGTAGGTGCCGATGTAGACAGTCTTCGTCACCGGGTTCTGCCGGACCCCCCAGGCGCCGGTTGCACCGGGGAGCTCGACGTTGCGGACGACCGTCCCGGTCAGGATGTCGGTGATCGTCAGCACCGCCGGGTCGTTCTCCGAGCCGGTGGCCATCGCGTAGGTCACGTGGCGGCCGTTCTCGTCCACGCCGGCGGCCATGCTCAGGAACGAGGCCTGCTTCGTGATCTGCGGATTCAGCACCGTGTACCGAGAGGTGACGAGAACCTCGTCGAAGTCGGCCGGGCCACGCGCACCGACCTCCACAGCGGCCTGCGTCGCGCCGACCGGCGCCGCGGCGGACACCTCGATGACCCCGGTCGCACGTTCTCTGCTGCTCGAGGACCTCGAGACCACCGCGCCACGGGAATCCAGCCATCGCAGAGCAACCGAGGTCTGGTGCTCGGCGCGCACCTGGGCGAAGGCCGTGTAGGTCTCTCCGGCCTGCACGGCGACCGGCGTGCTCACCGCGCCCGCATTCACACAGGGCGGCTCGCCGGACAGCCGCAGCGACCGGGTGCCCTCACTTGCCCAGGTCGTCGACGTGACCAGGTCGCGACAGTGCGCCGACGGCGGATCGCCCAGTCCGTTGCTGGCCGTCCAGCCGACGACGCCTTCCTCGAAGCCATGGTTGGGAATCAGCAGGTCACCCGGCTGCAGCCGTGGAGCATCGGTCGCCGCCCGCGCGACTCCGGCGTTTAATGCCATCGTCATCGTCACCGTCAACACCGCCAGCTGCCTCAGCCGCATCCTGGCCATCCTCTCCACGTTCGCCGACGTAGATTACGGGCCAGACCGTAATTCAGTGGGTCGAGAGCGTCAACCTCTCGTGCGGCATTGATTTCAGCGCGCCTCGCGGTCAGTTCGAGCGGCGGGTTGCCGGTGGCTCTCGTTCCAGGCGGTCGGCGTGGCGGGTGTTCGCGAGGCACCAGGCTTCCACCATGGTTGGTCCGCCGTGGCCTTCGTTCTCGACAACGATCAGCTCGCTGCCTGGCCACTTCTGGTGCAGCCGCCACGGGACAACCGCTGGGCCGCTCACGTCGCGCCGCCCGTGGATCAGCGTGGCGGGGATGTGCCGGACTCGGTCCATCCGATCGAGGATCGGCGGATTCAGGAACGCGTCGTGCGCCCAGTAGTGCGTGACCAGGGTCGCGAAAACGTGTCGGTGGTCCGTGTCGTCCCGGTGCCCTCCGCCGGGCGGGGCGTCATTGCCGATCGAGACGTGGCTGTCCTCCCAGGCGGTCCACGCGTACGACGCGGCGTCACGGACGGCGGGATCGGGATGAGTCATCAGGCGGGCGTAGGCCTCGATCAACCGGCCTTCGCCACGGCGGTACCCGACCCCGGCCCGCTCGGCGTGACCGGCGACGCGATCCCAGGCTTCGGGGTAGATCGCCCCGACGGTCTCGGTGATCCACTCGACCTGGAAGCGATCGGTCGTCGTGACAGCCATCAAGACGACGGCGGTGACGCGGTTCGGATGCGCCTGGGCGTAGGCGAGTGCGAGCGTCGATCCCCAGGAGACGCCGTTGACCAGCCAGCGTTCGACGCCCAGGTGTTCGCGGAGTCTCTCGAGGTCGTCGATGAGTAAGCTGGTCGTGTTCTCACCGAGGTCATAGCCGGGCGCCGTCACCCGTGGCGTCGAGCGGCCGCAGCCACGCTGGTCGAGACCGATGATCCGGAACCTGGCCGGATCGAACTTGGTCCGATAGCTGCCTTTGTTCAGCGAACCACCGGGTCCGCCGTGCAGATACAGAGCGGGGATCCCGTCAGGGTTGCCGGACTCCTCCCAGTAGATCTGATGCACGCCACCAACCGGCAGCATTCCTGACGCCCGTACCGGCGCCTTCTCGAACAGTTCCACGCCGCCATTCTCTCGGAGGGCCAGGCGAATTTGGTTGCACGGGGGAGAGGGGGTCTGGGACTGTTGCCGACCATGAGGTTGCTTCTGATCATCGGACCACCGGCTGTCGGCAAGATGACGGTGGGCCGGGAGATCGCGGCGCGGAGTGAGTTCAGGTTGTTCCACAATCACCACACCATCGAGCCGTTGGTCGAGGTCTTCGGCCATGGCACCGCGCCGTTCAACGTGCTGAACATCGAGTTCCGCCGGCGAGTGATCGAAGAAGCCGCACGCAACCAGCTGGATCTGATCTTCACCTTCGTCTGGGACCTGCGGGACCCGGCTGACACTGCCTACGTCGAAGAGCTCGTCGCGCCGTACGAGGAGGCCGGTGGTGAGGTTTGGGTGCTCGAGTTGGTAGCTGACCTCGATACGCGTCTCCTGCGCAACCGGGGCGAAACCCGGCTGGCCGCCAAGCCGACCAAGCGGAACGTGGAATGGTCCGATGGCAACCTTCGTCAGGCGGAGCAGTATCAAATGACCACGGATCCGAGCGGGGCCACGCCGACTCCGGCCGACGGCTTCCTGACCCGGAAACGACATCTTCGCCTGGACACCCGAGATCTGCCTGCCGCCGAGGTCGCCCAGATCGCCCTCGACTGGCTCGACCAGCAAGCTGACGAACCAGGTGGCCGGCGACCCGTCGAGACCGCTTAGACCTGGATGCCGCAAGCGCGGGGGAGGACCGGTCAGCCGTTCTGAGGAGTACCGCGATCACCCGATCAACACCGTTCGTCGATGAGCCTGCTGCCGATCCGGCGCTGCTGAGGACGCTGACGGCCGCTGGCCTGCCGGCGACCGGGAGCTTTCGTTCAAAGGCCGGCTGGGTCAGCCGCGTGTGGGTCGGCGACGACTA
This sequence comes from Kribbella amoyensis, assembly GCF_007828865.1. Classification (NCBI taxonomy): domain Bacteria; kingdom Bacillati; phylum Actinomycetota; class Actinomycetes; order Propionibacteriales; family Kribbellaceae; genus Kribbella; species Kribbella amoyensis. The sequence goes on from NZ_VIVK01000001.1 coordinate 5,708,243, forward strand.
CGTCGTACGACTGAGCAGCGGACAGTACCGCGACGCATATCGTCATGAGGCTGGAGTCGTTGACCTGCTTGCCGGCAGCGAGGTCCCCCACGCCCGGCACCTCGCCCACGGCGACGGTCCGGACGGGCCGTGGTACATCTCCGAACGCCTGCCCGGCCGCTCTCTGCACGAAGCGTGGCCGACGGCTGACTCGCACACGCGCCAGGCAATCATCGAAAGCCTCGGCGCCGCGTTGCGCGCACTTCACCGCGTTCCTGTCCCGGCCGACCTGCTGCCGCCTTGGCTGGCTGATGCGCTCGCCGACGCGCTGACCGGCAAGCCATGGCCCGCGTTCCACCCGCCCGTGGTGAGCGCGGCGCTCCAGCAGGTCGAGGCTGCCCGGCGACTGCCCGGTCATGACTCGCGCCTGCTGGCGGAGGTTGCGGAGTGGATCCAGGAGCGGCTGGGGTTGTTCGTTGCCGACGGCCCCGTCCTCGTCCACGGTGATCTCCATGGTTCCAACGTGATCGTCGACCAAGGACGCGTCACCGGCCTGATCGACTTCGCGGAGGCGTTGGCCCAGCCGGCGGATGCCGAGCTCGATACCATCCTGCGCTGGTGCGCGAGGGCGGGAGAGTACCCGCCCGTGCCCGACGGACGAGGGCTCGACGAGACCACACTCACAGAGGTCCCCAGATGGCTGCACGGCGCCTATCCAGAGCTGTTCGAGCGCGAGCAGCTGCGCGAGCGGTTGAACTTCTACGACATGTACATGGAGCTCGCGCTCTACGCACACCACCTACAGGCTGGCGTCCGCAAAGCGGCGCAGGACCGCATCGCCCGTCTGCTGCACGGCCAGAACCATCTCGCTGGACTCGTCTGGTGAGTGGTCGTCGGGCCGCGGCCCTCCGTTGGTTGGCACCCTGCGAGAGCGGACGTCGAGGGGGCGGCGTTGAGCCCGTTCTGTCGTTCACCGATCATCAACCTCATGGAGGACCAGGTGGCGCCGCAGTCGGCCGAGGGTGAGGCGAAGGTCATCACGCTCTGCGGCTCGACCAGGTTCGAGGCTGAGTTCGCGGAGGTCAACCAGCGGCTCACGATGGAGGGTTACGTCGTGATCAGCCTCGGAATGTTCAGCCTCCCCGATCTGCCGGGCTACGACTGGACCGCCGATGACTCGGACCTGAAGGGGCGGCTCGGCGGCGTGCACTTCCAGAAGATTCGCATGGCCGATGAGCTGTACATCGTGGATCCCGGCGGCTATCTAGGTGAGTCGACCCGACGGGAGATTGCCTACGCGGAGTCGCTCGGCAAGCCGGTTCGGTATCTGAGTCGCGAGCGCTTGGATCAACTGGCGGACGGCCACCAAGAGGTCGAGGGGAACTCGGTAACTCATACTGCCGGCGCGATCGGGGGTGACTCGAGCCGTCCATGGCAGACGCTCGCGTCGGGCTTCGAGCAGGCCCGCGCCCGCGAGGACTCGCTCGATCGACTCGTCGAGTGGCCTGCGCAGCGCACCCTCCTCGGTGACGTCACCGGACTCGCCGTCCTGGACGCCGGCTGCGGCAACGGTGCCAAGCTCGCGCAGTTGGCCGGCGACGGGGCCGCCGCGTCGGTGGGCGTCGACATCAGTGGGAACTTCATCAAGCCGCCGCCGGGCGTCGAACTCATCGAGGGTGATCTCTCCGATCTGGCGGCGGTGCCGGGGCTCGCGAGCCGGCGATTCGACCGGATCCTGTTCCTGCAGTCCTTCGGGTACGCCGCGGACGGGGTCAAGGCCTTGCAGACCGCGCGAGAGATGTTGACCGAGGACGGCTACATCTTGCTCACCCGTACCCAGCCGATCCGGTACGCGATCGAGCGAGCCGAGCAGAAGGGGACGTCGCTGGGGGAGGAGTACTTCGCCACCGAGTCCTTCGCCTACCGTCACCGCAACTGGAACGAGCAGGTCACCCTCACCAAGCGGCCGTACACGATGTCGGACCTGCTCAACACCTTCAGTGCGGCCGGGCTGTGGATCGAGGCCGTGGTCGAGCCGCAGCTGTCTGCCGAAGCCGCCGAGCGCTATCCCCACAAGCAGGCAGTGATGAACAAGTACCTCGGCATCCTGATGTTCAAACTGCGGCCCCTGCCAGGGCAGCCGACGTATTCGTCCGGCGCCAGGGTTGATACGGCGCTCGCTGACCCGGCAGGGGGGCGGCCGACAGGCGTTATGCCGGTGGCAGAAGCCCTGCCGAATCATCGAGGTGATGAGGCATTCTGAGCCGATGGAGCTGGGGTTTGGCGGCGAGGTCGCTGATCTGTATCACCGATACCGCCGCGGTTATCCGTCAGGATTGATCGACGCGTGCATCGATGCGTTCTCGCTGAAGGGCGATGATTCGGTGATCGATCTCGGTTGTGGCACGGGGCAACTGGCGACACCGATCGCCCCGCATGTCCGGGCCGTGATAGGGGTCGATCCCGAACCAGACATGCTGGCCCGCGCTCGCTCGGCCGCCCAGGACCAGGGCGTCACGAATGTGGCGTGGATGGTCGGCAGCGACTCCGACCTTCCGCTGCTGCGATCACTGTTGGCTGAGCAGTCGGTCGGTGCTGTGACGATCGGACAAGCACTGCACTGGATGGACCATGAGGCGCTGTTTGCCGCGATCGGACCGATCCTGCGTCCAGGGGGTGGTGTCATGGTCGTGGCCAACGGAATTCCGTTGTGGCTGCAGGACTCGGACTGGTCACGGGCGTTACGCGCATGGCTGTCCGACTGGTTGGGCCCGGGTCCAACCAACAGCTGCGGCACCGACAACACAACGCAACAGCGCTATCGCCAAAGCCTGACGGCCAATGGCTTCGAGGTCAGCAAGGTCGAGCTCGACTATGCCGACGAGCTCGACTTCGATCACCTACTCGGCGGGGTCTACAGCGCGCTACCAGTCGACCGGCTTCCGTCGGCCGAGGAGCGTCCACAGATCGCAGCGGAGCTCCGGGAAGTGCTTCATCCCTATCGGCCGTACATCGAGCAGGTCCCGGTGCGAGCCCTCCTCGGCACGAAGGTCGCGTGAGCAACCCACCAGCCATGCGCGGAGGGGTTGTCCGTGCGAAAACTATTGGTGCTCGCCTTGCTCCGCTGATGGACTGACGTCCCGCCGACAGTCTGCTGCGTGACGGAGGTAGTGGTTGTGACGGATTATGACGTGCTCGCCGAGGTGTACGAGTGGCTTATCTCGGACGCGAAGTTGCCGCCGGCCGAGTTCGCTGCGTCGTTCGATGATGTCCTCAGTCTCCTGCCGTCGAACGCTCAGGTCCTCGACTGTTCGTGCGGAACCGGACAGTTGGCGGTTGGCCTCGCCGGTCGGGGCCTACAGGTTGTCGCAACTGACGCCAGCGAAGCGATGGTTCGACGGACTGCGGAGTTGTCTGAGGAGTTCGGGGCATCCGTCCGGGCCGTGCGGGCGAGCTGGGAAGAGTTGCCCGACCATTTCGAGGACGGCACGTTCGACCTCGTGTTCTGCGTCGGCAACTCGCTTCACCATGCCGCGGGCGCGACAGGCAGGGGAGTTGCTCTGGAGTCGATGTCACGGCTCCTGCGTCCTGGGGGGCGCTTGGTGCTCACATCCCGCACGTGGGAACTCGTGAGGGCCAGAGGTTCCCGGCTGGACATCAGTGACCGACTCGTCCGCCGGAACGGTCGCGATGCCGTCGTGGTCTACCGCTGGGAGATTGCGCCGACTTGGGAGGAGGAGCACCACATCGAGATTGCGATCGCGCAGGTTGATGCGACCGGGTTGGTTCAGGTCCGCTCGGAACTGCTGTCCTGCTGGCCCTACCGGTCCGAGGAACTCGAAGTCGAGCTGCACCGGGTCGGACTCCGGACGGAAGCGAGCACGTTCGATCTCGAGGCGGAGAACTACCTGGTGGTCGCGAGCAAGGTACAGACACCGGGCTCTCTGCCCTACTTGACATAATGTCGCTTATCGGCGCTTACGCACGGGAGTGTCAGGCGGCAGTAAGGACCTCCAAGTTCCACCACGCAGGACACCTGCTGCACCAACAGCGGTCGGGCCGCCGCGCCGGAAGATCGATCCCTGCGCATCAATCATCTATAGGGTGGGCGCACCATCCCACGATCGCTGAGAGCCCAACGTGAACGTCTCTCGAGTACGCAGGTTCATGACACGTCCGCTTGCATCGTCGTGGCGGAGGGCCCTCGTCGCAGCGGGACTGATGTCGACGGCTCTGGTGGCGACTTCGGGTCAGGCGAGTCCCGCGGCAGCGGCAGCACCGTCTGCCACCTTCCGCGTCGGGACCTACAACATTCATGCCAATGGGACGGACAGCGCAACCTGGCCGTCCCAGAGGACAAACCTGCTCCGTGAGATCGGCTCCTTCGCTCCCGATGTCATCGGTGTCCAGGAAGCCGGTAGCAACGAGGCGAGGCGCACCGACTTCCGGAATGGCATGCAGGCCAACGGCTACACGACAGCGGCCGACTATGCGACGAACTCCCGACCGATCTACTGGAAGAGCGCGTCCTTCCAGATCCTCAGGGACAGCAGCGGGAGAATCGCGTCCGGAACCGTTGTCGTCGGGGGCGCAGCGGCCGGCAAGACCGCGAGCTGGGTCGCCCTCCAGCACATCGCGAGTGGGCGCGAGATCGTCGTCGCGAACGTCCATCTCACGTCGTCGAAGTGTGGTCTCACCACTTACGACCTTGATGCCACGGTGAACAGTGACGGCGTGTGCGCGAGCACGAAGGATGTGCCAGTTCAGGGTGGCGGTACCAGGCCGGGTGAAGACAGCGACCCCGTGAGGGGGCAGATCCAGCGCTTCAGGGAGTTGGACGACCTGTTCGCCGACGCCCGCTACATCGCGTGGGCCGGCCACGACTCCCCTGACTTCCTCACTGGTGATTTCAACACCAATGGCACGCGTTACCCATCGCTGGCAGATGCGGCCGTCGGTGTCACGATCCCGGCCGCCTACCGGAGCAGTGACGGCACCATGCGGCCGCTCAACGACTACCTGTGGAACGCGCGGCTGCGTACCAATGCCTTCACCGTGGCCGTCGAGAAGTCCGGGGCGGCGTACGACACCTTCAACGGATTCCAGCGCCAGAGCTGCACCTCGGTTCCGACCGTCCGTTGCAACGGCAACCACATCGATCAGGTCTACGTCTCCCGAGCGCAGGATGAAACGACCAACGTGGTCGCTGTAGAAGGCTGGACCAACAAGCTGCCCGACGCAGACCTGGTGCCCGCGCAGTTCCCCTCGGACCACAACAAGGTTCAGATCAGGGTGACGGTGTCCAACTAGTCGCCCCGCTACTCCCGGTTCATCAACTCCCGTTTCTCCAGTTGAACAACGGGACCTCTTGCTCGACAGGTTGTGGAGAGGCTCAGAAGGGGCTCGGAGCACCTCAGTGCAGGACCTCTTCGAGTGTGTGTTTGGCCTGGGCGAACTCTTCGGCGTCCTCTGGATCTTCGTACGTGTACCAACAGGTTGCGATTGCTTTCCAGAGCGCCCAGCCGCGGCCTCGGGTCCAGGTTTGGTCGTCGACGGACAGGCGTTCGCGGAATGCTTCCCGGCCGTCCTTGGTGAGCAACGTCCAGGCGACGGCCAGGTCGCAGGACGGATCGCCGACGCCGCAGGTGCCGAAGTCGATAACGGCTGCCAGCTGGCCGTCTTCCACCAGGAGATTTCCCTGGGCGACGTCGCCGTGGAACCAGCGGTCGACACCGTCCCACGGTGCTGCCAGCGCCTCGGACCAAAGCTCCCGGGCCAGCTCGACGTCGATGTGGCCGGCCAGTTCGTCCAGTGCGCTCTGCGTGTTTCTGTCGTACGTACGGAGCGTCCCGCCGCGGTACCAGTTGTGGATTCCTGGCTGAGGGCCGCCCACAGAATCCACCTTCTGCAGAGCGGCCAGGAACTCGGCCAGATCCACGGCGAACCGGATCGGATCAGCGATGCGCTCGGCCGTCGCCGTCGAACCGTCCAGCCACCGATAGACCGACCACGGATGTGGGTACTCCGAACTCGGCACGCCCTTGCCCAGCGGTACCGGGATCGGCAGCGGCAACTGTCCGGCCAGCGTCGGGAGCCACCGGTGTTCCTTCTCGACAGCCTGGGCGTACTCGGCCGCGCTCGGCAGACGCACGAGCATGTCGCCGCCGAGGTGGAACGTCCAGTTGTCCCAACCACCTTTGGCCACCGGCTCGATCGGCAAACCGGCCCACTGAGGAAACTGCTCGTCCACAAGCCGACGTACCTGCGCCACGTCCACCGTGACGCGTTCCGGCACGGGACCAAGATCCGGTGTCCTGCTCACTGACCATCCTGTCTGCCGCCAAGCACGAGTCCGCAACGTACCGCGACCAGCCCACCCAGTCGTCTGACTTTGTCAGACAAGGACCATCCCCCAGCGGCCGTGGGCCCCTCTTCTGGGTCCTCTTTGTCATGGATAATGGCAATTATCCAGCACATATTATTGCCTGCGGCAACCACAGTTGGTACCGCACCGAAACTGTCGGTGCGAGCCGGTAAGAACTGCCGGTATGAACGTGCTCGAAGCGCAGGCGGCCTTCTTCGCGGCTCGGCGGCCGCGGAAGGACTCGCCGCACACCACCGCGGCTTATCGGCGTGACCTGGCCGGGATCACTTCCCTGCTCACCGACGACCCCGAGCGGTTCGCCGTGGACGACCTGACGGCTCAGGCTTTGCGTGCTGCGTTCGGTGCGTTCGCGGACACGCATGCGAAGAGTTCGGTACTCCGTGCCTGGTCGACGTGGAACCAGTTCCTCACGTTCTGCGTGTCCGACGGTCTGCTCGCCGGGAATCCGATGGGAGCAGTCGCGCGCCCCAAGACCCCTCCCCTCTCCCCCAAACCTCTCCGCGGTGAGGACACTCCCGAGCGACTGCTCGAAGCCGCCGCCTCCGGGAGACGGCAGGCCCGCGATCCTTGGCCCGAGCGGGACGTCCTGGTGATCGCGCTCGGTCTGGTCGCCGGGTTGCGATCCACCGAGATGCGCATGCTCACCGCCGATTCGCTTGCCGGTCGACCTGGTGAGATGCGGCTGCACATCAACGGCAAGGGCAGCCGCGATCGCTCGATCCCGGTCGAGCCGATCATGGAGCGCATCATCGAGGCGTACCTGGATTCCTGCGAGCGTCGCTTTCCCCGCAAACGTTTCGGTCGCTCGACCAAGCTCCTGCTCGCGCGCACCGGCGACCCGATCGGCCGCGGCGGCCTGGAGTACTTGGTGAAGTCCTGTTACCGCTGGGCCGGCCTCCACGACCGCGTCCCCTCGGGTGCCAACCTGCACGCCCTTCGCCATACCTTCGCGACCCGCCTCGCCGAGGACGGCGCCACCGCGACCGAGATCATGACCCTCCTCGGCCACGCCAGCCTCGCCACCAGCCAGAACTACATAGCCACCACCGGCCGCGAGCAACGCGCCGCCACCGCCAGCAACCGCACGTACCGCTCCCTCGACCAAGTCTTCAGCAATGATCGGTAGCAGCTGACGACGAGAACGGTGGAGGCGACTTGTACAAGCGGCTGGTGGTGAAGTTGTCGGGGCAGGCTCTGGCCGGCTCTGGTGGGTTCGGGTTCGACAGTGACCGGCTGACGCAGTTGGCCGGTGAGGTGATCGCGGCTCGGGAGACCGGGGTGCAGGTTGCTGTCGTGGTGGGTGGTGGGAACGTGTTTCGGGGGAATCGGGCCGAGGACTGGGGTATCGATCGGGTCGAGGCGGACAACATCGGCATGCTCGGCACGGTGATCAACGCGGTGCTCTTGCGCGGCCGGTTGGCGGCGATGGGGGCTGAGGACGTGCGGTTGATGACCGCACTGCCGATCGACAACCTGGCCGAGCCGTACATCCGCCTGCGGGCGCTGCGGCATCTGGAGAAGGGGTCGATCGTGTTGCTGGGGTGCGGGAACGGGCAGCCGTTCACGACGACCGACTATCCGGCGGTTCAGCGTGCGGTCGAGCTGAAGGCGGACGCGCTGCTGGTCGCGAAGAACGGGACCGACGGGGTGTACGACGCGGATCCGAATCAGGTGCCGGGGGCTCGGCGGTTCGATCGGTTGGGGTACGACGAGGTGATCGCGCGGGGGTTGAGGGTGATGGATCAGAGTGCGTTCATCCTGGCTCGGGATCATCGGTTGCCGTTGTTTGTGTTCGACATCGACGCCCGAGGTGCGGCGACCGCGATCTGCCGCGGTGAGAAGATCGGAACGCTGATCACGAGCTCGGAGGACAGCTGATGAAGCGTGCGTGGTTGCTCGACAGTACCGAGCTGTTCCTGGCGACCGTCGATGCGCTGAGTGATGCCGAGTACGCCGGGCCGTCCGGGTTGCCCGGGTGGTCGCGGGCGCACGTGGTCGCGCACGCGCACTTCAACGCGTTGGCCTTGCAGCGCTTGGCGAGTTGGGCGGCGACCGGGGTCGAGCATCCGATGTACCCGAGCGCGGCGGCGCGGAACGCGGAGATCGAGCAAGGGTCCCGCCTCTCCCCCGGCGAGTTGCGGCAGTTGGTGCACGGATCGGCGGCCGACCTGCTTCGTGCATATGACGAGCTGACTCCGGACGCGCTGGCGGCGACCGTTCGTACTGCGCAGGGTCGTCCGATTCCGGCGGAAGGTATCGCCTGGCTGCGGACGCGGGAGATGGGGATCCACGCCGTCGACCTCGCCACCACGGTCACGTTCGCCGATCTGCCGGTCGATCTGCTGCACGCGTTCGCGGCCGACGCGCTCGGATCCCACGAGGCGAATCTCCCCGCCCTGACCGCCTATCTCACCGGCCGGTCCGCCACCGCACCGACGCTCAGCAACTGGCTGTAGCCCTCGACGCAGCAGAAAAGGCGTTGCTCGGGGTGAGCGGCGTCTGGTGTACTCGCGGTGTTCACGAGCGTCCCCGAAGGAGCAGTGCCATGCGACCTCGCTTCATGTCCGACCTGCCTGGCACACACACCTGTTCGAGGGACATGAAGCTGCGTGAAAGTACTGAACTTGGGGATTCTGGCGCATGTCGACGCCGGTAAGACCAGCCTGACCGAGCGGCTGCTGCACGCCGCCGGGGTCATCGACGAGATCGGTAGCGTCGACGACGGCAACACCCAGACCGATTCGCTCGCGCTCGAACGGCAGCGCGGGATCACGATCAAGTCCGCGGTCGTCTCGTTCGCGATCGGCGACGTGACCGTCAACCTGATCGACACGCCGGGTCACCCGGACTTCATCGCCGAGGTCGAGCGCGCGCTCAGCGTTCTCGACGGCGCCGTCCTGGTCGTTTCCGCCGTCGAAGGCGTCCAGGCGCAGACCCGTGTCCTGATGCGGACCCTGCGGCGGTTGCGGATCCCGACGCTGATCTTCGTCAACAAGCTGGACCGCTCCGGCGCGCAGTACGAGCCGGTGCTCAAGAGCCTGGCGGATCGCCTGTCGCCGCAGGTGATCGCGATGGGGTCGGCGGATCGGCTCGGGACCCGCGAGGCCGGCTTCACGGCGTACGACGAGCGCGACGCGGGGTTCACCTTCAGCCTGCTCGACCTGCTCGCGGAGCACGACGACAACCTGCTCGCGACGTACGTGGAGGACGAGGACGCACTCTCGTACGCCGCGCTCCGGCAGCGGCTGGCCGAGCAGACCGGGCGGGCGATGGTGCACCCGATCTACTTCGGCTCGGCGATCACCGGAGCCGGGAGCGACGAGCTGATCGACGGGATCAGGGAACTCCTGCCGGCCGCCGAGGGTGACACCGAGGCGCCGACGGTGGGATCGGTGTTCAAGGTCGAGCGCGGACCGGCCGGCGAGAAGGTCGCGTTCGTCCGCGTCCGCACCGGCGAGTTCCGGACCCGCGAGCGGGTGCGATTCGGCGACGGCAAGGACGCGAAGATCACCGCGATCAGCGTGTTCGACGACGGTGCGGCCTCGACCCGTCCGGTGGTCCCGGCAGGCCGGATCGCGAAGGTGTGGGGACTCGGCGACATCCAGATCGGCGACGTCGTCACGCCCGTGGACGGCGGTCCCGTCGAAGGCGCCCGGGCGGAGAGCGGGTACTTCTCTCCCCCGACGCTGGAGACGGTGATCCAGCCGGTCCGGGTGGAGGACAAGGGATCGCTGCAGACCGCGCTCAGCCAGTTGGCGGAGCAGGATCCGTTGATCGACCTGCGGCAGGACGATGTCCGGCAGGAGACCTACGTGTCCTTGTACGGCGAGGTGCAGAAGGAGGTCATCCAGTCGACGCTGGCGACCGACTTCGGGGTCGATGTCACGTTCCGGGAGACGACCACGATCTGCATCGAGCGGGTGGCCGGGATCGGCGCGGCGGTCGAGTTCAACAAGGTCGACCCGAACCCGTTCCTCGCCACGGTCGGGCTGCGGGTCGAGCCTGCCGCGGTGAGCTCGGGCGTGACGTTCGAGCTCGAGGTGGAGCTCGGGTCGATGCCGTACGCGTTCATCCGGGCGGTCGAGGAGACGGTCCGGGAGACGCTGAAGCAGGGCCTGCGGGGTTGGGAGATTCCGGACTGCCGGGTCGTGATGACGCACTCCGGGTACTCCGCGCGGCAGAGTCACGCGCACGCGGTGTTCGACAAGAGCATGTCGAGCACGGCCGGGGACTTCCGATTCCTGACGCCGCTGGTCCTGGTGGAGGCGTTGCGGCAGGCCGGGACGACGGTGCACGAGCCGATGCACCAGTTCCGGCTGGAGGTGCCGGCCGACGTGGTCCGGCCGGTGCTGTCGACGCTGGCCCGGTTGCGGGCGATTCCGCAGGTCCCGGCGCTCGGCGGTGACACCTCGGTACTGGAAGGCGAGATCCCGGCGGCCGCGGTGTACGAGCTGGAGCAGCAGCTCCCGGGACTGGCGCGTGGTGAGGGCGTCCTGGAGTCGTCGTTCGAGCGGTACCAGCCGGTGACGGGCGCGATCCCGAGTCGCGCCCGGACCGACCAGGATCCGCTCAACCGGCGCGAGTATCTGCTGCACGTCCTCCGTCGCGTGTGAGGCGTCGGTCAGAGGAAGAGACAGAACGGGTGGCCGGCCGGGTCCAGCAGGACCCGGACGGTCTCCTGCGGCTGGAACTCGGCGAGCGTCGCACCGCCGGCCAGCGCGTGCTTGGTGGCTGCTTCGAGGTCGTTGACCCAGATGTCGAGGTGCTGGGTCGCGTTCTGGGTGCCCTCGTCGGCGGGCCAGACGGGCTGTTTCCACCGCTCCTCGTACTCGAAGTTCAGCGTGGGCCCGACGCCGTCCTCGGTCGCGCGGAGCTGGGCCCAGCCGTCCTCGGGCGGGTGCCCGGGGCGCGGTCCCTCGGTCGAGGTCACCTCGCGGCCGAGCAGGCGCGCGTAGAACTCGGCCAGCGCCCGGGGATCCGGCGCCATGATCGTCACAGAGGTGACCTGGAGACTCAGTCCGTCCATGCTCCGGAGCCTAACGACCGGTACCGACGAAACCGCTTCAGTTGGTGGTGGTACCGATGACGACGGTCGCGCCGAGGTCCTCGGAGGTGGCGACGGTGGTCCAGTAGCCGTGGGATTCGAGGATGCTCACCGCGATCGCTGCTTGCCGGTCGCTGGTCTCGACCAGGAGATGCGCGCCGGCAGTGAGCCAATCCAGGGCGACCGGAACGACGCGGCGGAACACGTCGAGCCCGTCGGAGCCGCCGTCGAGGGTGACCTTCGGTTCGTACTCGCGCGCTTCGGCCGGGAGCAGGTGGAGTTCGCTGGTCGGGACGTACGGGACGTTGCACAGCAACAGGTCGATGCGGCCGCGGAGGTCGATCGGCAACGCGTCGAAGAGGTCGCCCTCGAAGGCTTGGGCGCCGAGGGGTTCGAGGTTGCGGCGGGCGTTGCGTACCGCGGCCGGTTCGATGTCGGCGGCGTACAGCTCGACCCCGTCGATCGCCGAGGCGACGGCTGCTCCGAGTGCGCCGGTGCCGCAGCAGAGGTCGACCACGCGCAGAGCGGGAGTACCGACGGCGAGGCGCCTCCGGGCGAGGGCGATGGCTTCGTCGACCAGGTACTCCGTGCGTCGGCGCGGGACGAAGACGCCGGGGTCCACCGCGATCCGGAGGCCGTGGAAGGAGGCCCAGCCGAGCACCTGCTCCAAGGGATGACCGGCCGCCCGCTGCTCGACCATCACCGCGACCGTCGCATCGTCGGGGGCCGTCTGCAGGATCAGCTCGGCCTCCTCCTCGGCGAACACACAACCGGCGGATCGCAGGGCGTTCACGATCTCGACGGGTGGAACGGTGACCACAGATCTCCTCGTCACGAAGTCGGTTCGGCTCTCGCGATCCGGTAGACCACGTTCGCCCGGAGAGGTCCTTCCGGCTCGTTGGGGTCGTCGAAGTCGTCGGCCGGATCCCGCGTCATGCCGATGCGCCGCATCACCGCCTGGGACCGAAGGTTGGTCGCCGTCGTCAAGGCCAGGATCTCAGGAAGGCCGAGCGTGTCGAACCCGAAGGCCAGCACTGCCCGCGCGGCCTCGGTCGCGTAGCCGTGGCCCCAGGCCGAGCGGGCAAGCCGCCAGCCGATCTCGATCCCGGTGAACGGCAGGTGGTCCTCGACCCGGTCAAGGCCCGCGAAGCCGACGAACTCCCCCGTCTCCCGGACCTCGACCGCCCACCACCCGTACCCACGCTGGTCGAACTCCTCCTGGAACAGGGCAACGGATGCGTCGCTCTGTTCGCGGGTGAGAGCTGCACCCAAGTGCTCGCGGACCTCGGGATCGGCGTTCATCGCGGCCCACGGGGCGAGGTCGGACTCCTGCCATCGGCGGAGCGTGAGTCGTTCGGTGCGCAGTTCAGGCATGCCGCCTAGCCAACGCGAGCATCGCTCCGACGGCAACACATTTGCGGCCGGCCCGCTGGGAAGCCGACGCCGAGCAGCTTACGGACCGCACCCGGCGATGATCACGTCGTACCGCGGAGAGCGCATGGTCACGATCCACGCAAGCTACAAGTCCGGGCAGCAGAAGGCGAACGGATATCGCGTCAGGCGAAGGCGTTGACGCCGGTGAGGTCGGCGGACAGCTCCCAGAGGCGGCGGGCGGAGGTCGGGTCGATCGCGTACGGGCGGACGCCGGGGGCGTCGCCGGTGGAGACTTCGGCGATCTCGCAGTCCTCGCAGAAGACGCCGCCCTGGCCTTCGAGCTGGGGCGAGGTGGCCGCCCAGACCTGGGTGGCCGCGCCTTGGGCCGGGGTCTTGAAGCCCGGGTTGCCGTCGGCGTCGATCCAGCCGTAGCCGACCATCTCGTCGCGTTCCAGGTGGCGCTGCAGCGGGGTGAGGATCCCGCCCGGGTGCAGGGCGAAGGCGCGGACCCCGGCGTCCTTGCCGAGGGCATCGAGCTGGACGGCGAACAGGACGTTCGCGGTCTTCGCCTGGCCGTAGGCGGCCCACTTCTCGTACGCCAGGGTGAACTGCGGGTCGTCCCAGCGGATGTCGGAGCGCCGATGCCCGGTCGAGGAGACCGAGACGACCCGGGCGCCGCCGTCGACGATCGCCGGCCAGAGTCGGTTGACCAGGGCGAAGTGGCCGAGGTGGTTGGTGGCGAACTGGGCCTCCCAGCCGGGACCGACGCGGGTCTCCGGGCAGGCCATGATCGCCGCGTTGTTGATCTGCAGGTGGATCGTTCGGCCGCTCGCGAGGAACCGGTCGGCGAACGCCTGGACGCTGTCCAGGTCACCGAGGTCCAGCCGGTCGATCTCGACCCCGGCGACACCGGCGAGGGCTTCCGCGGCGGCCTCCGGACGACGGGCCGGGACGACGACCTGGGCGCCGGCGCGGGTCAGGGCGCGGGTGGTCTCCAGGCCGAGACCCGAGTACCCACCGGTGACGACCGCGAGCTTGCCGGTGAGGTCGAGGCCGGCCAGGACGTCGTCGGCGGTGCTGTCGTGGCCGAAGCCGGAGCCGATCTTGTGTTGTGCGGTGCTCATGTCCATCGACACTACGAGCTAGAGCCAGCTCTAGGTCAAGTGTCGAGCTGGGGATCCGCGCGCAGGGATTCGGCCAGCCGGAGCAGGGCCGGATTCGGGCTGTCGGGGCTCCAGCAGGCGTGCAGCGTGACCGAGTGCGCGTCGGCCGCGTCGAGTTCCCGGTACCGCACGCCCTCGACGCCCATCGCCATGATCGATCGCGGGATCAGCGCGCACCCGAGACCGGCGCGGACCAGGGCCAGCATCGTCGGGACCTGCGAGGCCAGCTGGCTCACGGCGTACCGGTTCATCCCGATCATCGCGGCGCAGATGTCGTGCAGGTACCGCGATCCCTCCGGGCTGTAGCCGATGTAGTCGTCGGTCACGTCGGCCAGCGCCACCGGGCCGTCGCCCTCGGCCAGCGGGTGATCGCCGGGGACCGCGAGGACCAGGTCCTCGGAGTGCACGAGCAGCGACTCGAAGCCGTCCGGGATCGGAGGGCGGACCAGGCCGACGTCGATCTCCAGGTTCGCGAGTGCCTCGAACTGGTCCGGGCTGACCAGCTCGGTCAGCTCGACGCTCACCGCGGGTGTTCGGCGGCCGACCATCGCGAGGAAGTCGGCGAGCACGGCGTACGCCCCGATCGCGGTGAACGCGATCCGCAGGGTCCCGGTCTGGCCCTCGGCTGCTCGCCGGGTCGCCTCGGGCGCGACCTCGAGCAGGGCCAGGACCCGGTGACAGTGTTCGAGGAAGACCTCGCCGGCCGCGTTCAGCCGTACTCCCCTGCCGGTCCGGTCGAACAGGGTGACGCCGAGTGTGCGTTCCAGGCCCTGGACCTGCCGGGTCAGCGGTGGCTGGGTCATGTTCAGCCGCTGGGCCGCGCGGCCGAAGTGCTGTTCCTCGGCGACCGCGACGAACCCGCGCAGTTGCTGCAGTGACAGATCCATACGGCCTCGGTATCGATCGATGCGGAAACGGGCTTGGACGAGCATAACGGAAAGCCCTTACCTTCGAGCCACCGGAACGACGAAACCTGACGGAGGAGCCAAGCGTGACCAAGCTGGCCGTGGTGATGACACCGGAGCGCGCAGACGACGTGATCAGCGCCGAGACCCGCACGCTGCTGGCGGAGCGATTCGAGGTGAGCTGGGCCGCCGACGTCGATCCGTCGACCGTCGCCACGCTCGCCGAGGGCAGCGACGTCCTGCTCACCAGCTGGGGTACTCCGCACCTGGACGCGTCGATCTGGGCCTCGGGCACCGGTCCGAAGGTGGTGGCGCACGCGGCCGGGTCGGTGAAGCGGCTGGTCGACCCGGTGATCTTCGAACAGGACGTGGCCGTGTTCTCCGCGGGTGGCCGGATCGCCTGGTCGGTCGGCGAGTACTGCCTGGCCGCGATGCTCACCCTGGCCCGCAAGCTCCCCCGCTTCGACGCGGCGATCCGCGACGGCGGCTGGAAGCAGACCGCCTTCCGAGGTGGCGAACTGGCCGGCCAGCAGGTGGGCCTGCTCGGCGCCAGCTCGACGGCTCGCGCGCTGATCACGCTGCTGAAGCCGTTCGGTTGCGACGTCGTCGTCTACGACCCGTACCTGACCCAGCAGCGCGCGGCCGCCCTCGGAGTACGTAGCGCATCGCTCGAGGAAACGATGGCCTGCCCGTTCGTCTCGCTGCATGTCCCCGATGTCCCGGAGACGAAGGGCCTCGTGACCCGCAAGCTGATCGAGCAACTCCCCGACAACGCCGTCGTCGTGAACTCGTCCCGCGGACCCGCGATCGACCAGCAGGCGCTGCTCGACCACGCGCTCGACGGCCGGATCTACGCCGCGCTCGACGTGTACGACCCGGAGCCGCCGGCCTTCGACGCGACGACGCTCGCCGCTCCGAACCTGCTGCTGACCCCGCACGTCGCGGGTGACACCAAGGAGGGCCACCTCGCCCTGACCGGGTACGTCGTCGCCGACGTGCTCGCGTATCTCGGCAACGGCACCAAGGGGCCGAGCTACGTCGACCCCTCCAGCTGGTCGATCGCGGCCTGAGAGGACAACCATGTCGCGGATCAGATCCGTCGAGGTGTTCCCCGTCGCCGTACCGTTCGCGCGCCGGTTCGTGCTCGGCAGCGGCGCCGTGGGAACGCCCGACCAACGGCCCGACCAGGCGTCGGCGGTCGTGTTCGTGAAACTGACGACCGAGGACGGTGTGGTCGGCTGGGGTGAGCAGCGAGCCTTGCCGAGCTGGAGCTACGAGACGGCCGAGACGATGGCCGTGGTGATCAAGCGGCACCTGGAACCGTTGCTGCTCGAGCTCACCCCGTTCGACGTCGAGCTCTTCCATCGACGGGCGGCCAAGCGGCTCAGCCCGTCGGTGTCGAACGGCTTCCCGTTCGCCCGGGCGGCCGTGGACCTGGCGATGCACGACGCCGCCGGCAAGCTCGCCGGAGTACCGGTGCACGCGTTGCTCGGTGGCAAGGTGCAGGACGAGATCCCGCTCTGCTCCGCGATCGGGGTCGGTCCGCCGGAGGCCGTCCGTGAGCACGCCGAACAGTCGTCCGACTATGCGGCGTACAAGGTGAAGATCGGTGGGGACCCGGACCAGGACGCGGCCGCGATCGAGGCGGTCGCCGAGGTGGCCGGGGCGAAGCCGCTGTGGCTCGACGCGAACCAGTCGTACCGGCCGAGCGCGTTGCGGCAGTTGCTCGACCGGACCCGGGACCTCCGCACGATCCATTGCGTCGAGCAACCGGTGCCGAGTACCGACGTGCTCGCGATGCGCCGGTTGCGGACGCTGATCGACCTGCCGGTCGCGATCGACGAGGGGAGCTTCACCGCGCAGGACCTGGCCCGGACCCTGCAACTCGACGCGGCCGATCTCGTCGTGGTGAAGATCTGCAAGTCCGGCGGTCTGCGGAACGCCCTGAAGACCGCCCAGGTGGCGGTCGCCGGTGGACTCGAACTGCTCTCCAGCGGGCTGACCGACTGCGGGATCGGGTTCGCCGCCGCGGTGCACGTGTTCAGCCAGCTCGACCTGGCGTTGCCGGCCGAACTCAACGGCCCGGAACTGCTCGCCGACCTCTACGTCGACGGGCTGACGATCACCAAGGCCGTCGCGACGGTCCCCACCGCCCCTGGCCTGGGCGTCGAGGTCGACGAGGAGCGGATCCGCGCCGAGTCGATCGACCTGCTCTTCAGCTGAGGAGAGTCCATGCAGTCACAGCTGTCCCGCCGCAGCTTGCTCAAGCTCACCGGCCTGGCCGGGCTCGGAGCCGCGGCCGCCGGATGTTCGTCCGGGCCACCGGACGGTACGGCCACCTGGTCGATGTGGTCCAGCAGTCCCGCCGAACGCAAGGTGTGGGATGCCTTCGGCGCCTACGTCGAACGCGAACTCGGGGTCCGCTCGGCCGCCATGCTCACCCCGTCGGGCGGGTACCCGACCAAGCTCGACCTGCAACTGGTCAGCGGGACCGCCGGCCTGGTGACGGCGATCAACGGCACCCTGATCCCGACGTACGCCGCGCGCGGTGCGCACCAGCCGCTGGACGACCTGATCGCCGCCGACCCCGACTTCGACCTGACCGACTTCTACCAGCCGATCCGCAAGATCAGCAGCTTCAACGGCAAGACGTACGCGATCGGCTTCGACGTCGCGCCGACCGTGCTCTACTACAACAAGACGCTGCTCGCCAAGCAGGGCATCCCGGAGCCGTCCCCGACCGAGCCGATGCCGTGGGCAACGTTCCGGGAGCTGGCCAAGGAGCTGACCCGGCCACCGGACCAGTACGGGTTCACCTGCGCGCCGGCGATCGACGACCTGGTCTCCTGGATCTACTGCGCCGGTGGCAACGTGATGAACGACGACGCCACCCGCAGCATCCTGGCCGAGCCGGAGGCGCTGGAGGCGGTCCAGTTCGTGGTGGACCTGTTCGTCAAGGACAAGGTCACGCCGCCGATCGCGAACCTGGTCACCGAGAACTCGCTGGCGAACTTCCTCGAGGGCAACGTCGCGTTCATGCAGAACGGGCCCTGGCAGGTGGTGAACGTGCGCAAGGCCAAGTTCGACTGGGACGTCGTACCGTTCCCGGCCGGCGCTGTCGGGAGTACGCCTCGGGTGTCGGGGTCCGGCTTCGCGATCCCGTCCGGGGTCCGCGGCAAGGACCTGGAGCTGGCCTGGAAGTTGCTCAAGACGCTGACCAGTACCGGGGCGCTGGACATCTACGCGAAAGCGGGCCGGAACAACCCCGCCAGGTTGAGTGCCGGGAGCGCGTTCAAGCCGCCGCCCGACAACCTCGGCATCGTCCAGCAGATCCTGGCCGGCAAGCTGGCCGGCGGGCATCCGTTCGACGTGACCAGCAACTGGAACCAGGTCAAGCAGCTGCTCGGCCAGGACCTGCCGCGGACGTTCCTCGGTCAGGTCCCGGTGCGGGACGCGATCGACGGGCTGACCCCGCGGCTCGACGTGCTCATGCAGCAGCACCAGGACAACGTCCGCCAAGCCACGGCCAGGAAAGGGTGAGCCGGATGGCTGTCGAAACTCTCACCGCACCTCCGGCGACCGGCCGGAGCGCCTCCGCCCACGGGTCCCGGAAACCGCGAAGCCGCGAGGCGCTCACCGCCTGGCTCTTCATCCTGCCGAGCCTGATCGGCTTCCTCGTCTTCACGGCCGGGCCGGTGCTCGCGGCCGGCGTGATCTCCCTGCTCGACTGGAACCTGTTCAGTCCCCCGACCTGGGCCGGGCTGCGCAACTTCGCCCGGCTCGGCCCGGATCCGACGTTCTGGTCCGCGCTCGGCAACACGGCGTACTTCACCTTCCTGAGTGTGCCGCTGACCCTGCTGGTCAGTCTCGTGCTGGCGTTGCTGCTGAACCAGGGGCTGCGCCGGGTCGCGGTCTTCCGGTCGCTCCTGTTGTTGCCGTACGCCACGATCACGGTGGCGGTGGCGTTCGTCTGGATCTGGCTCTACATCCCGCACGACGGTCTGGTGAACGCCGTGCTCGGGCTGATCGGGATCGACGGGCCGGCCTGGCTGATCAGCGACTTCTGGGCGATGCCCGCGCTGATCGCGATGAGCGTGTGGAAGAGCTTCGGGTTCGGCATGGTGGTCTTCCTGGCCGGCTTGCAGGCGATCCCGCAGCAGCTCTACGAGGCCGCGCGGGTGGACGGCAGTTCGGCGTGGCAGCGGTTCCGCAACGTCACCCTGCCGATGCTGTCGCCGGCGATGTTCTTCGTCGTGGTCACCTCGATCATCGGGTCGTTCCAGGTGTTCGACCAGGCACTGATCATGACCAACGGCGGGCCGGGATCACGGACCACGACGCTGGTCATGTACATCTACCGGACCGGCTTCGAGAACTACGACCAGGGGTACGCCGCGGCCCAGTCGCTGGTCCTGTTCGGCTTCATCGTGGTGATCACGGCGGCCCAGTTCCTGCTGCAGCGGAGGCTCGTCCACTATGACAACTGAGACGCTCACCCTGCCCTGGCGGAGTACGACGACCGACGGCTCCACGGCCGTCCGCAAGCTGCTCGTCTTCGGGTGCTTCCTGGTCACCGCGCTCACCCTGATCCCGGTGGTGATGATGGTGCTGGTCGCGTTCCAGTCCGACGCCGAGTCGATGGCGGCGCGGCCCTCGTTCTGGCCGAGCAGCTGGCATCCGGAGAACCTCCAACGCGCGTTCGAACTGGTCCCGCTCGGCCGGTACCTGCTGAACACGGTCATCTTCGCGGCCGGGACGACGTTGCTGGAGACAATCACCGCGGCGCTCGCGGCGTACGCGTTCGCCCGGCTGACCTTCCCGGGCCGGTCCTGGTTGTTCGGGATCTACCTGGCCACGCTGATGATCCCGTCCCAGGTGACGCTGATCCCGCAGTTCGTGCTGGTCGCGAAGCTGCAAGGGATCGACACCTGGCCGGGGATGATCCTGCCGCACGCCTTCACCGCGATCGGGGTCTTCCTGCTCCGCCAGTTCTTCCTCGGCATCCCGAAGGACTACGAGGAGGCCGCCCGGCTCGACGGCGCGAACCGGTGGCAGGCGTTCCTGCGGGTGATCGTGCCGCTGGCGATCCCGGCGATCGCGACGCTGGCGGTGTTCAAGTTCATCGGCCAGTGGAACAACCTGTTGTGGCCGCTGGTCATCTCGAACAGCGACGCGACCCGGACCGCGGCCGTCGGGCTGCAGGTGTTCCAGGACACCAACGGCACCCAGTGGAACCTGCTGCTGATGGCCGCCACGATCACCACGGTCCCGTTGATCGTGCTCTTCTTCCTGACCCAACGCTGGTTCGTCCGAGGCATCACCATGAGCGGACTGGGAGGCCGCTAGTTCATGAACTATCTCTGGTCCGTCTTCACCAAACCGTTCGCCGAGTTGCCCGGTGACGAACTCGGTCGCCTGGTCGCGGGCCTCGGCTTCACCGGCGCCGAGGTCCCGGTCCGCGACACCGCGTTCGTCACACCGTCGACCGCGGTCAAGGTGCTGCCCGAGTTCGCCGAACAACTGCGTGCCGAGGGGGTCGAGCCGATCAGCATCGCGAGCGACCTGGCCGAGAGCACGTTCGAGGCGGCCGCGGCGGCGCGAGTACCGATGATCCGCGTCATGGCCGACCTGGGGCCCGACGGGTATGCCGCGTCGGTGGCGCGCGTGCGCGGGTCGCTGGAGGCCGTTGTGGGGTACGCGGCCCAGTACGGCGTGCAGGTTGGTGTGCAGCCCCACCACGGGAAGTACGTCTCGTCGACGCTCGGGGTGCTGCAGTTGCTGGACAGTTTGCCGCCCGAGCATTTCCAGCTGGTCTGGGACGCGGCCCACGACGCCCTCGCCGGAGACGCGCCGCACGTCACCCTCGACCTGGCGAAGGACCGACTGGGCATCGTCAACCTGAAGAACGTGAAGTACACGGCAACCGAGCCGACCGACGACGTAGGTGGCGCCTGGAAGCCCTGGTTCGTCCCCGGCCCCGAAGGCCTCTCCAACTGGTCCGCGATCTTCCGCCAACTCGAGAACCAGAACTGGACCGGTCCGATCTGCCTGTCCGGCCAGTACTCAGACCCGTCCGTCCCCATCCACGACCGCCTCCGCACCGACCTCGAAGCAGCCCGCCGAGCAGCCGGCGAGATCTAGTTCGGGCTTGATGTCGAGGTGGGGTGGCAGACTCCGACGTCTTGGGTGAGGAAGGGAGTTGCTTTGAAGTACATGTTGCTGATCTATGGGAACGCCGAGACCTGGGACGCGATGGAGAAGATCGGCGAGGAGGCCGTGATGGCCGCTCATCGGGTGATCTGGGACGAGACCCGGGCGCGCGGTGAGTACATCGCGTCGGAAGGGCTGACGACCAAGGGGGCCCGGATCGTGCAGGTGGTCGACGGCGAGGCCACGGTGACGGACGGGCCGTTCAGCGAGGCCAAGGAGGTGCTGGCCGGGTACTACCTGCTCGAGTGTGACCTGGAGCGGGCGACCGAGCTGGCTGCTCGGCTGCCGGAGGCGCCGTATTCGCCGATCGAGGTGCGGGCCGTCACCGACCCCCTCGAGGAGTGACCTGGTCCGAGCGACTTCCGGGGCTCAGCTCGGCGTTGACCTGAGACCTGGAAGTCACTGACGACTCGGCCGCGGAGTTCAGCCGGCCGGGACCGGCGCGAGAATGACCCCACCTGTGGCGGGCTGATCACCCTGCCCTCGGCCACCTCGGACGAACACCGTGGTGCCTGGGTCCGGCACCGGGGTGCCTTCGGTCAGGCGGAGCGTGGTGGTGAGGCCGTTGCTCAGCCTGAGCAACGCCACGCGTCGCGGAGTGCCCGGCCGGTTCGACGAGCTCACCTCGTGGATGCCGGTACACACCGCTGGCTGGATCGAGGCCCTGCCGAGTTGCGCGTTGCCGTGACTCCTCACATCACGGCACTGCTCGGCGAGCCGCTTCATGGCTGACACAGATCCCCCTCCTCATCGGGTCCCCCGAGGGACAGTTGACGGACGCAACTGTCTGTGCGGCCCAACAGTTCCGCGGACCGGCACGGCAACAGTTGCCACACAACTGTGCGCCTCACCGCACAGTGGTGATCACGGAAGCCTTGCTGAGAGTGACGACGTTTGCAAGGGATCGTGACCGGATTCCCACCCTGCGGGACTTGCGTCCGCGATCTTTCTAGTACCCCGTGCTGGCGCGGCGGACGATGCGGTGCGGGATGACGATCCGCCGTGGCGTCGCGGTCCGGTCGGCCATCCGTTCGCCGAGCAGGTCCAGGGCCGCCTGGACGAACGCGCGCCGGTCGAAGTCGACCGTGGTCAGCGGCGGCACGGTGAACTGGCTCTCGCCGATGTTGTCGAAGCCGGCCACCGCGCAGTCGCCCGGGATGGACAGTCCGGCCGACCAGAGCACCGAGACGGCTCCCATCGCGAGCGAGTCGGTGAAGCAGAAGAGCGCGTCCGGTGGCTCGTTCTCCCGCAGGAACCGCGACAGGACGGTCGCAGCGCCCTGCGGACTCCACCGGTCCAGCGCGATGTCGAGCGCGGGCAGCCCGTGCTCTGCGAGGACCTCGTGGTACCCGGCGGCGCGCAGCCTGGACGCCGCCGAGCCGACCGCCTCGGTCCGGCCGCCGATCCGGCCGTTCCCGCTGGAGCCGCTCGGGATCTCGGGGGTGCCGACGGCGGCGATCCGGCGGTACCCCTGCTCCACCAGGTGGCGGGTCATGTCCTTGGCCGCTTCGACGTTGTCGATCAGCACCTGGCTGACCACGTCCTGGTCCACGTCGCCGATCAGCACCACGGCCGGCAACGGTCCCGCCGACATCACCGCGCTGTCGTCGAGGTTGACCGGGTTGAGGATCAGGCCGTCGACCAGGTTGGTGCGGGCCTTCGACAACAGTTCGTACTCGCGTTCCGGCTCGGAGGCGGTCTGCTCGATCTGGACGCCCCAGCCGCGTTCGTGCGCGAGTTCGACGACCAGGTGGGTGATCTCCGCGGAGTACGGGCGGAGCAGGTCGGGCAGGGCCAGGCCGATCATCCCGGAGCGGCCGTTGCGGAGGCCGCGGGCGCTCATGTTCGGGACGTAGTCGAGCTCGGTCAGCGCCTGCTCGACCCGGGCCCGGGTCTCCGGCCGGACGAAGACGACGCCGTTGATGACGTTCGACACCGTCTTCGGGGACACTCCGGCCAGTTTGGCGACGTCCTTGACGGTGGCACGCATGCGCCCATTCTCGCCGACGCCGCCGGGTACCCCGGGGATGCCCACGTTGTCAGCCCAGGATCAGCGGGTACTGAGGGCGCCGCCGTTGACGTGCAGGACCTGCGCGGTGAGGTGCCGGGCTCCGGGTGAGGCGAGGAAGTGGATCGTCGCCGCGATGTCGTCGACCTGGCCCTCCCGCTTGGTCAGGGTGGCGTGCAGCAGCGACTGCCGCCGGTCCTCGCTGAGCCGGCCGCGGAAGAACTCCGTGTCGGCGGTGAACCCGGGCGCCACCACGTTCGAGGTGATACCCCGCGGACCGAGCTCGGCCGCGATCTCGGTGTTCCACAGTGCGAGGCCGGCCTTCGACGCCCCGTACGAACCGGCGCCGCGGCTGCCCGCGATCGAGCCGAGGTGGACGACCGCGCCGCCGTCGGCCAGCTTCGGCATGAGGGCGGTGGTGGTGAGTACGGCCGAGATCAGGTTCGCCTCGAGATTGGCCAGCCAGTTGCCCTTCAGCTGGGCCAGGTCGCCGTCGTCCTCGGGCTGGGTGAAGTCCGTGTTCCCACCGGCGTTGTTGACCAGTACGTCGACGCGGTCCGGCAGCGCGTCGGCCAAGGTGGCTAGCTGATCCGGGTCGACGGCGTCGCAGACGATCGCCCGCGCGCCGAGCTGGGCGGCCGCTTTCTCCAGGACGTCCTGCCGTCGTCCGGTGATCACCACCTCGTCCCCGTCCGCGCGGAACCGCTCGGCCACCGCCCGGCCGATCCCCGTCGCTGCCCCGGTCACCACGATCGTCCTGGCCACGCCACTCCTCCGATTTAGGTCTAAACGTTTAGCCCTAAACGTACCATCGGTGCCGTGGACGACAAGCCCGGCGACGCGTACCCCCTGGACGCGCCCAGCGCCTACCCCGCGACCGAGATCGCCCGCGCCTGGCAACGGGAGCGGCCCGGTGTCCCGACCGAGTCGATCGGCATCGTCACTCCCCTGTGGCGGCTGGCCAAGCTCTTCGCCGACGACCGGCGCCGCCTGCTCCAGGAGCTCGGCGTGGACCCGGCCACGCTGGACCTGCTCAGCGTGCTCCGGCGCAGCGGCCCGCCGTACGAGCTGAGCACCCGCGAGCTGACCCGGCGCACCCTGGTGACGGCCGGGGCGATCTCGCAGCGGGTCGGCCGGGCCGAGGACGCGGGCCTGGTCGGGCGCAGGTCCGAGAAGGGCAGCCGGACGGTCGTGGTGTCGCTCACCGAGCACGGCCACGCGCTGGTCGAGCGGACCGTCGACCAGGTACTGAGCCGAGAGGCCGAGCTGGTCGCCGGGCTCGGTCCCGAGGACCGCGAACTCCTCGGCGACCGCCTGCAGTTCCTCCTCGACGACGTCGGCCGGCGGCTCGCCAGGTGAACCACGACCTTACGTGCGTCGTAGAAGGTTTCCCGACGGCCTCCCGCTCGGTCGATCGCTCAAACTTTCTACGGTCGGTTCAATGAGACGATTGAAGGCATGCCTGCCGACCGAACAACTGCCGACAGTCACGCCGTGATCCAGGTCCGGGGCGCCCGCGAGAACAATCTCAGCGGCGTCTCGGTCGACATCCCGAAGCGCCGGCTCACCGTCTTCACCGGGGTCTCCGGCTCCGGGAAGTCGTCGCTGGTCTTCGACACCATCGCCGCCGAATCCCAGCGGCTCGTCAACGAGACCTACTCCGCCTTCGTCCAGAACTTCATGCCGAGCCTGTCCCGGCCCGACGTGGACTCGCTGCGCAACCTGAGCGCCGCCATCATCGTCGACCAGGAACGGATCGGCGCGAACGCCCGCTCCACGGTCGGCACCGCGACCGACGCCCACACCATGCTGCGGATCCTGTTCAGCCGGATCGGTACGCCGACCGTCGGGCCACCGTCCGCCTTCAGCTTCAACCGGGCCGAGGGGATGTGCCCGGACTGCGAGGGGCTCGGCCGGAGCACCGAGATCGACCTCGACGAACTGCTCGACCGCGACCGCTCGCTCAACCAGGACCCGATCAAGGCCCCCGGGTACGGCATCGACACCTGGTACTGGCAGCTGTTCACGCAGTCCGGGCTGTTCGACCCGGACCTGCCGCTGCGCGAGTACCCCGCGAAGGCCTGGGAGCAGTTCCTGTACTCACCGCCGACCAAGGTGAAGGTCGGCAAGAGCAACCTGACCTTCGAGGGCCTCGTGGTCAAGGTCAGGCGCCAGTACCTGGCCAAGGACCGCGACACGCTGCAGAGCCACGCCCGCGCCTTCGCCGAGCGGGCACTCAAGCTGGTGGAGTGCCCGAGCTGTGGCGGCGCCCGGCTCAACGAGGCGGCCCGGTCGGTCCGGGTCGACGGACTCGGGATCGCCAAGTGTTCGGCGATGCAGATCAGCGACCTGGCCGAGTTCGTCCGCGGGATCCGGCATCCCGGCGTGGGGCCGTTGCTCGAAGGACTGCGGGCGACGCTGGAGTCGATGGTCGAGATCGGGCTGGGATATCTCAGCCTGGACCGGGAGTCGTCGACGTTGTCCGGCGGTGAGGCGCAGCGGGTGAAGCTGGTCCGCCATCTCGGGTCCGCGCTGACCGACGTGACGTACGTGTTCGACGAGCCGACGGTCGGGTTGCACCCGCACGACATCCAGCGGATGAACGATCTGCTGATCCAGCTGACAGAGAAGGGCAACACCGTCCTGGTCGTCGAGCACAAGCCGGAGACGATCCGGATCGCCGATCACGTGGTGGATCTCGGCCCCGGCGCGGGCCAGGCCGGCGGGCGCATCTGTTACACGGGTGACCTGGCCGGGCTGACGAAGTCGGGCACGCTGACCGGACGGTACCTCGATCACCGGGTGCCGGTCCGCGACGAGGTGCGCCGGCCGACCGGGAGCCTGCGGATCGAGCACGCGAACCTGCACAACCTGCGGGACGTGAGCGTGGACATCCCGCTCGGCGTGCTGACCGTGGTCACCGGGGTGGCCGGCTCGGGGAAGAGCTCGCTGATCCACGGTTCGCTCGGTGGCCGGGACGGGGTGATCGTGGCCGGGCAGGAGCCGATCCGTGGGTCCCGGCGCAGCAACCCGGCGACGTACACCGGGTTGCTCGAGCCGATCCGGGCCGAGTTCGCGAAGGCGAACAAGGTGAAGCCCGGGATGTTCAGCGCGAACTCGGTCGGTGCCTGCCCGACCTGCAAGGGACTCGGGCTGGTCTACACCGATCTCGGCATGATGGCCGAGGTGTCGTCGGTGTGCGAGCAGTGCGACGGCGCCCGGTTCACCCCCGAGGTGCTGGCGTACCAACTGCGCGGGAAGAACATCAGCGAGGTCCTGCGGATGACGGTCACCGAGGCGCGGGAGTTCTTCCCCGGTGGCCGCTCCCGGGCGATCCTCGACCGGCTGGTCTCGGTCGGACTCGGGTACCTCGGGCTCGGTCAGCCGCTCACCACGCTGTCCGGCGGTGAACGGCAACGGCTCAAGCTCGCGATCCACCGCGGCCGCAAGGGCTCGGTGTACGTGCTCGACGAGCCGACCACCGGGCTGCACCTCGCCGATGTCGACCAGCTGCTCGCGATGCTCGACGAGTTGGTGGACGAGGGCAACACGGTGATCGTGATCGAGCACCACCAGGCCGTGATGGCGCACGCCGACTGGCTGATCGACGTCGGTCCGGGGGCGGGTCACGACGGTGGGCGGATCGTGTTCACCGGGATCCCGGCCGATCTGGTCGAGAGCAGTTCGTCGCTCACCGCGGAACACCTGCGCCGGTACGTCGCGGACCCGGTGATCGCGGAGGACTGAGGTTTCTGGGGGTCGCCGGCACCCTTGTCGGCGACCCCTACTGGGTGAGCAGCTCGGCGGACAGCGTTTCGACCACGTCCCGCCAGGCGGTCAGGAACTCCTCCGCGGGACCGGTCTGGGTCAGCACCAGCCGCGCTCCCCCGTTGCCGTCGCGGAGCTTCCAGGTGACCAGGCCGTGCTGCCACGGGTACACCAGCAGCTCGGCCTCGATCGCCTGCCCGACCGGTCCGGGGTCGATGCCCTTGGCCACGAATCCGGCCGGCGGCAGCTCTCCTTCCCGGACCTCGGCCGCTCCGGTGAGCCGGGCCCAGACGGCCTCCCTGGGCTGGACCAGCTGGCGCTCGTACCGGATGCCGTCGGCAACCACCTCGCCGTGGTCCAGGCCGTACACCTGGACGTAGTGCTCGTGCAGGACGGAGTAGTGCTCGCGGTGCACCTCGTTCCCACCGAGCAACTTGTCCAGGGCGTCCAGGCAGAGGGTCCAGCCACTGGTGAAGCTGGCCGAGCCGGCGTGGTCGTCGTAGGTCGCGGTCAGGGTGAGCACGCACCCGTCCGCGGTCGGCGCCAGCTCCCATCGCTGGATCTCGTCGCCCCAGGTGAACTCGAGCAGCCGCGGCGGATCGTACGCGCGGATCACGCCGGCGTTGTCGGGATCCTCGACGAAGTCGTCCTCGCCACCGGGGAAGGTGAACGCGATCCGGCCGTCGAGGCGCAGATCGAGCTCCATCGTGGCCGGGAACCAGTGCACCAGCTCGGCCGGGTCGGTCAGCGCGCGCCAGACCTTCTCCCGCGGATGCCGCAAAGAGCGCTCCATCCGCAGCACGGTCCGGCCGTTCTCGGTTGTCAGCGTCTCACTCATGGCTCTATATATACCTTTCGAGGAATATAAGAGGCAAGTCCCTCAGCCGTGGAATCGCGCGAGATCGGCCAGTTCGCCGGAGAGGTCGGCCGACTCCGTGCCGAAGAGCGAGACCGATGGTCCGACGTGCTGCCAGGACCCGATCACCCGGCCACCCCGGACGACCGCGGGACGCAACATCCCACCGCCGGGATAGACGTGATGCCGGTGCTCCTCGGCCAGCGCGTACCGGCGGTCGCGATACCCGAGCAGGTACGGGTCGAACTCGCCGAGGAACCGCACGCCCTCGAATCCCGGCACGTCACCGACCGCGGCGTACGCCTCACCTTCGATCACGTACTCTTCCCGCGCCGCCGACCGCAAGGCCTGACGAGCGGCCGGGATCGGCAGCCCGGACCAGGTCGCGAAGTCCTTGGCCGTCGCCGGTCCGTAGGCCGTGAGGTAGCGGCGCGCGAGTTCGTCGGCGGCGGAATCAGCTGACTTCAAGGGACCGCCGAGCCAGTCCCGGACCGCGACCCAGGTCTCCCCCGCGTCGTGGCCGGGTCCGTAGCAGAGCCGGCCGAGCAATCCCGTGTGCCGGATCAGGGCGTACACCGCCTGCCCCTTCGGCTCCGCGAGGATCCCGTGCTCGACCAGGACCGCACCGAGTGCGGCTCGTCCGGTCGGACCGTGGTCGAGCAGGTGCGACTCGATCACGTCGGCGCCGCGTTCGCGGAGATCAGGGGTCAGTCCGAGTTCGCCGTAGCGGCGTTCGGTGTCGCGGATCAGCTGGGGACCGAGGAGCCCGAGCAACCAGCCGGCGTCCTCGGTGGCGACCAGTTGCAACGTGCCGCGCATGAACCAGCCGCGCACCACGGATCGGTCGTCCTCCTGGGCCCGGGAGACGTCGGTGAGAGTGGTCGCGGTCGAACGCGCCCGGACGGCGTACGCGGCTCCGCGCCAACTCTGGGCCTGGAGTCCAGCCGTCCGGCGGGCGACGTCGGCCACCCCTCCGGGGCCGGCCTCGGACACCGGACGGTCGAGACCGTTGGCCTGCGCCCGGGCGATCAGCAACCAGTCGACAGACCTTTGCGGCACCCTCGTATCACATCACGAACGGGGGCGCCGCGCAGGAAATCGGCCGGTCCGGCGACGGAATCAGCGGAGTTGGGGCTGGACCAGGTTCGCGTAGCTCGCCTGACCGGTCACGTTCGGGTGGTACGACTCGCTGACCGGGTTGGACAGGCCGTTCACCCACTCCGGGCTGCCGCAGACGGCGTGCCCGATGAAGGCCGAGGTCGGGTTCACGAACGCGAACCCGGCCGCACCGGCCGCGGTCCCGATCCGCGAGTTCAGCAGGTCGGCGGTCTGGTTCAGCCGGGTCATCTCGGCTGCGCTGAAGAAGGTACCGGCGTTGCAGTCGGTGCCGTTGAACAGCCGCGGGTAGCCGACCACGACGATCTTGGCGTTACTGGCCCGGCTCTTGATCGTCGCGTACAGCGTGTTCAGCCGGCCCGGGATCGTGTTGTTGATGGTGGCCTGGGCGGTGTTGATCGCGGCGTCGCAGTTGCCCAGCCAGGCGGGCTTCGCGCACTCGGTGATCACCGAGGAGAACCCGGCGTCGTTGCCGCCCACCTGGACGGTGACGAACTCGATGCCGCTGGTCAGCGGGCCGAGCTGGTTCGCGGTGACGTCGGCGACGCGGGCGCCCGAGCAGGCGACCGAGGTCAGGTTCGCGCCGATCCGGGCCGCGTCGAGGTACGGATAGGACTTGGTCGAGCGCTGGCAGGCGCCGCTGTCGGGAAGGTAGCTACGGGTGCCGACACCCGAGGCGTACGAGTCGCCGAGAGCGACGTAGTCAGGGGCCGCGGCCTGGGCGACGGTGGGCGTCAGGACCGCGGCGCCGGCGAATGCGGCGGAAACGAGGCCGGCGATGATCTTCATGGGCGGACCGCCTTTGCACTTGGAGGGGCGGGAAAGTGCAGGACAACTGACTGTCACCTTTCCCGACCGCAGAGTGACTGACAACCCCTCGGTAAGAAATTCACCCCAGCTTGACCGAACGAGTAGCCACCGTTCCCACCGTCAGCGTGATCCAGGTGAAGGCCAGCACCACCGCGACCCAGAACGCGACCGTGACCCCGGCGCCGGCGGAACCGGAGGCGATCCCGCCGAACGCGGCGAGGAACACCACCCCGGTCACGGCCGAGTACGCCGCCCGGCCCCGGGCGCCGTCCGCAGCGAAACAGCGAGCGATCAGGAAGCAGCAGACGACGAAAGCGAGGAAGCCCACCCCACCGACCGCGAAGTGCAGAGTGCCGTGCCAGCTCATCGTCACCGGCAGGCCGTCCGGCGTACCGACCGGGAAGCCGAGCGCCGGATCCGGAACGAAGACGCCCGCTTTAGCCATCCCCACGCCGAACACCGCGAGCAGCCGCGGCGCCCAGCGCCCGACCGAACCGGCCCGGCGCAGACCAGCGGCACCGAGGACGACGAGCAGGCCGGTGAGGACGAAGTTGAGGCTCTGAACCCAACCGCCCTCGCCGAGGGTGAGCATGCTGGCGGCGTGCTTGCGAGGGTCGAAACCGTCCCGGACCAGGGCCTGGACGGCCACCACGGTGAGATAGATCGGTCCTGCTGCCTTCCCGCAGCCGAGCAGTGCCGTGGCCCGGCCGGCCGGCGTGGAGGAGGTACCGGCGGTGGTGGCGATCGCGGTCATGGTGGGCTCCCTTCGAGGCGAGGTGTGCTTCCACCAACGCGTCGGACGGGAGCAGCCGTTATCGACAGGGCCGGGTCAGCGTTCGGGGCCGGGGACCGAGAGCGGGTTGAAACCGTACGGCAGCTCGAGCCGGTGGGCGGCCATCAGCTCGGGATCCGCGAGCAGGTCGCGGGTCCGGCCGTCGGCGACGATGCGGCCGTCGTCCATCAGCAGGCTGCGCTCGCACAGCTGCAGGGCGTACGGCAGGTCGTGGGTGATCATCAGCAGCGTCACGTCGAGGCCGGCCAGGATGTCGGACAGCTCGCGCCGGCTGGCCGGGTCGAGGTTGCTCGACGGCTCGTCCAGGACCAGGACCTCGGGCCGCATCGCGAGCACGGTGGCGACGGCGACCCGGCGGCGCTGGCCGAACGACAGGTGGTGCGGGGCGATGGTGGCGTGGTCCTGCATGCCGACCTGGACGAGTGCCTCGTGCACCCGGTCGTCGAGCTCGGACCCGCGGAGGCCGAGGTTCGCCGGGCCGAAGGCGACGTCGTCGCGGACCGTCGGCATGAACAACTGGTCGTCGGGATCCTGGAACACCAGCCCGACCTTGCGCCGGACCTCGGTCAGGTGGTCGCGGTGCAGGGCGGACCCGCTGACCTGGATCCGGCCGCTGCCCACCCCACCGGCGACCGCGCCGAGGATGCCGTTGAGGTGCAGCACCAGCGTCGTCTTGCCGGCACCGTTGGGACCGAGGAGGGCAACGCGCTCGCCGCGTTGGACGGTGAAGTCGACGCCGAACAACGCCTGCCGGCCGTCGGGATAGGCGAAGACCAGACGCTCGACCTGAATCGCGGGACCGCTCACAAGCCGACCACCCTAGCCGCGACCGCGACGAGTACGGCGAGCAGGGACAAGGTCAGCCCCTCCAGCCACTGCGCCCGCACCGCACCGTTCTGACTCAGCGGCGGCATCCGGCCGTCGTACCCGCGCGACCTCATCGCCAGGTGGACCCGCTCGCCGCGCTCGAAGCTGCGGACGAACAACCCGCCGACTCCCCCGGCGACCGCCTTGAGATGCCCGGCCCGGCCACCGGCGTACCCGCGGGACTCTCGCGCGATCCGCATCCGGTGCAGGTCGTCGGACACCACGCTGAGGTACCGGATCATGAACGACAGGATCGCGACCAACGTCGACGGCAGCCGCATCCGCTCGAGCCCGGCCAGCAGGTCGCGCGGTGCGGTCGTCGCCGACAACACGATCGCGGCCACCACCCCGAGGGTGCCTTTGACCAGCACGTTCCAGGCGCCGAGGACGCCCGACTGCGACAGCGAGACGCCGAGGACGTCGACCTGCGGACCCGTGGCCACGAACGGCAGCAGCACCGCGAAGACGATGAACGGGGTCTCGACGGCAAGGCGCCGCAGGACGGTCAGCGGCGGGAGCTTCGCCAGAACCACGCATCCGAGCAGCAGCGCGGCGTACACGGCGAAGGCCCAGAACGCGGCCGCCGGGGTGGAGACCACGGCCAGGACGAAGACGACGAGCGCGACGATCTTGACCTGGGCCGGGAGCCGGTGGATCCGGCTGTCGACCGCGACGAGCAGGCCGTCGCCCGCGGAACCGGCCACGAGCGGGTCAGGCCACCTTGTCGGCGTCGGCGGTGGAGCGGGCCGACCGCAACGAGGACAGCTTGGCGATCGCCAGGCCGACCGCGATCGTCACCAGCACCCCGATGATCCCGGCCAGCGCGCCGGAGACCTGGGCGTTGCCGATCCCGCTGACGCCGTAGTCGGCCAGCGGGCTGCTCGCGACGGCCGAGTCCCGCGCGGCGCTGTCGAAGCCCAGCTTCGCGCCGACGAACTCCAGCCCGTCCGGGTGCGCGCTGGCGAACAGGCTGACCACGCCGGCGACCAGGAAGGTGACGGCGACCCCGATCCCGAGACTCCGGCCGGCCGGGCGGGTGGCCACCGGGCGGTCCGCGGCCACGGTCGAACGGTTGCCGTCGGCATCGACGAGGACCAGCTCGGGCTGCAGGTGCCGGACCGCG
Source organism: Kribbella amoyensis (assembly GCF_007828865.1). Lineage (NCBI taxonomy): Bacteria > Bacillati > Actinomycetota > Actinomycetes > Propionibacteriales > Kribbellaceae > Kribbella > Kribbella amoyensis. The sequence continues at coordinate 5,740,644 of NZ_VIVK01000001.1, forward strand.
TACACCAGGTCGGGCCGGGTCGCGACGACGGCGCTCAGGACGGCCGCGGTGATGACGGCCTCCCCCAGGCCGACCAGGACGTGCCAGCCGACCATCGCGGTGGTCAGCTTGCCGAGCGGGATCTCGACCGCGCCACCGATCGCGTACAGGCCGGTGAAGGCGAGCGCCGACAGCGGCACCGAGACGAGGGCACCGAGCGCGCCCGCGGGGACCACGCTGCCGACTCGCTTCGGCAGGACCTGCAGCACCGCCCGGATCGCGAAGTACCCGACGACCACGGTGACCAGACCCATCAGGGTGATGTTCGTGCCGAGCGCGGTCAGGCCACCGTCGGCGAACAGCAGGCCCTGCACGAGCAGCACCGTGGACATCACCAGCACCGCCGTCCATGGTCCGACCAGGGCCGCGGCCAAGGCGCCGCCGAGCAGGTGACCGCTGGTGCCGGCGCCGACCGGGAAGTTGACCATCTGGACGGCGAACACGAACGCGGCGACCAGTCCGGCCAGCGCCGGACCGGTCTCCCGGATCTCGCGGCTCGCTCGCTGCAGGCTGACCCCGACGGCGCCGGCCGCGATCAGTCCGGTGGCGACAGAGGTGGGCGCGTCGAAGAAGCCGTCCGGTACATGCATGCCGCCATTCTTGATCTACCTGCGACCGAATCGCAACTGAGTCTCAGAGTGCGCGCAACGCGTCACCGATCGCACGGTGGAACGTCGGGTACGCGTAGATCATCTGCAGCAGCGACTTCACCGGAACGCCACCGTGGACGGCGACCGCGAGCGCGCCGAGCACCTCGCCGCCGGTCGGACCCGCACTGGTCGCGCCGACCAGGACACCACGGTCGTCGTCGACCACCAGCTTGATGAAGCCCTCGTTGCCGGCCTTGTGGATCCAGCCCCGCGTGGACGACGGGATCTGGCTGGTCCCGGTCCGCACCGTCAGCCCCTGGTCCCGGGCCTGCTGCTCGGTCAGCCCGACGGCGCCGATCTCGGGATCGGTGAACGTCACCCGCGGCATCGCGTGGTAACTCGCCGTCGGCGCGTCCGTGGTCCCGAGCAGGTCGTGCACGGCGATGTTCGCCTGGTACATCGCGGTGTGGGTGAACGCACCGACCCCGGTGACGTCACCGAGCGCCCACAGCTTGTCGCCGGCCCGGACATGCTCGTCCACCTCGATCCGGCGCGCCTTCGGGTCCAGCCCGACCGCGTCCAGGCCGAGCCCCTCCGCCGCCAGCCGCCGTCCCGTTGCCACCAGCAACTTCTCGCCGGCGACGGTGTCCCCGTCGGCCAGCGTCACGGTGAACCCGCCGGCGCCGTGGCTCACCCCGGTCGCCTGTACCCCGGTCCGGACCGTGATGCCGTCCTTCTCCAGCACCTCCTGGGCCAGCTCGCTCGACTCCGGCTCCTCCAGCGCGAGGATGCGGCCGGCCGCCTCGACCACGGTCACCTGGACCCCGAACCGGGCGAACACCTGGGCCAGCTCCAGCCCGATCGCGCCACCGCCGAGCACCACGATCGAGGCCGGCAACGTGTCCGCCTCGATCGCCTCGTGGTTGGTCCAGTACGGCGTCCCGGCCAGCCCTTCGATCGGCGGGATCGACGGCACCGTACCGGTCGCGATCACCACGCCCCGGCCTGCCTCGAACTCGCGGTCGCCCGCGCGGACCCGGCCCGGCCCGGTGAGGGTGGCGCGCTCGCGGACGAAGGTGACGCCCTTGCCGACCAGCCGGTCCACGGCGACCTGGTCGTTCCAGTTGTCGGTCGCCTCGTCACGGATCCGCCGCGCCACCGGCGCCCAGTCCGGCTGCACGGTCGCGTGGCCGGCCATCTCGTCCACCCGGCGCGTCTCGGCGATCAGGTTCGCGGCCCGGATCATCATCTTGCTCGGCACACAGCCCCAGTACGGGCACTCGCCGCCGACCAGCCGGGGGTCGATCCCGACCACGTTCAGCCCCGCCTGCGCCAGCCGCCCGGCCGCTTCCTCGCCGCCGACACCGAGCCCGACCACGACCACATCAACCTGTTCAGCCATGCCGCCCAATGTCGCAGACCGCACCGCCGCGGCCAAGCATCCCCGCCGGACTCCGCGATCGCCGGCCATCCGCCGGTCAGCGGCCGTTCATGCTGCTTGCCTACGGTGACCGAAGTGGGGCACCTCGTGTTGGCTTTGGACTTCTCCGGACTCGGCGACATCAACCTCGAGACCGTGATCGCCGGGATCGCGCTGGTCGGGACGGCGATCGCGTGGCTGGTCGACCGGTACTTCCTGCGCCGCAAACGGCTGGTCTACCGGGTCCAGGTGGACGCGCCGATCGGTGTGTACCCGAGCTCCCACATGGTCGACGTCGAGGTCCGGCACCAGGACGAGGTGGTCGAGGACCCGAGCGTCGTGCTGCTCCGCGTCGACAACGCCGGCGGGATGGACATCGAGCCGCACCACGTCCACGAGAAGGTCTCGTTCGCGTTCCCGGACCGCAAGATCGTCGGTCTGGAGGTCACCGAGGCCACCCCGGAGGCGCTCGGCCGGATCCTCCAGCGCCGGCTCGACACCGAGAACTTCGTCGACACCGGCAAGCTGATCGTGCCCCGGATCGCGATCAACCGCGGCGACAGCTTCAAGTTCCTCCTCGTCCTCAGCGGCCGCGGCGAGGGCGTCACCCACTCCGGGTACCTGGCCGGTGGCTCGGCGGGTGGCGGGGTGTACCACGAACCGCGGCCGCGCGGACCGGGCCGGCGGACGCTGATGTTCGGCGCGGTCGCGTCGGTCCTGGTCGGCGCCCTGGTCGCGCTGTTCCTCGTCGACGTGTTCCAGCCGCCGGACAATTGCGCGTCCGGCCAGTTGCGGATCGTCGGCTCGACCGCGGTGGAGCCGACGATCAAGGAGCTCCGCAGCGCGTACGCCGCCGAGTGCACGCAGGCCGACATCACCATCGCCACCACCGGCAGCCGCAGCGGGGTCCGGTCCCTCGACGAAACCGGCAAGAAGGACGCCGCATCGGCCGAGTCGGTGATCGCGATGTCCGACGGCCCGGCCGAGAACGCACCCGACCTGCGCGGCCGGCCGATCGCGGTGGTCGTCTTCGCGGTCGTGGTGAACCGCTCCGCCGAGATCGACGCGCTGACCACGCACCAGCTCCGCGCCATCTACGCGGGCCGGCTGACGAACTGGAAGCAGCTCGGCGGCCGCGATCTGCCGATCCGGATGATCAGCCGGGTCGGGCCGGACTCGGGCTCCCGCCGGACCTTCCGCGAGAAGGTACTGGCCGGGGACCAGGAGCTCGGCATCACCTCCGACGACTGCCGGACCAAGGACGACCCGGCCGCTCGGCAGCACCGGTGCGAGGTCGGGACCACCGAGGAACTGCTCAGCCGGGTCGACGACATCGAAGGCGCGATCGGGTACGCCGAGCTCGGCGGCTCGCGCAAGTACCCGGGGCTGACCGCGGCCGAGATCGACGGCGTGGTCCCGCAGGCCGCCCGGGTCGCCGACACCACGTACCGGTTCTGGGAGGTCGAGTACGCCTACACGTACGGGGCGCCGGAGCCGGACTCGCTCGCCGCGGCGTTCCTCGAGTACGCCGGATCGGCGCAGGCGCGAGCCGTCCTGGTCCGGGACGGGCTGGTGCCGTGTGCGGAGCTGCCCGGCTCGTTGTGTGGTTAGGGTGCTGCTGTCCTGAAGGAGGCAGCTTTGTTCGTCATCGCGCACCTGAGTGATCCCCACCTGGACGGGACCGCCGAACCGCGGGACCGCCTGCGCCGCGTCACCTCGTACCTGCTCGACTTCGCCCGGCCGGTCGACGTCGTCCTGCTGACCGGCGACCTGGCCGACCACGGCACCGAGTACGCCGAGGTCGCCGAGGAGCTCGCCGTCCTCGGTGACCTGCCGGTCCTCGTCCTGCCCGGCAACCACGACTTGAGCGGTTCGCTCCGATCCGGTCTCGCGAAGTACGTCGACAGCTCAGGTCATCCGGTGCATGAGGTCCGCGACCTCGGCGGCGCGCGGTTCGTCCTGCTCGACAGCACGGTGCCTGGTGAGGACCACGGGCTGCTCAGTGCCGAGTCGCTGGAGTGGTTGCGCGGCGTCCTGGCCGAGCCGGTGGACGGGCCGTTGTTCGTCGCGTTCCATCATCCGCCGATCGGGTTGCAGCACCCGACGATGGACCAGTGGCTGCTGCGGGACGCGGACGCGTTCGCCGACGTGATCCGCGATCGGCCGATCACCGCGTTGCTCGCCGGCCACCTCCACAACGGCCTGGCCACCACGTTCGCGGGTCACCCGCTGCTGCTGGCCCCGGGGATCCGGTCGACCGTGCCGCTGCCGTTCGAGCCCGTCCCCTCGACCGCTCTCGTGGACGTCACCGCTCCCCCGGGATTCGCGCTGCACGTCGTGGCGGACGGGAGCCCGTTGATCACCAAGTACCGGTACCTGCCGTGAGTACCGACTTCGTCCTGCGGCCGATCGGAGTCGTCGAGTCCGACCTGACCGACCTGGCCGGCGCACCTCGCCAGGGTGACGAGGGCGCACCCGACGCGTGGCTCGTCCTCGACCCGGCGTTCGCGGAGGCTTGGCAGCACCTGGTGGTCGGCGACGAGTTGCTGCTGTTCACCTGGTTCGACCGGGCCGATCGCGAGACCCTCGTCGTTCATCCGCGCAGTGACGTGACCCGGCCGCCGACGGGCGTCTTCAGCACCCGGTCCCCCGACCGGCCGAACCCGATCGGGCTGCACCGGATCACCCTGCTCGCGATCGACGCGCAGCGGCTCCACGTCGGCCCGCTGGAAGCGATCGACGGGACGCCGGTGCTCGACCTCAAGCCCGTCCTCGGTGACGTCGCCGACCGCTGACCGCTACGTCACCCGGTGGCCACGGACGTAGAGGAGGCACGGGACCTCGCGCCAGATCGGGGTGTCGAGTTTGGGTTCGAGCATCCGGTCGATGACGAGACCGGCGTCGGCCAGCGCGTTCACGTACGTGCTCAGCGTCCGGTGGTACGCCCCGACCGGGAGCGCGTCCCGGTGCCGGCCCGGGCCGTCCCAGTAGCCCTCCACGAAGTACCGGCCGACGGTCCGCCGGATGCTCTTGTCGACGTGGTCGGTGATCTCGCCGGTCGCCGGGGTCTTGAAACACGGATGCGTGATCGAGACGACGAACCAGCCGTCCGGCCGGACCACGCGCGCCATGCTCCGCAGGGTGGCGTCCAGCTCCGGGATGTCCATCAGCGCCAGATGGCAGACGACCCCGTCGAACGATGCGTCCGCGAGCCCGTCGAGGGTCTGCGCGTCGCCGGTCAGGTACGTGATCCCCAGCTGCTGGGACTCCTCGTGCGATCGCGCGAGCTCGATGAGCCGTTCGGACAGGTCGACGCCGGTGACCACGGCACCCCGGCCCGAGAGGTACCGCGCCTCGCGGCCCTGACCACAGGCGACCACGCACACCTCCTGGCCGTCCACCTCGCCGGTCAGCTCGGTGAAGGTCGGATCCGCCAGCGCCGACCCCTCACCCACCCACCGGTCGTACTCCGCCGCGACCTCGTCGTACCTGGCCTTCACCTGGACCGCCCTTCTCGCGCGTGACCTTCTGTGGTTGCCACGAACGGGATACGGAATTGGTTCCGGCACGGCAACGGCGGCAGACCCCCGGGACTCCCGGGTGCCTGCCGCCGTGTCGAGCAGCGGTGATCAGAAGTTGATCATGTGCCCTTCGAGACCGTGGAACGCCTCCTGCAGCGCCTCGCTCAGCGTCGGGTGCGCGTGCACGTTGCGGGCCAGCTCCTTGGTGGTGAGGTCCCACTTCTGCGCCAGGGTCAGTTCCGGCAGCAGCTCGGTGACCTCCGGGCCGATCAGGTGCGCGCCCAGCAGCTCGCCGTACTTGGCGTCGCTGATCACCTTGACGAAACCGCTCGGGTCGCCGAGGCCGTGCGCCTTGCCGTTCGCGGTGAACGGGAACTTCGCGACCTTCACCTCGTGGCCGAGCTTCTTCGCCTCCTCCTCGGTGTACCCGAAGCTGGCGATCTGCGGCTGGCAGAAGGTGGCCCGCGGGATCATCGCGTAGTCGAGCTCCATCGTCTCGGCCCCGGCGATCGTCTCGGCCGCGATCACGCCCATCGCCTCGGCCGCGTGCGCCAGCATCAGCTTGGCGGTGACGTCGCCGATCGCGAAGATGCTCGGCACGTTGGTCCGGCAGAAGCCGTCGATCGCGATCGCGCCGCGCTCGGTCAGCTCGACGCCGGCCTTGTCCAGGCCGTACCCGTCGACGCGCGGCTGGAAGCCGATCGCCTGCAGGACCTTGTCGGCCTCGATCGTCTGCTGGTTGCCGTCCTTGCCGGTGACGGTGACCTTCACCTTGGCGCCGGAGTCGTCGATCGAGTCGACCCGGGTCGAGGTGAGCACGTCCACGCCGAGCTTCTTGTACGCCCGGGCCAGCTCCTTGGAGACCTCCGGGTCCTCCAGCGGGACCAGCCGGTCCAGGAACTCGACGATGGTGACCTTCACGCCGTAGTTCGCCAGCACGTAGGCGAACTCGACCCCGATCGCGCCGGCGCCGGCGATCACGATGCTGCCCGGCAGCTCCTCGGTGAGGATCTGCTCCTCGTAGGTCACCACGCGCTCGCTCAGCTGGGTGCCCGGCAGCAGCTTGGTGGTCGCACCGGTCGCCACGATGCAGCTGCCAAACGTCACCGTCTCCGAGGAGCCGTCGTTCAGCGTGACGTCCAGGGTGTTCGCGTCGGTGAACGAGCCCCAGCCGTCGAACTCGGTGATGCCGTTCTTCTTCATCAGGAAGTGCACGCCCTTGACGCGGCCGTCGGCCACCTTCCGGCTGCGCTGCACCGCGGTCGGGAAGTCGAAGCTGACCTCGCCGCTGATCCCGAACGTCTTCTGCTCGGTCCGGAAGATGTGCGCCAGCTCGGCGTTGCGCAGCAGCGCCTTGGACGGGATACAGCCCACGTTCAGGCAGACACCGCCCCAGTACTTCTTCTCGATGATGGCGGTCTTGAGCCCGAGCTGGGCGGCGCGGATCGCCGCGACGTACCCACCCGGACCCGCGCCGAGGACAACAACGTCAAAGTGCGAGGCCATGCGAGGAACTTTAGTCGGTGGCGCCCAGCCGGCTCGCCACCGGGCGGCCGGTGTGGCCCGGGTCATCGTCACGGATCGTGAACCGGGCTTCCGCAAGGGGCCCCGCGGCACCTACGCTGAGCACGCACGGGGGCCGTCTCTCTCCCGTGCGCGCGTGAGGCGACGGTTCGATGGGGGGCTCGATGGGGAACCAGCGTGGGCTGCGCCTGGCAGCCCTCGGGGTACTGCTGGCGGTCGGCACCGCCGTGCCCGCGTACGCCGAGGACCCCACGCCGCCCCCGCCCGCCTCCGTCACCGACGTGAACCGCTCCCTGGAGGAGCTGCAGGCCGAGGCCGCCGCCGTCCAGGCCGACTTCGCCAAGGCCACCATCGCGTACACGACCGCGCTCAAGGCCGCCCAGGTCGCCGAGGCGGCGGCCAAGAGGTCCGAGCAGTACGCGGCCGCCTCGAAGTCGAAGTCGGACGGGGAGCGCCGCAAGCTCGGCCTGCTCACCGTCCAGGCGTACCAGACCGGCATCCCGACCGTGATGGGGGCCGAGTCGATGCTCTGGTCGCTGGCCCCGATCGCCGAGAACCTCCAGGAGATCGCCGACCGGCAGACCGCGATCAAGCAACTCGGCGCGAACCAGGTCGCCCAGTACAAGGCCGCCTCCGCCGCGGAGAGCGCCGCCGGGACAGCGGCCGCCGACGCCACCGCCAAGCGGGCCGCCGCCGACAAGGCCGCCGAGACCGCGCGCAAGCTGAGCCAGGAGGTGCAGCAGAAGGCGGCCAACGCGTCGATGACGATGGAGGGCCAGCTGGGTGACCTGGCCGGCGCCACCCAGCTGTCGCAGCAGCTCCAGGGCAGCCGGAACCAGCAGGCGCTGTCGCGCTGGCGGACGTACCTGGCCGAGTTGGCCGCCGCCGGCGTGAAGGCTCCCGCCGCTTCGACCTTGAAGAACCCGGCGAAGCTGCCGGCCGGACTCAAGCCGCTCACCGCCGCCGGCAAGACCGTGCCCGGCGCGGCCGCGGTCACCGACGGCGGCCGGACAGTCCGGGTGCTGCCGACCGAGACGATCCGCGCGGTCAACCAGGCCTTCGCACTGCTCGGCAAGCCGTACGGCGTCGCCGCGACCGGCCCGGACAAGTACGGCTGCCTCGGCGCCGCCCGGGTCGCGTGGCAGCCGTACACCACCCTGCCGAACCTGGTCGGCAAGGTGTACCCGGACTATCAGCAGGTGCCGGCCGCGTCGGTCCAGCCCGGCGACCTGCTGCTGATGGGCAGCCGCTCGGTCGGCCTGTTCCACATCGGCATCGCGCTCGACAACGGCGAGATGATCGCCGCCGACGAGGCCAAGGGCTCGGTCGTCGTCACCTCGGTCCCGGACAGCCTGTACGCCGCGCTCCGCCCGACCCTCGGCAAGCCGGCCAAGGCCCAGGTCGCCCCGGCCGCCACCTCCGAGGCGTACCAGTTCCGCTGCGGCAACACGGCCACCTCGTACGAGGTCGGCACCGGCGCCTGGACGTGGCCGATCGCGGACGGCGGCTACCAGATCGGTACCCCGTTCGGTCAGCCCGGCGCGTTGTGGGCCAGTGGCATCCACACCGGCCAGGACTTCCCGGCGGCGGTCGGGACGCCGGTCCGCGCGGTCGCCGCCGGTACCGTCCGGGTCGAGCACCCGGCGTGGGCCGGCAACCTGGTCCGGATCGACCACGGCGACGGCCTGGAGACGCTGTACGCGCACCTGTCCTCGATCGACGTGCCCGACGGCACCCGGGTCGCGGCCGGTGACCGCATCGGTGCCGTGGGCACCGAAGGCAACTCGACCGGGCCGCACCTGCACTTCGAGGTCCGGCTCGGCGGCGACGCGGTGAACCCGATGCCGTTCCTCGCCACCGGCGGCACCAGCCTCGGCTGGGGCGGCTACAGCAACGGCATGATCCCGGCGTCGAAACTCTGTGCCCTGAGCAACGGCCACTCGCTGCGCTGCGACGCCGCCGCCTCGTACGCCCAGCTCGCCGCCGCGTACGAGCAGCGCTTCGGCAGGAAGCTGTGCATCACCGACTCGTACCGGTCGTACGCCGCGCAGGTCGACCTGTACGGGCGCAAGCCGTCCCTGGCCGCGCTGCCCGGAACGTCCAACCACGGTTGGGGTCTCGCGGTCGACCTGTGCGGCGGGATCGAGAGATTCGGCACAGCGCAGTACCAGTGGATGGTGCAGCACGCGACCGCGTACGGCTGGGTGCACCCGGCCTGGGCGAAACAGGGCGGCAACCGCGAGGAGCCCTGGCACTGGGAGTTCACCCGTCCTGCCGGCGCGTGATCGCTGACGCATCACAATCCGGACCCAGGGTCGAGTCAGGGTTCCGCGCTCCCCGGAACCGCCCCCACCAGCACGTACGCTGTTGCTGTGGCCGAGCAAACCAGTCCCGACCGCACGGACGACAACATCACGCTGGACGCCCAGGACGACCGCTGGGAGTGGCGGCGCAAGATCCGCGCGAACCCTCGCAAACACCTGATCTACCGCATCGGCGTCGGGGTGCTCGGCGGCCTGCTGATCATCGCGGCCCCGCTCACCGGCTGGCTCCCCGGTCCCGGCGGCATCCCCTTGTTCATCGCGGGTCTGGCCGTCCTGGCCAGCGAGTTCGAGTGGGCGCAGCGGCTGCTCTACCGGGTCAAGGAGTGGGTGAAGGAGCTCACCGCCTGGACCGGCAAGCAGCCGGCCTGGCTGAAGGCGCTCGGCACCCTGGCCCTCTTCCTCTGCGTGCTGGTCGCGATCTGGCTGTACATGGCCGTCCTCGGCGTGCCCGGCTGGCTGCCGGACGCGTGGGAGGACTTCCTGCACAAGCTCCCGCTGCTGGGCTGATCAGGCCCCCGTCCGGGCCGGAGCGGAGTCCCGGCGCTCCCTCGGAACCGCTCCGGTGCGGCCGGGATGGGTGAAGCTGGCCCGGTAGTTCGACGCGGTCAGGCCGTAGTGCGACTTGAACCGGCGGGCGAAGTAGTTCTGGTCCGGCCAGCCCACCGCCTCGCCGATCCGGCAGATCGCCAGGTCGGTGTGCAGCAGCAGGTCGGCCGCCAGCTCGACCCGGTGCCGTGACAGGTACGCCATCGGCGGCAGCCCGGTGCTCGACTTGAACAGCCGGACCAGGTACCCCGGGGCCAGGTGCAGCTCGGAGGCGAGCTCGGTCAGCGTCCACTGGTGCGCCGGATCGGCCTCCATCCTCCGCATCGCGGCCAGCACCGCCGGATGCGTCTCGCCCTCGGAGGTACCGATGCCCTCGAGCGCTCGGGCGACACAGCTGAGGAACAGCGACAGCCGGCCGACGATGTCACCGCGGTGCAGCTTGACCGGTTGGTCGCGGAGCTCCTCCAGGCCCTGTAGGTGGTCCAGCGCGTCGTGCAGCGGAGCCGCGTCCAGGTGCGTGGTCAGGATGCCGCGGCGCTCCGCGGAGAACGGGCCGGTCCACAACAGGTAGCCGAGCAGCGGGTCCTCACGGGTCCAGGCCAGCTCGCGCTGCAGCAGGTCCGCGGCGAAACAGCAGTTGTAGATCCGCAGGTCGCGGCAGTCCTCGTAGCTGTGCCACACCCCCGGCCGGAGCAGGATCACGTCGCCGACCCGGAGCTGCTGGCGGCCGGCCAGACTCTGGTGGACGCCCTCGCCACCGGTCACCACGGCCACCTCGAAGAAGCTGTGGGTGTGCATCGGATGGCCGCGTTCGTGCACGTACGGCCCGGCATACGCGAGAGCGCCGTCGACGAAGTACAGCATCGTCCGGCTGGTCTCGACGGGCGGCTCGGCCATGCCTCAACCTAAGGTCCGAGGTGCGTTTCGTGCTACCTCTCGTGCACTGCGGGCTATGTCAGATCCGGGTCCGGCCTCAGGATCGGTGGACAGAGGAAATCTCCTCGCACCCTTCCGGAACCGACCAGCCGCCACTTCCGCCGCACCGACGATGAATCGTTTCATCCCCCCGTCTGGAGTGTCATGACGCCCCTTTCCGCGCCGTCCACCGTCCGCTTCGAGCACCGCACCGACGCCGGCCCCGTGCTGGGCCTCGGGACCGGATCGCCCCGGTTGTCCTGGCAGGTGCCGGCCGCCGATCCCGGCTACACGCAGGCCGCGTACCAGGTCGAGATCGCCCGCGACGACGCCGACGTGGTGATCCACACCGTCGAGTCCGCCGACCAGGTCCTGGTGCCCTGGCCGGGTGACCCGCTGGCCTCCCGCGAGTCCGCCCAGGTCCGGATCCGGGTCCGCGGTACCGGTGACTGGAGTGGCTGGAGCGAGCCGGCCACCGTCGAGGTCGGGTTGCTGAACTCGGCCGACTGGACCGCCCGCTTCGTCTCACCGAGCGAGGCCGGCGCGATCGGCGCCCCCGCTCCCCTCGTCGCCGGAGTCACCGAGCTCCCCGGCGACGTCGTCCGCGCCCGCCTCTACGTCACGGCGTACGGCGTGTACGTGCCCGAGCTCAACGGGCAGCGCGTCGGCACCGACGAGCTCGCGCCCGGCTGGACCGCGTACCAGTTCCGGCACCGGTACCAGACCTACGACGTGACCGATCTCGTCGTACCGGGCGAGAACCGGCTGGAGTTCCTGCTCGGCAACGGCTGGTACCGCGGCCGGCTCGGGTTCCAGGACCAGAGTGCCGTGTACGGCGACCGGCTGGCCGTGCTCGCCCAGCTCGAGGTGACCACGGCCGACGGCGAGACCCAGGTGTTCGGGTCCGGCGACGGCTGGACCGTCCGGGAGAGCGCGATCGTCGCCGACGACCTGTACGACGGTCAGCGCACCGACCTGCGCCGGAGCCCGGACAGCGTGACCGGGGTCGACGTGCTGGACGCGGACCTCGGCCTGCTGGTGGCGCCCGACGGTCCGCCGGTCCGGATCACCCAGGTCCTCCCGCCGGTCTCGATCAGCACGTCGCCGGCCGGGAAGACGTTGATCGACTTCGGGCAGAACCTGGTCGGCCGGGTCCGGCTCACCGTCCGCGGTGGCGCCGAGGGCGACGAGATCGTGGTCCGGCACGCCGAGGTCCTGGAGAACGGCGAACTCGGCGTCCGCCCGCTGCGGACCGCCAAGGCGACCGACTCCTACGTCCTGGCCGGGCCCGACGAGGTGACGCTGGACTCGGCGCTCACCTTCCACGGGTTCCGGTACGCCGAGGTGACCGGGGTGGCCGATCTGCGGGCCGAGGACCTGGAGGCCGTCGTGGTCGGGTCGGACCTGGCCCGCACCGGCTGGTTCGAGTCGTCCGACGAGCTGCTCGACCGGTTCCACGAGAACGTCGTGTGGGGCATGCGCGGCAACTTCCTGGACGTGCCGACCGACTGCCCGCAGCGCGACGAGCGACTCGGCTGGACCGGCGACATCCAGGTCTTCTCGCCGACCGCGAGTTTCCTGTTCGACACGGCCGGATTCCTCACCAACTGGCTCGCCGACCTCGCCGCCGAGCAGCACAAGAACGGCGCGGTCCCGTACGTGATCCCCGACGTCCTGCGTGACGCCGACCCGGCCACCGCGGCCTGGGGCGACGCGGCGACGCTCGTTCCGTGGGTGTTGTACGAGCGGTTCGGTGACCTCGACCTGCTCGCCCGCCAACTGCCGAGCATGCGGGCCTGGGTGGACCGGATGCGGGACCTGGCCGGCGACAACCTGCTCTGGTCCGGCGGGTTCCAGTTCGGCGACTGGCTCGACCCGACCGCGCCGCCCGAGAACGCGTTCCGCGCGAAGGCCGATGCGGATGTGGTCGCGACCGCTCACCTCGCACGGTCCGCCGAGGTCGTCGGCCAAGCGGCCGCGCTCGTCGGCGACACCGACCTGGCCGCGGAGTACTCCGACCTGGCTGCTCGGGTGCGGGCCGCGTTCGCCGCGGAGTACGCGACCGAGGGTGGCCGGGTGCTCAGCGACGCCCCGACCGCGTACGCGCTGGCGTTGCAGTGGGCGTTGTTGCCGGGTGAGGAGCAGCGTCGCCGGGCCGGGCAGCGGCTGGCCGATCTGGTCCGCATCTCGGGCTTCCGGATCAGCACCGGGTTCGTCGGTACGCCGTTGATGACCGACGCGCTGACCGACGCGGGCGAGACCGGCCTCGCGTACCGCCTGCTGCTGCAGACCGGGTGCCCGTCCTGGCTGTACTCGGTGACGATGGGCGCCACCACGGTCTGGGAGCGGTACGACAGCATGCTGCCCGACGGCAGCATCAACCCTGGCGAGATGACCTCGTTCAACCACTACGCCCTCGGCGCCGTCGCGGACTGGCTGCACCGCCGCGTCGCCGGTCTCGCCGCGGCCGAACCGGGCTACCGCAAACTGACGATCAACCCCGTCCCCGACTCCCGGCTCACCCGCGCCGCCGCCCGCCACCTCACGCCGTACGGCGAGGCCGCCGTCGCGTGGGAGCGCGCCGACGGGCGGCTGCGGCTCAGCGTCACCGTGCCGGTCGGGGCCACCGCGACCGTTCACGTTCCCGGACAGGCCGAGCCCGTAGAGGTTGCGCACGGCTCGCACGAATGGACCGCCGACGACCCGTTCGCCGGTGTCGCCGAACTCCCGGCCGAGCCGACGATCCGCCAGTTCATGGATCACGAGGCCAGCTGGAACGCGATCGCCGCGGTGGCCGTGGACGCCGGCATCGCCGACACCGACGCCCAGCTCGCCGGCCGGCTCGAGCGGTACCTGGACGCGCCCGCGCCGCGACTGGCCGACGTGGCCGGCGGTGGCTTCTCCCCCGCGGCCGAGGCCCTCCGCGCCGAACTCGGCCGGCTCCTCGGCATCACCCTCGACACCCCGACCAGCAGGCACTGACGAACCACCGCTCGACGACCACCCCCTGGAGGCTCACATGACGATCCGCTCGCGTTGGACCCTCGCTGTCGTCGCCGCCGGCTCGCTCGCACTCACCGCGTGCAGCGCCGGCAGCCTCGGCTCCAGTGACGACTCGGGCGGGGGCTCGGTCGAGATCACCTACCTGATCACCAATCAGGAACAGGACCTCAAGGAGGCCGAACAGCTGGCCAAGGACTTCCACGCCAAGTACCCCGACCTGACGGTCAAGGTGGAGACCCGGCCGGCCGGTACCGAGGGCGACAACATCATCAAGACCCGGTTGTCCACCGGCGACATGCCGGAGGTCTTCAACTACAACACCGGGTCGCTGTTCCAGGCGATCGCGCCGCAGAAGAACCTGCTCCCGGTCAACGACGAGCCCTACATCGGCGACCTGGACGAGAACTTCAAGAAGACGGTGACCGCGGACGGCCAGGTGTACGGCGTCCCGGTCGGCGGCTTCATGGGCGGCGCGGTCCTCTACAACATCCCCGTGTACACCAAGCTCGGGCTGAAGCCGCCGAGGACGTGGGCCGAGTTCATGGCCAACAGCGCGAAGATCAAGGCCGCCGGGATCGCGCCGGTGATCCAGACCTACGGCGAGACCTGGACCTCACAGCTGTTCGTCCTCGGCGACTTCCACAACGTCGCCACCGCCGAGCCGGACTTCGCCGACCGGTACACCAAGAACCAGGCGAAGTACGCGACCTCGCCGGCCGCGCTGAAGGGGTTCGAGCACACCCAGGCGGTGCACGACGCGGGGTACGAGAATCCCGACTTCGCCTCGGCCAAGCTCCCGGACGGCCTCCGGATGCTGGCCCAGGGCAAGGGTGCGCAGTACCCGATCCTGTCCGGGGTGGTCGCCGACATGGTCGCGACCCATCCCGACGCGGCGAAGAACGTCGGCCTGTTCGCGTTGCCTGGTGACGACGCGAGCAAGAACGGCCTGACGGTCTGGACCCCGGGCGCGCTGTACATCCCGAAGACGACCGCCGACGCGAAGCTGGACGCGGCCAAGAAGTTCCTCGCCTTCGTCGCCAGCCCGGAAGGCTGCAAGTCACAGGCTTCCGTCGGCGCGCCGACCGGTCCGTACGCGGTCAAGGGCTGCGAGTTGCCGGACGACGTCCCGCAGGCGATCAAGGACATGCAGCCGTACCTCGATCAGCAGGGCGCGTCCAGCCTGGCGCTGGAGTTCGTCTCGCCGGTCAAGGGTCCCTCGCTGGAGCAGATCACCGTCGAGGTCGGCTCCGGCATCCGCAAGGCCAAGGACGGCGCCGCCCGGTACGACGAGGATGTGAAGAAGCAGGCGCAGCAACTCGGACTCGCGGGCTGGTGAGCCGGGTGGCCATCGCCTCGATCCGCCCAGGTTCGCGCTCCGACGCGCCCCCGGCCGCCTCGGCGGCCGGGGGGAAGGTGTACCGCCCGTACTCGTACTGGTTCTACCTGCCGTCCGCGGTGATCTACGGGGTGCTGTTTCTCGTCCCCAACTTCGCCTCCCTGTACTTCAGCCTGACCCGGTGGAGCCTGTTCGAGTCCAAGTTCATCGGGCTGGACAACTTCAAGCTGTTCTTCCAGGAACCGGCCCTGGTCAAGGGCTTCACCAACACCCTCGTGTACGCCGTGGTCACGTCGGGGTCGAAGGTCGTCCTCGGCCTCCTGCTGGCGGTCCTGCTCACCTCGCAGATCGTTGCCCGCGGCTACCTACGGTCGGTGGTCTTCTTCCCGGTGCTGGTCTCGACCATCGGCGTCGGCCTGACCTTCACCGTGCTGATGAACCCCGAGCGCGGCCTGATCAACGGCGCGCTGAGCGTCGTCGGGATCGACGGCCCGGGCTGGCTGACCGATCCGAAGTGGGCGCTGCTGTCGGTGGCCGCGGTCGACGTCTGGAAGGGCGTCGGCCTGGCCACCCTGATCTACATCGCCGGCATCGTCTCGATCCCGCGCGAGTACGTCGAGGCCGCGCGCGTCGACGGCGCCGGGTCGTGGGAGACGTTCCGCCGGATCGTGCTGCCGCTGTCCCGGCCGGCCACGGTGACCGTGATCATCCTGTCGCTGATCGGCGGGCTGCGGTCGTTCGACCTGATCTGGGCGATGACCCGGGGCGGTCCCGGCTTCACCTCCGACGTGATCGCCTCGGTCATCTACAAGCAGTACCAGGCCGGCTTCTACGGCCTGTCGACGGCCGGGAACGTGGTGCTGTTCGTCGTGGTCACCGCGATCGTGCTGCCGTTGTCCTGGTTCCTCAACCGCCGGGAGGTGGACCTGTGAGCACCGCCGACCTCGTGAACCACCGGCCCGGCCGGAACTACCTGCTCAGCGCGGTCGCGATCGTCTCGTCGATCGTGGTGTTCGTCGTCCCGTTCGCGTTCATCCTGCTGACCGCGGTCAAGGACCGGCAGCAGTCCGCGGACCTCGACTTCTCCTGGCCGCACCAGTTCCGGTTCGTGCAGAACTTCATCGAGGTGGTCGAGGCCCGCGACTACATGCTGGTGATCGCCTTCATCAACAGCACGATCCTCACCGTCGCCAGTGTCACCGGGATGGTGGTGCTGGCCGCGATGGCCGGGTTCGTGCTGCAACGCCGCAAGAGCCGGTGGAATCCGATGATCAACTTTCTGGTGCTGTCCGGCCTGATCATCCCGCCCGCCGTGGTGCCGACGATCTGGGTACTGCAGAAGTTCGGGCTGTTCCGGACCATGCCGGGGCTGATCCTGATCGAGATCGCGTTCGGGCTGTCGTTCTGCATCCTGCTGTTCCGGGCGTTCGTCGCGACCATCCCGAGGGAGCTGGACGAGGCGGCCGTCATCGACGGGGCCGGGCCGTTGCGGTTGTTCTTCGGCGTCGTCTTCCCGCTGCTGCGCTCGGTGATCGTGACCGTCGTCGTGGTCCAGTCGGTCACCGTGTTCAACGACTTCGTGAACCCGCTGTACTTCCTGCCCGGCGACAAGAACGCCACCGTCCAGCTCACCCTCTACAACTTCTCCAGCCAGTACTCCACCCAGTACAACCTGCTCTTCATGAACATCCTGCTGATCACGATCCCGCCGCTGATCATGTTCCTATTCTTCAACCGGCAGATCGTGGCCGGCATGACGTCCGGCGCCGTGAAGGGCTGATCAGGCCGGTTTGCGGACCAGCAGGTACGCCTGCGGGAGCTGGTCGATGCTGCTCGGGGCCGTGGTCGTCGTCGACACCTCGACGAACCCGGCCCCGGCCAGCAGCCCCGCGATCACGTCCGGCTGGTACCGGTAGACGTCGAGCGACAGCGGATGCCCGTACCCCTGGTCCAGGTGCCGCGTGCCCTCGCCGATCTTGAACCCGTGCAGCAGCAGCCCACCCGGCCGCACCACCCGGAAGAGCTCGCCGAACACCCGCGGCAGGTCCTCGGCCGGCGTGTGCACCAGGGAGTACCAGGCGAGCGCACCGGCGAGCTCGTTGTCGGGCAGGTCCAGGTCGAGCAACGAACCCTGCTCGAACCGCAGCTCGGGATGCGCCGCCCTTGCGACCTCGACCATCCCGCTCGACAGGTCCACCCCGAACGCGTCCACGCCCAGCCCGGCCAGGTACGTCGTCACGTGCCCGGGACCGCAGCCCAGATCGCCGACCGGTCCCCCGCCACCCTCGGCCACCAGGTCGGCGAGCAGCCCCATCATCGCCCGCTGGAACGGGTCCGCGATGAAGAGCGGCTCGACGATCTTGTAGTAGTCGGCGGCGACGGTGTCGTAGGAGGCGCGGGTGGAGTCGAGGTAGGAGGTCATGGCCGAGGACCCTAGAACCCGGCACCGACAGTTGGCGCTGGCGACTCAGAGCAGTGTGGGCAGCCGCTCGGCGAGTACCTCGTAGTCGTGGAGGCTGTTGTACGCGTGCGCCGACAACCGGATGTACGTCCGGCCGTCGAACCCGGTCAGGGTGATCTCGGCCTTGAGCTCACGGGATGCGCGGATCTTCACCGACTCGGCCTCCCCCGGGGTCGCGACCCCCGAGAACGGCAGCTCGACCAGGCGCATCGTCGCGGCCGGGCTCGCGATGTCGGGGATCCCGGTGCCGAGCGCCTTGGCGAGGACGCGGGCGCCTTCGTCGATCAACCCGGACAGCTGGGTCCGGCGCTCGGGCCACTGCAACTCGGCGAGGACCCGCACCGACTCCGGCGCCGCGATCCAGGGCACGTAGTCGTACGTCCCCTGCATGTCGAACCGCTCCGGCAGGCGCTCGTCGTACTCGGACCAGGACACGATCAGCGGCATCGTCGCGGTCCGCCACTTCTCCGCGACCACCAGGCCGGCGGTACCACGGGGTGCGGCCGGCCACTTGTGGAAGTTCCCGGTCCAGAAGTCGGCGCCGTCCTCCGCGGGTGCGTCGAGCAGCGCCGGAGCATGGGCGCCGTCGACGATCACCGGGATGCGGCCGCCGCACGCCTCGACCAGGCGGCGGATCGGGAACACCATCGCGGTCGCCGAACTGATCTGGTCCACGATCAGCCCCGCGGTCCGCTCGTCCAGCGCCGCGGAGATCGTCGCGACCACGGTGTCGTCGTCGGCCTCCAACGGGATGTCGACCACCACGATCTCGGCTCCGCGGGCCCGGCAGAACCGCTCCGCGGCGTACCGGACCGCGCCGTACGCGTGGTTGGTCAGCACGATCCGGCTGCCGGCCGGGATCGGGATTGTGGCCAGCGCCGCCGTGACGCCGGCGCTCGCGTTCGGAACCAGGGCGAACCCGGCGGGATCGGTACCGAGGAAGCCGGCCAGCTCGAGCCGGCTGGTGGTCAGCCGGTCGGCCACCGAGCGGAACCACACCATCGGGTTCGCGTCGGCCTCGGTGCGCAGCCGGGCCATCAGCTCCTGCGTCCGGCGCGGCACGGCGCCGTACGAACCATGGTTGAGATGGAGCACCTCGGGTTCGAGGGTCCACAGGTCGGGGCGGGGGTTGAGAAGCGTCACCACCCAAACGGTACATACTTTCCGATGTGTACCCGTACCTCGTCCACGACGGCCCGATCGCCATGGCCCACCGCGGCGGCGCCCTGCACCCCGACAACCTGGGGTACGAGAACTCGATGCACGCCTTCGCCCACGCGGTGAAACTCGGGTACCACTACCTGGAAACCGACCTGCACGCCACCAGCGACGGCGTCGTGGTCGCCTTCCACGATCACCGCCTCGACCGCGTCACCGACAGCACCGGCGTCATCGCCGACCTGCCCTGGTCCGAAGTGAGCAAAGCCCGCATCAACGGCCACGAGCCGATCCCGCTGCTCGCCGAGGTGCTGGACGCCTTCCCCGAGGTCAAGCTCAACCTCGACATCAAAGCCGACAACGGCGTCCTCCCGGCCGCCGAGGTGATCCGCGCGGCCGGGGCGCTCGACCGCGTGTGCGTGTCGTCCTTCAGCCAAGCCAGAGTCCGCCAGATCCGCCGCGAACTGGGTCCCCGCCTGGCGACAGGGCTGGGCCAGCAGGAGATCGCCCGGCTGAGGTTCACCCCGTTCCCGGTGAACTCCGCGGGCGCCTGCCTGCAGATCCCCGAGGTCTACGGCCGCCTGCGGGTCCTCACCCCAGGCCTGCTGAAAAGAGCCCACGCCCTCGGCAAACAGGTCCACGTCTGGACGGTGGACGACCCAGCCGACATGCACCGCCTCCTCGACCAAGGAGTAGACGGCCTCATCACCGACCGAACAGACCTCCTCCGCCAAGTCCTCCAAGCCCGAAACCAATGGACGTAAGTACCGACCGCGCCCGCTACGTGGTTCTCAAAGGTGTTGGTTGTAGTGGTTGTCGAGGGCTGTGGCTCGGGTTTGGAGGGAATGGATCAGCCAGGCTGGGGCTAGCGGCTGGGCGTCGGTGGCAAGCTGCCAGAGAGCCCACTCGGCGTGTCTCTTGTCTTGGAAGGTGACCTCCAGAACAAGCCGGCCGTCATCTTCGAGGCTTTCGGAGAGGACAGCCAAGGCGGTACGAACAAGCTGCTCGCGGCGCGCCGGGTTCAGCCGGAGCTTCACCGCCACCTGGTCGCCGCCGGTGCGAAACCGGGTGCTCCTCTCCTGCCACGCTCGCTCCAGGTCGATCCTTTCCGGGCGTTCGGCCAGCTCGTCGAGCTCCTCGGCCGCCTGCACCCGCGACAGCCGGTACGTGCGGTCCTCGCCCGCCTTCGTCGCCAGGAGATAGCCCTGCTGCCGGACAGTCACCAGCCCGATCGGGTCCACCGTCCTCCACGTCGCCTCCTGACCCACAGCCGCGTACCGGAGCCGGAGCCGATGACCCGCGAACACCGCCCGCCGGATCTCCCCCACCACCGGATCAGGCAGTTCCTCCTCGACAACCTGACGGCGGGACAGGAGGTCGGTCTCGGGGTCGATGAGCAGCCGCTGGACCGCACCCGCCGCGGTGGCGCGTTGCTCTTCCGGGAGAGCGTCGAGGATCTTGAGCATCGCCGAGGCAAGAGCTGATCCGAGGCCGAAGACCTGAGCGCCTCGTCGGGATCCGGCGACCAGCAACGCAAGCGCCTCGTCGTGATTCAGCCCGGTCAGCTCGGTCTGGAACCCGGGCAACAACTCGAACCCGCCGTACCGCCCCCGCTCGGCGTACACCGGTATCCCGGCCGCGGACAGCGCCTCGATGTCGCGCAGCACCGTCCGCGTGGACACCTCCAGCTCGCGGGCCAACGTGGCCGCGGACAACCGACCGCGTTGACGCAGGAGCAGCACCAGCGAGACCAGCCGATCGGCACGCATCCGGAAACCCTACCGGCATACACGACACAGGGTGTCGTGAATCGTTGCCAGGCTTTCAGCACCAACAGCAACGCACCGAATGGAGCTGAAATGGCAGTGGAACGTACCGCGGTCAACCCGTGGCCGTGGTCGGTGGAGCTCGGGTACAACCAGGCAGAGGTGGTCACCGGGCACACCCGGACCCTGTACTGCTCCGGGCAGACCGCGATGAGCGCCGAAGGCAAACCGCAGCACCCGGACGACCTGGCGGCCCAGTTGGCCCTGAGCCTCGACAACCTGGAGACCGTACTCGGCGACGCCGGCCTGTCCCTCCCGAACGTCGTCCGGCTGACCGTCTACACCACGGACGTGGACCTGCTCTTCCAGCACTACGGCGTCCTGGCGTCGCGGTTGGGCCGCGTCGGCGTCGCACCGCCCACCACGATGCTCGGGGTGACCCGGCTCGCGCTCCCCGACCTGCTGGTCGAGCTCGAGGCCACCGCTGTCGCCTGACGTGAGGCCCCACCGCCGGCAGTCGGCAACACCGTCCGCCCCGAGCTACTGAAGTGTTATCGGGGATGTCACCTGCCGGCGGTTCGACCTGTCAGACTTCCGCGCATGGGATTGCTCTCCGCTCCGGCTGCGGTCGACTCGCGTGAGTACTGGGGCTTCAGCCTGTACGACTGGGCCAACTCCGGCTACGTCACCACCACCGGCACCGTGCTCTTCGCCCCGTACCTCACCTCGGTCGCCGAGACCGCCGCGTGCGGGCGGGTCGGAACGACCGACAATCCCTGCCGCACCAACCTGGAGATCCTCGGGCTCGGCGTCTCCCCCGGGTCGCTCGCGTTCTACGTCGTGACCGTCGCGACCCTGGTGTCCGCGCTCTTCCTGCCCGTGGTCGGCGCGATCGCGGACCGGACGCCGCGGAAGAAGCTGCTGATGTGCGGGTTCGCCTGGACCGGCGCGCTGGCCGCGAGCTGCATGGTGTTCGTCGCCGACGGCCGGTGGGCGCTCGGGGCGCTGTTGCTGTTCATCGGCAACCTGTGTCTGGGGTCCTCGCTGGTCGTCTACGACTCGATCTTGATCGACATCGCTCCACCCGACGACCGCGACGACGTGTCCTCGCGGGCGTGGGCGCTAGGGTACCTCGGTGGGTTCATCCTGCTCGCGATCAACCTCGGCGTCGTCACCGCGCACGACGCGCTCGGGATGAGCCAGAGCACCGCGGTCCGGTTGAGTCTGCTCAGTGCGGGGTTGTGGTGGGGCCTGTTCACGTTCATCCCGTTCGTGCGGCTCCGCAACCGTCCACCCGCCGCCGTCGTCCCGGTCCGTAGCGGCAGCCTGGTCCGGCAGAGCTTCGGCCAGCTCGCGGCCACGCTGAGGCACCTGCGCGCGTACCCGATGACGCTGCTGTTCCTGGTCGCGTACCTGTTCTTCAACGACGGGATCCAGACCGTCATCTCGGTCTCGTCCACCTACGGCGAGAAGCAGCTCGGGTTCGAGACGCAGGTGCTGATCGCGACGATCCTGCTGGTTCAGCTCGTCGCGTTCTTCGGCGCGCTCGCGTTCGGCCGGTTCGCCCGCCGGTACGGGTCGCAGCGCACGATCATGGGCGGCCTGGTCGTCTGGATGCTGATCGTGATCGCCGGATTCCTGCTGCCGGCCGGCCAGATCGTGCCGTTCCTCGCGATGGGCGTCGCGATCGGCATCGTCCTCGGCGGCACCCAGGCGCTGTCCCGGTCCGCGTTCAGCCAGTTGATCCCGAAGGGCCGCGAGGCGGAGTACTTCAGCCTGTACCAGGCCGGCGAGCGCGGTACCTCCTGGCTCGGCACCCTGGTCTTCGGCCTGGTCCACCAGATCACCGGTTCGTACCGCCCCGCGATCGTTGCCCTCGGCCTCTTCTTCCTGGTCGGCCTGGTCCTGCTCACCCGCGTCGACATGCGCCGCGGCATCGCCGAAGCCGGCAACACCCAACCGACCCTGGTCTGACCGGGCGGACCTCCAGCACTCATCAAGTCCACGGTGCAGTCGGGTTCCACGCTGGACGGAGGCCGACCACGGCATCCGCCCAGCGGTTGGGGAGTGGTGGAGGTCCGGGCCTCAGCGCGGTGACGCCGACGGGTTCGGGGTCCGGCCGAAGCCGCCGGCCGGGAGGTTGCCCTGCCGGATCGTGCGGGCGGTCAGGGTGCCGTCGGTGGTTTCGCCGCTGACGACGACCTGCTGGCCGGTCTTCAGGTCGGCCGCGGTGCCCTTGCTGGTGATCTCGTACGCCGTGTCGCCGGTGATCTTGACGGTCACGTCGCCGT
Organism: Kribbella amoyensis; assembly: GCF_007828865.1. Classification (NCBI taxonomy): domain Bacteria; kingdom Bacillati; phylum Actinomycetota; class Actinomycetes; order Propionibacteriales; family Kribbellaceae; genus Kribbella; species Kribbella amoyensis. Next base: position 5,763,538 of record NZ_VIVK01000001.1, read on the forward strand.
TCTGGGTCTTCACCACCACCTGCTGGCCGGTCGCCGACACCACGGTCCCGATCGCCGCGTTCCCCCCTTGGCCACCCGGACCCTGGCCCGGACCGCCGCCTTGGCCGCGGAAGGTGCCGTACCCACCGAGGCCGCGACCGCCCGCTTGGGGCTGGGCCGAGTCGGAGGCGAACGCCGCGTGCAGGCCGGCGCCGCCGGCGAGACCGACCGCGAGGACGACGATCCCGGTCAGGATCGCGGTCGCCAGCGGCAGGTTGAGCGTCTGCTTCGGGCGCAGGGCGGCGTCGACCTCCTCGTCGGAGCCGATCTGGGCGAAATCGTCCGGGGACTGCGAGCTCATGGCTGGACCTTTCTCATTCGTGACGGAGGGCGTCGATGGGACGGAGACCGGCGGCCCGGTGCGCGGGCATGCTGCCGAAGAACAACCCGACGGCCGCGGACACGCCGAACGCGAGCGCGATCGACGACGGCACCAGCGCGGGCTGCACCCCGGCCAGCTGGAACCGGCTGACCACCAGCGCGGCGGCCACGCCGACCGCGCCGCCGAGCAGACTCAGCAAGGTGGCCTCGATCAGGAACTGGCCGAGGATCGCCCGCCGCCGCGCACCGAGCGCCTTGCGGATCCCGATCTCCCGGGTCCGTTCGGTGACCGTGACGAGCATGATGTTGGTGACCCCGATGCCGCCGACGATCAGGCTGATCGCGGCGACCGTGGCCAGCAGCGCGGTGAAGGTCGCCGCGGTGTCCTGGCTGGTCTGCAGGATCTGCGCGGAGTTGGTGATCCGGAACGGCGAGGGCTGGTTCGCCGGGACCTGGTGCCGGGCTGCGAGCAACTGGGTCACCTCGGCCTGGGCCAGGTCGACCCGGTCCTTGCCGGCCGCCTGGACGACCAGCTGGCTCAGTGCGCCGTACCCGGCCTGGGTCGCGCGCAGCGTGCTGATCGGCACGATCACGGCCGCGTTCGGATCGGCGAATCCGGTGCTGTCCTTGCTCGCCAGCACCCCGAGCACGGTGAAGTCGATCGCCCCCAGCTTGACCGTCTGGCCGACCGCGGCCGCCGGCCGGCCGAACAACTCCGACGCCGCCGTCTGACCGAGCAGGACCACGCGCCGGGACGAGTCCACGTCCTGCTGGGTGAACGAGCGGCCGGACCCGACCGGCGTGTTCGTGGCCGGCAGGTACTCCGGGGTCGTCCCGATCACCTGGTTGACGGTGTAGCTGGTGTCGCCGTTGGTCGCCGTACCGGAGCTCGTCATCACCGGCGCGACCGCGGCCACGTCGGGGGCGAGCCGCCGATCGGCCAGTGCTTCGGCGTCCTCCATCGACAGGGCGTACTGCTGCGCCGACGGGCCGGCCTGGCCGCGGACGAACCCGCCGCCCCCTCCCGTGGTCGAGACGGTGAGCAGGTTCGTCCCCATCGCCTCCAGCCGATCCTGCACCGCCTTCCCCGAACCGTTGCCAACCGCAACGAGGACGATGACCGCGCCGACGCCGATGGCGACCCCGAGTACGGTCAGCAGAGAGCGGAGCTTGTTCGCCCCGAGACCACGCAGCGCGGCCCCGAACAGATCGCGAGGTGACATCAGCGGGTCACCTCGTCGGCGACGATCCGGCCGTCGGACACCTGGATCAGCCGGCGCGCCCGCCGGGCCACCTCGTCCTCGTGCGTGATCACCACGACCGTGCGGCCGTCGGCGTTCAGCTCGTCGAACATGCCGAGCACCTCGTCGGTGGAGCGCGCATCCAGGTTCCCGGTCGGCTCGTCGGCCAGCAGGATCCGGGGGCCGGTTGCCAGCGCCCGGGCGATCGCTACCCGCTGCTGCTGACCACCGGACAGCTCATTCGGCCGGTGGTCCTCGCGATCGGCCAGGCCGACCAGTTCGAGTGCGCGACGAGCCCGCTGCCGCCGGTCGGTCCGGCGCAGGTGTGCGTACGTCAGCGGCAGCTCGACGTTCGCGAGCGCCGTGGTCCTTGGGATCAGGTTGAACGACTGGAAGACGAACCCGATCTTGCGGCCGCGGACGAGCGCTTGCTGATCCTCCGACAACCGGGCCACGTTCGTCCCGTCCAGCCAGTACTCGCCGCGGCTGGGGACGTCGAGACAGCCGAGGATGTTCATCAGCGTGGACTTGCCGGAGCCGGACGACCCCATCACCGCGACGTACTCGCCGGACCGGACCCGCAGCGACACCCCGCGCAGCGCGTGCACCGCGGTCTCGCCGGCTCCGTAGGTCTTGGTGACGTCCTTGATCTCGATCAGGGCGTCACCGGCCACGGTTCGCTCCCCCACCAAAGCCGCCCTGCCCGCCACCCTGGCCACCGGGGAGCTGACCACCCGGGAACTGCCCGGTCCGGCCCTGCCCACCCTGGCCCGCCGCCCCGGTGCCGATCGCGCCCTGCAGCAGCTGGATCTGCTCACCCTCGTCGAGTCCGGACGTGACCTGGGTGTAGCTGTCGCCGCGGACCCCGACCTGGACCTCGCGGCTCTGTCCGTCGGCCAGCGTCACGGTGTTCGTCGTCCCGCTGGTCGCGATCGCCATCGTCGGCACGTGCAGCGCGTTCGCCGCCTTCGCGGTCTGGACGGTGACGTTCGCGGTCTGCCCGATCCGCGCCTCGGCCGGGAGCTTGGCCAGGCTGAAGGTCGCCGAGTACGAGACCACGCCGTTCGTGGTGGTCGGGGTCGGCGAGACCGCGACCAGGGTGGCGGTCAATGTCCTGCCCGGGTCGGCGTTCAGCGTGACGGTGGACGCCTGCTCGGCCTTGATCTTGATCGCGTCCGCCTCCGGGAACGCGGCGACGACCTGCAGCGACTTCAGATCGGCGAGCTCGACGAACCCGCCGGTGGTGGTGGCTTGAGCTGAGGTCGAGCCTGAGCTCCCGGTCTGGCCGGACGAACCACCGGACCCTGACCCTGTACCTGAGCCTGATCCGCCGGCGACCGAGCCGACCGACCCGTTGACCGCGGTCACCGTGCCCGCGATCGGCGCCCGCAGCGTGGTCGCGTCGACGGCGGCCTGGGCGGCCTCGGCGTTCTGGTCCGCCTGCTCCTTGTCGGCCTTCGCCCGGGCCAGGCTCGCCTTCGCGTTCGTCACCACGATCGCCGGATCCTGGGTCTGCTGAGACTGGCCCTGTTGCTGACCTTGAGCAGGCGTCGGGCTCGGGCTGGACTCGGCCGCGTCCGCGGCTTCCTCGGCGTCGTCGAGCGACTCCTGCGCCGCCTCGACCGAGTTGTTCGCCGCGATCTGGTTCTGCTCGGCGATCCGGACCTGCCGCCGCGCCGCGGTGGCGTCGATCTTCGCGATCGCCGCGCCCTTGGCGACCACCTGGCCGACCTTCACGTACACCGCGGTCACGGTGCCCGCGGTCTCGAACTGCGGCGACGCCGACCGCGAGCTCTGCAGGGTGCCGCTCGAACTCACGCTCGCGGTCACGTCCCCGCGGGCCACGGCGACGGTCGGCCGCGCCGTCCTCGCGGCCTCGGACTCGTCGCGGAAGAACAGCAGGTAGGAGGTGACGGCGATGGCCAGGACGATCGCGACGAGGGCGACGTTGAGCAGGCTGAGGCCACGGAGCTTGTGGCGTGGGAGGACCATGGAGCCGCACGCTAGGGACGGTTGCTGAGGAATGGATCGGGGAATCCTGGCAACTGGCTGTGAAAAATTCGGGTCGACCCCGGTGTGGCTTGCGACACACAGTGATGTGTGTACGCCTGGTGACACCGGGTCATGACAGTTGTGTCAGGTGCGTACCGGGGGCTCGGGCATGCCAAAATGGGAATGATCCGGGTCGGCCGACCGTTGGCACGGATGACGAAACTCGGAGGTTTGACATGTCTAATCGCGTTCTGCGTGGTTCGGGGCTGGGTGGGGTCAGCTTCGAGGACGACCGTGGCGTCGAGTTCGCGCCGCGTCAGACGATCACGTACGACTGCCCACGCGGTCACGTGGTCGAGGTCACCATGGCGCACGACGCCGAGGTGCCCGCCGTCTGGGAGTGCCCGCACTGCGGCAACGAGGCCGCCCGTTCCACCGGTGAGAAGCCGGAGCCGAAGCAGGAGAAGCCGGCCCGCACCCACTGGGACATGCTGCGCGAGCGGCGCAGCATCTCGGAGCTGGAGGAGCTGCTCGCCGAGCGCGTGCAACTGCTCCGCAACGGCGAGATCGGCCCGGCCCACCTCCACCGCAACCGCCCCACCGGCGGCGGCAAGCGCACAGCCTGACAGCATCGAACGGGCCGTCCACCGCACTACGCGGCGGACGGCCCGTTCGTCATGTCCGGAACAACCGGCCGGCTCCCCCGCTGGAGCCGTGGCCGGCTACTTGTCCTGCTTCTTGTCGGGGTCGACGACCTCGCCCTGGACGATGTCCTCGTTGCGGCGCCGCTGGGCCTCGGCCTGCTCGGCGGTCGGCGGCTTGTAGCCGCCTGGCATGAAGCCGGTGATCGGATTGCCGCCGAGCTGGGCGACGATCCGGCGGCCGAGGATCGCCGCCAGCACCCGCCGGGCGAGCGGCCGGGTGAACGGGAGCACGAAGAAGAAGCCGAAGACGTCGGTGACGAATCCCGGCGCCAGCAGCAGCGTGCCGCCGACCAGGATCAGCGCCGCGTCGGCCAGCTCCTTGCCCGGCATCCGCGCGGTCTGGAAGGACGTCTGCAACGCGTTCCAGGCACGGCGGCCCTCACGCTTGATCAGCCAGGCCCCGAGCGCGCTCTCCACCAGCAACAGCCCGACCGTCGGCCAGCCACCGATCACCTGACCGATCTGGATGATCACGAAGATCTCCACGATCGGCACCACCAGCAACGCCACTGCCACGAACCACGGCATCGGTCACCCCTTCCCGGCCGCGCCGAACAGGCCCTTGACCTGCTGGGCGCGGTGCGCCAGGCCCCACCGGCCGACCCGGGCCATCGCCTCGAGCACGATCGCCTGCGACATCTTGGACTTGCCGCGTTCCCGCTCGACGAAGGTGATCGGCACCTCCACCACCCGGAACCCGGCCTTCAGCGCCCGCCAGGCCAGGTCGACCTGGAAGCAGTACCCCGCGGACGCCACCTGGTCGAGGCCGAGCCCCTCCAGCGTCTCCCGGCGGAACGCGCGGTACCCGCCGGTCGCGTCGCGCAGCGGGATGCCGAGCGCGATCCGGGTGTAGATGTTGCCGCCCCGGCTGAGGATCTCCCGCGACTTCGGCCAGTTCTCGACCGCGCCACCGCGGACGTACCGCGACCCGAGGACGAGGTCCGCGTCACGCAGTGCGTCCAGCAACCGGTCCAGCTGCTCCGGCTGGTGCGAACCGTCCGCGTCGTGCTCGACCAGGACGCCGTACCCGTGCTCGAGACCCCAGCGGAAGCCCGCGATGTACGCAGCGCCGAGGCCCTCCTTGCCCTGCCGGTGCAGGACGTGGACGTGGTCGTCACCGGCGGCCAGCTTGTCGGCCAGCTCCCCGGTGCCGTCGGGCGAGTTGTCGTCGGCGATCAGGACGTGCGCCTCCGGCACGGCGGCGCGGAGCCGGCCGACGATCGGTTCGAGGTTCTCGGCCTCGTTGTAGGTCGGGATGATCACCAGGATCTCGCCCAGTTCGGCCCAGCGGGACCCGCTGGTCCCGGGCTGGTCGGGGTGTCCGTCCGGCGTGCTCACTGCTGTTGCCTCTCCTCGCGTCGTCCCGGCGGCCGCGGGTCAGGCCGGGATCTTCTCCCGGCTCGGCGTCGCGGCCGGCGGCGTCCCCGGGTCGGGGTCGGTCCGCCGGCGCCGGGACACCAGCGCCACCACTGCTCCCATGATCCCCAGCCCGGTCAAGATCCACTGCGGCCAGCCGCCGAGCCGGGTGGCCAGGGTATGGGCATCGCGGGCCGGAACCGAGGCGACATACACGTCCGGGACGAACTGGCCCGACTTGTGCTCGACGGTCCCGTCCGGCCGGACCACCCCGGAGATCCCGGAGGTGGACGCGATCAGCACGGTCCGGCCGGTCTCGATCGCGCGCATCCGGGTGATCGCGAACTGCTGCTCGGGCTGGCCGGTCCCGCCGTAGGTGGCGTTGTTCGTCTGCACCACGAGGATCTGGGCGCCGCCTTTCATCACGTCCGACACCACGTCGTCGTACGCGACCTCGAAGCAGATCACGTCGCCGTAGGTGACCCCGTTGATCGGCAGCACCCCAGGCACCTTGCCGGGCGCGGTCTGCCGGCCGACCATCTCCAGCCGCTTGATGTACGGCAGCAGCTGCTCGCGGAACGGGATGTACTCGCCGAACGGAACCGGGTGCCGCTTCGCGTAGACCTGGCCGGGACCCGTCACCGGATCCCAGACGACCCCGGTGGTCTGACGCTCGTTGTCACCCGGACCCTCGAGCACGGCGCCGACCAGGATCGGTACGCCGACGGCCTTGACCGCCTGCTCGATGTCGGCCTTGGTCTCGGGATCCCGGAACGGGTCGATGTCGGTGGAGTTCTCCGGCCAGATGACGATGTCGGGCTTCACCTGGGACCCGGCCTTGACGCGCTCCTGCAGCTCCAGCGTCGCGGCCAGGTGGTTGCGGGTCACGGTCCGGGCCCGGCCGAGGAACTCCAGGCCCTTGCCCGGCACGTTGCCCTGCACCATCGCGGCCGTCACGGTCTTGCCGTTGCCCGCCGTGTCCAGCGAGATCAGCGCGCTGCCGCCCACGATCGCCACCCCGGCGACCAGGGCGACCACCCGCAGACCGAGCTTGCTGCGCCGCCGGAGCACGGCGTACGCCAGGACGCCGAGCAACGCGATCGCGAAGCTGAGGCCGGGGATCCCGACCAGGGAAGCGAGCTTGCCGACCGGCGAGTCGGCGAACGCCCAGGCCAGCCGGCCCCACGGGAACCCGCCGAAAGGCACCGAAGCGGTCGCGTACTCCGTGGCCACCCACAGGCACGGAATCCACAGCATCCACAGTCTGTGCCTGAGCGCCTGGCTCGCGAACGCGCCGAACACCGCGTAGAACAAGCCCTCCAGGATCGCCAGCGCGATCGCGGCGTCGCCGCCGATGACACTGAGCCAGGGCACCAGGACCGAGTAGTAGGTGATCCCGAAGCCGGCACCGATCAGGATGCCGGCCTTCACCGAGACTCCGTCGAGGGTGGCGAGGAAGAGCGGGACGGCAACCACGGCGAGCCAGGGATAGTCGTGCGGCTCGAAGGCCAGACCGAGCAGGGCGCCGGCCCCGATCGCGACGACCAGTCGGGGCAGCAGACGTCCGAACGCCCTCAGCCGATCCACTCAGGCACCTCCTGGCCTCACCGTCCGGCCGGGTGCCGGTCGCATGACGGTACAACGAAGGTATCCGTCACGGCCAAGGCGCGGTCAGAGTCCAGAGAGGAAAGAGGCTCGGCGGCCCTTCGGACCAACCGACGAAGTCGCTGGATGCGATCCGCCCGGCTGTTGTCTACTGGGCACCGAGCCTCTTCCACCTCTGCCCCGCGGGGGGCTAACCACCGGCGATCTCAGCCCCCGTCGACTCAGGCCTGGCACTGGCCTGGTCAGCGTCGCGGGATCATCCGGTAGCCGAACTTCTGGTTCCCGTCGGAGAAACGGGAGATGACGACCCCCAAAACGATGCTCGCTCCCGACGACGGTGTCAACCTCTCCAGGGTCTCCTTCAAAGCGTTGTAACACATTTGCCCCGGCTCCTTGTTCAACGGCCGATCCGGGCCGATGTCACGTTACAGAGCCGTCTCGGCACTCCACGTGATCGTTACCCAGGGCAACTAATTGTCACCGGACCGGAACGACGACCGTCCCGGTGGCGCGGGTGATCGGCAACGGCGGGTCCACGACCTCGGCCGCCGACTCCGACACGTCCGGCCGGCCCCGGCAGACCACGGCCGCGGCGAACTCGATCTCCCTGCTCCGGTTGCCGACCCGGGTGATCGTCGCCGTCACCTCGACCACGTCGCCGGCCCGCAACGGCTGCAGGAACTGCACGTCGGAGTAGGAGGCGAACAGCCCTTCGTCCCCGTCGGCCTGGATACACACCTCGGTCGCCACGTCACCGAACAACCCGAGCACGTACGCCCCGTCGACCAGGTGGCCGGCGTAGTGCGCGTGGCTGTACGGCACGTACCGGCGGTGGGTGACGGTGAGACCGACCTCGGCCTTGGTCATGCGGTTCTCCTGTTCGGCGTCCGGGTACGTCGGGTGACCAGGGCGTCGACCAGGTAGCTGGCCACCTCGCCCGGGGTGGTGCCGCGGCCGAACACCCGGTCCACGCCGAGTTCGGCCGCCATCTGCTCGGTAAAACGGGGGCCTCCGGCAACCAATACCGGGCGGGTGTGCTCCGGGTACGCCTCCCGGAAAGCGGCCGACATCTCCTTGGTGTTCAGCACGTGCGCCTCCCGCTGGGTGACCACCTGCGAGACCAGGATCGCGTCCGCCTTCTCCGCCTTCGCGCGCCGCACCAGCTCCGGGACCGCGACCTGGGCGCCGAGGTTGACCACCTTGAGCTCGCGGTAGTACTCCAGGCCCTTCTCCCCCGCGAAGCCCTTGATGTTCATGATCGCGTCGATCCCGACGGTGTGCGCGTCGGTCCCGATACAGGCACCGACCACGGTCAGCCGGCGGCGCAGTCCCTTGCGGATGGCGAGGTTCGCCTCCTTCGGCGACAGCAGCGGGTAGTCCCGCTCGATCACCTCGACCTTGCTCGGGTCGACCAGGTGGTGCACCGGTCCGTAGACGACGAAGAAGGTGAAGTCCGGGCCCATCGGTTTGCTGTGCACGACGAGCGCGGGGTCGATGCCCATCTTGTTCGCCAGTTGCACGGCGGCGCCCTCGGCCCGCTTGTCGTGCGGGATCGGCAACGTGAACGACAGCTGCACCATCCCGTCGCCGGTGGTGTCGCCGTACGGCCTGATGATGCTCACTGGCCCTCCTCCAGCAGCTCGATCGCGGGGTTGTAGTACGCGTCGGAGCGTTTCGCCACGCCCTCGAGACCACGGCCGGCGTCCTGCGGGCGGCGCATCAGGCCGAAGGTGCCGTCGCCGATCGCGTTCAGCAGACCGTCGTCGACGATCTCCTCCAGCAGCTCGACCGACTCGGCCAGTACCTGCCGGGCGCGCTGGGCGATGAAGCCGCTGGGCTCCGGCCGGAAGTCCTCGTGCAGGTTGCCCGCGGCCCCCAGGACGTAGCGGACGTTCTGCAGGGCCAGGTCGCGGTCGGAGATCCACGGCGTGACCACGGCCTCGGTCATCATCCCGACCAACAGGATGCCCTGCCCAGTCATCGCACCGGCCAGGTTGAAGAACCCGTCCAGCAGGTATCCGCGGAAGACGTCGCCGGTCATGTGCCGGGTCGGCGGCATCCACTTCAAGGGCGCGTCCGGGAACAGCTGGCGGGCCAGCATCGCGTGCGCCAGTTCGAGCCGGAACGAGTCGGGCAGGTCCGGGTTGATCTCGAACGCGTGCCCGAGCCCGAGCTGCCAGTCGGCCAGCCCGGCCTCCTTCGCGAAGTACTCGTTCAGCAACTGGGACACCGTGACCGTGTGCGCGGCGTCGACGGCGTCCGCGGTGGTCAGGTAGTTGTCCTCGCCGGTGTTGATGATGATCCCCGCGCGGGCGTGGATCTGCCGGCTGAACCGCTGGTCGACGAAGGTGCGGATCGGGTTGATGTCGCGGAAGAGGATGCCGTACATCGAGTCGTTCAGCATCATGTCCAGCCGTTCCAGGCCGGCCAGCGTCGCGATCTCCGGCATGCACAGCCCGGACGCGTAGTTGGTCAGCCGGACGTAGCGGCCGAGCTCCTTGGACGACTCGTCCAGCGCGGCCCGCATCAGCCGGAAGTTCTCCTGGGTCGCGTACGTCCCGGCGAAGCCCTCGCGGGTCGCGCCCTCGGGGACGTAGTCGAGCAGGGACTGCCCGGTCGAGCGGATCACCGCGATGATGTCGGCGCCCTCACGCGCGGCCGCCTGGGCCTGCGGGATGTCCTCGTAGATGTCGCCGGTCGCCACGATCAGGTAGATCCACGGCCGCTGCTCGGGATCGCCGTGCCGCTTGACCAACCGGTCGCGCTCCCGCCGGCGGGCGTCCACCCGCCGCATCCCGGCGGTCGCGGCCTTCCGGGCCGCCGAGCGCGCGCGGACCGCGTCCCGGCCCTCGGGCAGCCGGAACGTGACCGAGCCGGAGGCCGCCTTCTGGGCGAGGACGGACAGGTCCTCGGCCTCACCGCGGACCAGGGCGCCCCAGACCGGCAGGGCGAGACCGTGTTCCAGGCCGACGTCGGCGCGCACGGTGTCCGCGAGCCGGTTCACCCACGGGATGCCTTCGCTGTCGGCGCCGGTCAGCCCGGCCAGCCGCAGTACGGCTCGCTCGACCGAGACCGTGGTGTGCTGCCGGGCCAGGTTGACGATCGGCCGGCCGGCCTTGCGGGCCAGGCTGCGCGCCTTCCGCACGGTGACCGGGTCGAGGTCGAGCTTCTTCACTGCACGGGTCACGACGACCATCCTTCGGAGTCGTACACGAGCCGCCCGCCCACGGAGGTCCGCAGACAGGTCGGCACAGGAGCCTGGTCACTGAGGTCTGGCAGCACCGGTACGCCGGCGCGCGGGTCCGTCGACCACGCCGCGACGCGCTCGTCCGGCGTCTGCACGACGAGGTCGGCGTCGCTCTCCCAGACCGCGTACGTCGCCGCGGTCCCGGGGGCGAGCACGCCGGCGTCGTCGATCCCGGCCGCCCGCCAACCACCGCGGGTGTGGGCCTGGAACGCGGCCCGGACGGTGATCCGCTCGGCCGGGCTGTGATGGAACGCGGCCGCCCGGACGGCCTCCCAGCCACCGAGCTCGGTGACCGGCGCGTCGGAGCCGAAGGCCAGCACGACCCCGGACCGGGCCAGCGAACCGAACGGGTTCATCCCCTGCCAGCGGTCGCCGACACGCTCGGCGTACATGTCGTCCGGTCCGCCCCACAGTGCGTCGAACATCGGCTGCACACTCGCGACGACACCACACCGCGCGAGGGTGGCGATCGCGGCCTCGTCGACCATCTCGACGTGCTCCAGCCGGTGCCGGGCGGCGACGAGCTCCTGCACGCCGACCTTCTCGGCGGCCAGCTCGAACCCGCGCGCGATGTTGTCCAGGGCAACATCTCCGATGCAGTGGAAGCCCGCCTGCACGTTCTTCTCGGTACACGCGATCACGTGCTCGGCGATCTGCTCGGCCGTCAGGTACGCGTGACCGCGGTGGCCCGGGCGGTCGGCGTACGGCTCCCGCAGTGCCGCGGTCCGCGATCCCAGGGCGCCGTCGGCGTTCAGGTCGCCCGCGAGCCCGGCGAGGCCGTACTCGGTGACGTTGTCGAAGACGCCCCTCTCACCCCAGTACAGGGTGGCCGCCAGACCGAGCTCGTCGGCGGCCTGGCGGACCAGCGGTAGTTCCCAGAGCGGGCCGATGTGCGGTGCGGCCATCTCGTGGAAGGCGCCGATCCCCTTGGCCGCCATCGCGCGGACGGCGGCTCGCGCGTACTCCAGTCGCTGGTCGGCGGTCACGAGCTCGCTCAGCGCGTCCCGGACGGCGTGGTTCGCGTCCCGCTCGACCCGGCCGGTGCTGTCGTACCCCTCGCGCCCCGCGAGCCCGTCGACCGCGGCCGCCAGCGAGGACGAGATGACGCCCGAATGACCGTCCACCCGGGACAGGTAGACGCGCCGTCCAGCAGCGGCCCGGTCCAGCTCCTCCGCGGTGGGCGGCCGGCCCTCGGGCCACTTCGTCTCGTCCCAGCCCGCGCCGTCGATCACGGCGTCGGGCGCCAGCGTCGCGGCGTACGCGGCGAGCCGGTCGAGCGCTTCGGTGAGGCTGGTCGTGCCGATGAGGTCGAGCCCGGTCAGCAGCGCCCCGGTCTGCGCGGCGTGTACGTGCGCGTCGACGAACGCGGGCGTGACCAGCTTGCCGCGCAGGTCGATCACCTCGTCCGCGCCGTTCGCGTACGACGCCGCGCCGGTGTCGTCGCCGAGCCAGGTGACCACGCCGTCGTCGATCGCGATCGAGGTCGCGTGGGGGTCGGCGGGAGAGTAGACGGAACCGTTCGTCAGAAGTGTGCGCACAGGCCTAATCCTCCGCCAGCCTGCTGTCGAACAGACCACGGACACCCGGCTCGCTCCGCAACAGGTCGAGCGCGAAGTCGGCGTGACCCGGGACGTACCCGTTGCCGACCAGCATCGTGACGTCGGCAGCGAGCCCTTCGGCACCGAGTGCGGCGGCGGAGAACGAGGTGGCCATCGAGAAGAAGATCACCGTCCCGCCGGCCGCCGTGGCGAGGACCGCGCCGTGCTCGCACCCGGGGACGTCGACGCAGACCACGGTGATGTCCGCCGGTCCCCCGGCCTCCTCGACCGCCTGGGCCAGCGCGACCGGATCCCGCGCGTCGGCGAGCGCGACCACGTCGGCCAGTCCGGCCGCGGTCAGGGTCTCCCTTTCACGCTCGACCGGCACGACGCCGATCGTCCTGGCCGCACCGGCCTGCCGGGCCGCGGCCAGCGAGAGTGAGCCACTTTTCCCTGCGCCGCCAATAACTGACACGACAGGTTTTGTGCCTTTGTCGACATACTGGCGGACCACCCGGGCGGTCAGAGCGGGCGCGCCACACACGTCCATCACGGCCAGCGAGAGCTCGGGCCGCAGGTCGTCGGGCAGCTTGGCGACGATCGAGCGGGCGAACAGGATCGCGGTCCCCTCGGCCGGGACCTGCTCACCCTGGCCGTCCCAGCGGGCCAGGCCGTCGGTGATCCGCAGCGGCGTCAGGGTCAGCGACACCAAAGTGGCGACCCGATCCCCCGGCTGCAGCCCGAGCGGCGACTCCGGGCCGACCTCGTCGACGACGCCGACCAGCATGCCGCCGGACCCGGTGACCGGGTTCTGCATCTTGCCGCGCTGCTCGACGATGCCGAGCACGGCCTCGCGGACCGCGGCCCCGTCGTGACCGTGCGCCTCGGCGAGCTGACGGTACGAGGCCGCGTCCAGGTTCAGCCGCTCGACGGCGATCCGGACCTCGTCCGGCCACAGCTGCGGGCGCGCGTCCAGCCGCGCCGCGGCCTGCGGCAGCACGCCGGCCGGCTCGAGTACGCGGTGCAGTCCGACTGGGCTTGACGTCACGGGTCCTCCTCGACTCTCCAGGCTCCGAGATGAGCCGGGCAAAATACTACTGATTGCCCACCTCGGAGGAAATCTTGCGGCATACTCACGGATGTGAGAGAAGTTCTCTTGTTATCCTCACATGAGACCGTAATGCCCGTGGAGCCCCCGGAGGACTCTCGTGACTGATCTGATCAGCCCGGAACGCGCCGTTCCGGAGCCTGCCGACCACCTCGGCGGCCAGCCGTACGCGTACCAGCGGGTGGAGCTGGTCGAGCCGGACTGGACCCGGCTGCCCGGCTGGAAGGACGTCACGGCGGAGGAATGGCGCTCGGTGCAGTGGCAGCGCGCCCACTGCGTGAAGAACGTCAAGCAGTTGCGCGCCGTGATGGGCGACCTGCTCGAGGACCGCGTCTACGAGGACCTGGAGCGCGACCAGGCCGAGCGGGCGACGATGTCGATGCTGCTGCCCCCGCAGATGCTGAACACGATCGTGCCGAACGGAGCGGACAACTACACCGAGGCGTTCTACGCCGACCCGGTCCGCCGGTACATGCTGCCGCTGTTCACCGACCGCCGCAGCGACTGGCCGTCGCACCCGCACGCGACCCGGGACTCCCTGCACGAACACGAGATGTGGGCCACGGAGGGGTTGACCCACCGCTACCCGACCAAGGTTCTCGCCGAGATCCTGCCGACGTGCCCGCAGTACTGCGGGCACTGCACCCGGATGGACCTGGTCGGTAACTCGACGCCGGTGATCGACAAGCTGAAGTTCGTCACCAAGCCGCAGCAGCGGCTCGACGACATGCTCGACTACCTGCGCCGGACGCCGGGTGTCCGCGACGTCGTCGTCTCCGGCGGCGACGTCGCGAACATGCCGTGGCCACGGCTGGAGTCGTTCCTCACCAGCCTGCTGGAGATCGAGAACATCCGCGACATCCGGCTCGCCACCAAGGCGCTGATGGGGATGCCGCAGCACTGGCTGTCCGACGACGTCCGGGCCGGCGTCGAGCGGGTGGCGCGGATCGGCCGCGAGCGCGGCGTGATGATCGCCATGCACACCCACGTGAACGCGGCCCAGTCGGTCACCCCACTGGTGGCCGAGGCGACGAAGGCGATGTTCGAGGCGGGGCTGCGCGACGTCCGGAACCAGGGCGTCCTGATGCGCGGCGTCAACGATTCGGTCCCGCAACTGCTGGACCTGTGCTTCGCCCTGCTCGACGGCGCCACGATCACGCCGTACTACTTCTACATGTGCGACATGATCCCGTTCTCGGAGCACTGGCGGGTGTCGGTGAAGGACGCCCAGCATCTCCAGCACGGCATCCTCGGGTACCTGCCCGGTTTCGCCACCCCGCGGATCGTCTGCGACGTGCCGTACGTCGGCAAGCGCTGGGTCCACCAGCTGTCCGACTACGACGAGGTCCGCGGCATCTCGTACTGGAAGAAGAACTACCGCACCGGTATCGAGGTCACCGATCCCGAGGCGCTCAACCGGACGTACGAGTACTACGACCCGATCGACTCGCTCCCGGCCGAGGGCCAGGACTGGTGGCGTCAGCACGCCGGCGACACCCTCGCCGAGGCCACCGCCCGGGCGGCCGCTTCCCGTGACGCCGCCGAGGCGCAGAAGCTGCTCCAGATCGGCTGATCACCCGGGCCGCCTTCTCCGGGCCTGCATCCGGCCCGGAGAATGGCCGGCATGGGTGCATCCGTGGTCGCAGTGAGCCGGGACGACCGGCACAGCTTCAGCAAGCCGGTCGCCGACTCGATCACCTTGATCGCCGGGTACGGGATCGAGGGCGACGCGCACGCCGGGACGACCGTCCAGCACCTCCACCTGGTCCGCACCGATCCGCACCGGCCGAACCTCCGCCAGGTGCACCTGATGGAGGCCGAGTTCCTGGCCGAGCTGGCCGGGCTCGGGCACGAGGTGCAGCCGGGTCAGCTCGGTGAGAACGTGACCACCCACGGGATCGACCTGCTCGGACTCCCGCAGGGCGCGTTGCTCCGCCTCGGCCCCGAGGCGGTCGTCGAAGCCACCGGGCTCCGCGCTCCCTGCTCGCAGATCAACGGCCTCGGCGCCGGGCTGCTGAAACTCATGGTCCGCAAGAACCTGGACGGTTCCGTCACCCGCCGGGCCGGCCTGATGTCGATCGTGCGGACCGGTGGCGTCGTGCACCCGGACGACCCGATCGAGATCGAGTACCCCGCCGGCGACCACGTCCCGCTCGACTTCGTCTGACGCCGCAGCGGCCCGGTGCCGGTGGGTACTGGGCGCGGTCGGGCGGCTACGCTTCCGTGGGTGACTGATCACCTGGCGGCCACGAGGTCTTCGTACGACAACGTGGCGGGTGCCTACCACGAGTTGGTGAAGGACCGGATGGCGGGGAATCCGCTGGAGCGGGCCATGCTGGTCGCGTTCGCCGAGCTGACCGGGGACCCGATCGTCGACGTCGGCTGCGGGGGCGGCCGGACCACCGGGTTCCTGAAGGCGGCCGGCTGCGACGTGTCCGGGATCGACCTGTCCCCGAAGATGGTCGAGCTGGCCCGCGCGAACCATCCCGGCATCCTGTTCGAGGTGGGATCGATGGCCGACCTCGACTACCGCGACGGCGCCCTCGGCGGCCTGCTCGCCTGGTACTCGATCTCGCACATCCCCCAGGACGAGCTGCCCGCGGTGTTCAAGGAGTTCCGCCGCGTCCTCCGGCCGGGTGGACGGGTCCTGATCGGGACCCACTTCGGCGCGGACGAGACCCTGCAACCACGCAAGGCGTACGGCGTCGCGGTCAGCTACACCGCGTACCTGTACCGGCCCGAGGTGATCGTGGGAGCCCTGGCCGAAGCCGGTCTCACCCTGACCGCGCAACTGACCGAGCCGGGGATCCGGCCGGACCGCGGGTACGCCGCCTTCTTCGCGCAGAAGGCGGACCCGGCCTAGATGGAGCGGGCCTAGAGCGCGGGTGGCCGGCGTTCGTACGGCGTGCTGAGGACGATCGTGGTCGTGGTGGAGACGTTGGCGCGGCCGCGGATCACCGCGAGCAGCTCCTCCAGCGCGGCCGGGGTCGCCACCCGGACGATCAGCACGTAACTGGAATCGCCCGCCACCGAGTAGCAGGACTCGATCTCGGGGACGTCGCGCAGCCGCTCCGGCGAGTCGTCCGGCTGGGACGGGTCGATCGGCCGGATCGAGATCAGCGCCGTCAGCGGCAGGCCGAGCGCGTCGTGGTCGATGGTTGCCGAGTACCCCAGGATCAGGCCGCGTTGCTCGAGCCGCTTCACCCGCTGGTGCACGGCGGACGTCGACAGGCCGGTCGCCTTGCCGAGGTCGGTGAAGCTCATCCGGCCGTCCGAGGCGAGCAGCCCGACGATCTTGCGGTCCAGTTCCTCCACGGGCATGACCCTACTGCCCAGCGCCTTCGGCATGAAAGCATCGCCCCATGGCTGAGACGACCACCCCCCAGCGGCTGATGCTGCTCGACACCGCGTCGCTGTACTTCCGCGCCTTCTTCGGTGTGCCGGACACGATGAAGGCCGCCGACGGGACGCCCACCAACGCGATCCGCGGCCTGCTCGACTTCATCGCCCGGCTGGTCGAGAACCACCGGCCGACGCATCTGGTGGCGTGCTGGGACGACAACTGGCGGCCGTCCTGGCGGGTCGAGCTGATCCCGTCGTACAAGGCGCAGCGGGTCGAGTTCGTCACCTCCGGCGGCGACCAGGTCGAGGACGTCCCGGACCGGCTGGAGGTCCAGGTGCCCTACATCCGGGCCTGCCTGGAGGCGCTCGGCATCGCCATCGTCGGGGCCGCCGACCACGAGGCCGACGACGTGATCGGCACCCTGTCCCACCAGGCCACGATGCCGGTGGACGTGGTGACCGGGGACCGTGACCTGTTCCAGCTGATCGACGACGCCCGCGGGATCCGGGTGATCTACACCGCCGCCCGCGGGGTCGGCCGGGCCGAGGTGTACGACGAGAAGGCGCTGCTGGCCAAGTACGACATCCCCGCCAACCGGTACGCCGACTTCGCGACGCTCCGCGGTGACGCCTCCGACGGCCTGCCCGGCGTGAAGGGGGTCGGCGAGAAGACGGCCGCGTCGCTGGTCACGGCGTACGGCGACCTGGCCGCGATCCGGACGGCGGCCGCGGATCCGTCGACGCCGATGTCGGCCTCGGTGAAGCGGAAGATCCTGGACGCGAGCGACTACCTGGACGTGGCGCCGAAGGTCGTTGCCGTGGCCAAGGACGCGCCGGTCGGGACGTTCGACGCCACCCTGCCGGCCGAGGTGCACGACCCGCAGCGCTGGCTCGACTTGGTCGAGTTGCTCGAGCTCGGCAGCAGCGCCCAGCGGGTGATGGCCGCCCTCGACCTCGGCCCCAAGGACCAGGCGTGAGCAGCACCGTCGCTCTGGCCGAGCGGTTCCGCACCGAGATCGTCGAGCTGCGCCGCGCCCTGCACCAGGTTCCCGAGTACGACCTGGACCTGCCGAAGACCCAGGCCCTGGTCCTCGCGGCTCTGGACGGCCTCGACCTGGAGATCACGCTCGGCAAGGAGCTGTCCTCGGTCACCGCGGTCCTGCGGGGCGGTGGCGGGCCAGGTCCGGTCGTGCTGCTGCGCGGCGACATGGACGCGCTGCCCGTGACCGAGCGGACGGACGTCCCGTTCCGCTCCCAGCACGCCGGGATGATGCATGCCTGCGGCCACGATCTGCACGTGGCCGGCCTGGTCGGCGCGGCCAAGATCCTGCACGAACTGCGCGACGAGCTGGCCGGCGACGTGGTCTTCATGTTCCAGCCGGGCGAGGAGACCACCGGCGGCGCACCGATCATGATCCGCGAGGGCGTCCTCGACGCGGCCGGGCGCCGGGCGGACGCCGCCTACGGCCTGCACGTCGGGTCCGCGGTCGAGCCGCTGGGGATGTGGAGCAGCCGGCCCGGTTCTTTCATGGCCGCGGCCGACCAGCTGCACGTCCGCGTCGTGGGCGCGGGCACGCACGGATCCACTCCGTACCGCGGCAAGGACCCGATCCCGGTCGCCTGTGAGATGGTCGGCGCGCTGCAGACCATGATCACGCGGCAGTTCGACGTGTTCGACCCGGTCGTCCTGACGGTCGGCCGGATCGCCGGCGGCACGAAGGAGAACATCATCCCGGACGAGGCCGTCTTCGACGCCACCGTCCGGACCTTCTCCGAACAGTCGCGCAGCAAGATCCAGCGGACCTCGGTCCAGCTGGTCGAGTCGCTCGCGGCCGCGCACGGGCTGACCGCCGAGGTGGAGTACCAGATCGGCTATCCGGTCACCGTCAACAACCCGGACGAGTACCGGTTCGCGCGGGACGTCATCGTCGACCTGTTCGGCCCGGAGCGCTTCCGTGAACGACCCAACCCGCGGTGCGGCGCCGAGGACATGTCGTACGTCCTCAACGAGGTCCCCGGCGTCTACCTGAACCTCAGCGCCTGCGCCGCCGCGGATCCCGCCCTCGCCGCCGACAACCACTCCCCGCTCGCCGACTTCGACGACTCGGTCCTGCCGGACGGGTCAGCACTCCTGGCCGAGCTCGCAGTACGCCGGCTCGCGCGCGGCTGACCCCGCCCGCTCTCGGGGCGACCAGGACCACCGGCAGAACGGCCAGGCCGAGCAGTCCGCCACCAAGGGCCAGGTGGGAGTAGCCCGCGAGGGCGACGACGAAGCCCGACGCCGTACCCCCGGCGGCTCCGGAGATCGCGATGGCAACATCGACGAGCCCTTGGGTCCGGGCCCGCCCGGCAGGGGCCACGGCATCGGTGACAATCGCGGTGCCACTGACCAGTCCGAGGTTCCACCCGAGCCCCACCAGGCCGAGGGTCACCGCGAGGTCACCGACCGAGTTGCCGACCGCCCCCAGAAGGCCGGCGCCGAGTAGGGCCACCGCGGCGCCGGTCGCCAGTACCGGCCCGCCGTAGCGGTCTACCAGCCAGCCGGTCACGGGTGAAGGAAGGTACATGGCCGCGAGATGTACGGCGATCACCAGGCCCACGGCGGCGGGGCTGTGCCCGTGGTCGTGCAGGTGGACCGGTGTCATGGTCATGATGGCGACCATCACCAGCTGAGTCAGCACCAGCACCGAAGCGCCGGCGAGCAGGTCCGAGGATCGCCGCGTCCCGTCGTCCAGCGCTACCGGCTCCTTCTCGGCGAGGATTCTGGAGAGAAGAAGCGGGTCGGGACGCAGCCAGACGAGGAGGACGAGCGCCGCCGCCAGGTAGGCGATCGCGGCAAGGATGAAGGGACCGGCCAAGAACGGGAGCCCCAGCGAGACGGCGAGGTCGCCCGTGGGTGTGGCGAGATTCGGGCCCGCCACCGCGCCCAGCGTGGTGGCAACCAGCACGATCGAGACGGCCCGCGCGCGGCGGCCGGGGGCGGCCAGATCGGCGCCGGCATAACGGGCCTGCAGGCTGGTCACCATGCCCGCGCCGTAGACGAACAGCGACGCGAACAGGAGCTCCGGGGCACCGGTGACAGCAGCCAGCACGGCTCCCCCGCTGCCGATCGAACCGGCCAGGTAGCCGGCGGCGAGACCGATCCGCCGGCCGCGAGCGTCCGAGATCCGTCCGACCGCGACGGCCGCCAGCACGGCCCCGGCGGTCGAAACGGCGGCCGGCAGGCCCGCCAGGCTCGTCGACCCGAGGAGTTCCTGGGCCAGCAGCGAACCGACGGTCACACCGGCCGCCAGCCCGACCCCGCTGAGGATCTGCGCACCGGCCAGCACAACCAGCACCCGGCGCTGGACCGCGGATTTAGCGACGCCATCGCTGCGGGAGATCACCTCAATCGGCACTGGCGTCACCGAGGTCGAGGCGATCAGCCAGGCCGGCCGCGGTGAACTCGGCGACGAGCTGCTCGCGACCCTCGGTGAAGTGCTCCCAGCCGTCGTAGTGCAGGGGGACCACCCGGGTCGCGCCGAGGATCGTCGCCGCCTCGACGGCCTGGGCGCTGTCGAGCACGATCGGCTCGCCGCCGAACAGCACCGGAATCCGCGGCGCCCCGGCGAACAGGAGCGCAGTACCGATCGGCCCGAACCGAGCCGCGATCTCCTCCACCGCGGCGAGCGACGCGTTGTCGCCGCTGACGTAGACCGTCGGCAGCGCATCCGCGGTCAGGACGAACCCGACGACCTGCCCGGTGACCGCCTCGACGACCTCCCGCTGCCCGGGCCCATGGATCGCCGGCACCCCGGTCACCGTGATCGTGCCGCCCGCGGGCCGGTCCAGTTCCACCGACTCCCAGTCCGCCAGTCCGGTCGTCCGGCCCCCCAGCCGGAGGGCGCCGCTCGGAGTGGTCAGCGTCAGGGGTACATCGGCCAGCAGCGCGCGGCCGGCGGTGTCCAGGTTGTCCGGGTGTTCGTCGTGCGACAACAGCACGACGTCGATGCGGCCGAGCTCGTCGGCACGGGTGGCGGCCGACGCGGTCTTGGTCAGGATCTTCCGGCCGGACACGTGGTAGTCACGGGGATCGTCGAACGTCGGATCGGTGAGGAACCGCAGGCCGCCGTACTCGAAAAGGGCGGTCGGACCGCCGAGGACGCGAACCGGGAACACAGAGGGCACGACCAGATCACCTCACGGAAGAAGTACTGTTTATCCGTGAGAGACGGTAGGCGATTCTCACGGATAATCGCAAGCGATACCATGAGATCCATGGACCCGTCGTCGATCATCGATCCGGTGCTCCCGCCCGCCCCCGGCGCCGACGAGTACCTGGCGCTCGACTTCGTCAACACTGCGATCGCCCTGCCCGGCGGCCAGTACGTCGACCTCCTCGGCACGCCGAAAGCGGTCAACCACTGGCTCACCGGCCACGCGCTGGCGCCCGAGGACGCGGGCGTCCAGGAGATGTGCGCGACCCAGTTACGCGCGCTGCGCGAGCACCTGCGGGCGTTGTTCGCGGCGCGCGCCGGTGGACTTCCAGCGCTGCCGTCAGCGCTGTCGGCGGTCAACGACGCGCTGACCCGTACGCCGACCGCGGCCCTGCTCCTGTGGGACGAGAAGAACGGACCGTACCGCGCGTCCTCGTGCCCGCCGAACGAGATCCTCGATCACGCCCTCGCCACCATCGCCGCCGACGCGGCCGATCTCCTCACCGGCGCCGACGCCGAACTCCTGGTCAGCTGTGATGCGAGTCCGTGCAATCGGTACCTGGTACGCCGCGGCCGGAGGCACTGGTGCTCAACCCGTTGCGGTGATCGCGTCCGAGCCGCCCGAGCCTACGCCCGGCGTACCCAGCCAACGCGGTAGCAGGTCCGCACCGAAGGCGCCGTCCTTGTGCCGACGTCCGTTACACCTTCCCCCTCTGCTCGGACCGCGGCTTGCACTGCATCGCGAGCTCGTCCAGGACGTCGCCCGCGTCGGCCGCCGCGTCCTGGTCGCCCGACCGGTGCCGGACCGCGATCTGTCCGGCGGCGACCTCGCGAGCCCCGACCACGGCGAGGTACGGGACCTGATGGTTCTCCCGGATCCGGGCACCCAGGCTGCCCTCGTCGGCGTGCGCGAGCTCGACCCGCAGCCCACGATCGACGGCACGCCGGACGATCTGGGCGGCGTACCCCTCCTCCGCGTCCGAGATCGGCAGCACGACCAGCTGGACCGGGGCGAGCCAGGCCGGGAAGGCGCCGCCGTGGGTCTCGATCAGCTGGGCGATGACGCGTTCCAGGCTGCCGATGATCGAGCGGTGCACCATCACCGGACGGTGCTTGTTGCCGTCGGCACCGACGTACTCCAGCTCGAACCGGGCGGGCTGGTGGAAGTCGACCTGGATGGTGGACAGGCTGGACTCGCGGCCGGCCGCGTCGGCGATCTGGATGTCGATCTTCGGCCCGTAGAACGCCGCCTCGCCGGGCGCCTCCTCGTACTCCACCCCGGCCTGGTCGAGCACCTCGCGCAGGAGGGCCGCCGACTGCGCCCAGCTCGCCGCGTCCCCGACGTACTTGCTCGCCGGGTCGCCGATCTTCGCGTCCTCGGCCGGCAGCGAGAGCAGGAACCGCACCGGCCGCAGGTCGAGATCGGCGTACGCGCGCAGGATCAGGTCGAGCGCCAGCCGGGCCTCGTCGGCCACCTGGTCGAGGGTGCAGAAGATGTGCCCGTCGTTCAGCTGGATCGACCGGACCCTGGTCAGCCCACCGAGGACGCCGGACAGTTCCGAGCGGTACATCCCGCCGAGTTCGGCATAGCGCAAGGGCAGTTCGCGATAGCTGTGCGACCGGGATCGGTAGATCAGCGCGTGGTGCGGACACAGACTGGGCCGCAACACGATCTCCTCCTCGCCGATCGCCATCGGCGGGTACATGTCGTCGCTGTAGTGCGACCAGTGCCCGGAGATCTCGTACAGCTCACGCTTGCCGAGCACCGGCGAGTACACGTGCTGGTACCCCGATCTGCGTTCCAGGTCGGCGATGTAGCGCTCCAGGGCGTGCCGGATCGCGGCACCGGCCGGGAGCAGGTACGGCAGCCCCGCGCCGATCAGCGGGTCGGAGTCGAACAGGCCGAGTTCGCGGCCGAGCTTGCGGTGGTCGTACATGGTGGTCCTCGCTCTGGGATGAGGGGCGAGTGACCGGCATGACAAAGCCCCGGGGCACTCGCCCCGGGGCTTGGAAGACTGGATGAGTCAGCGCGCCGGGACGTACTCCGGCGTCGTCGTCACTACGGCGTGCTGCTGCATGTCCACCAAACTAGCAGACCCGTCAATCGTTATTCGTCCTCGTCGAGGTCGAGACCGACCGGACGGATCAGGCCTTCCTGCGCGACGGACGCCACGAGCCGCCCGTCCTCGGTGAACAGCCGGCCGGTGGCGAACCCGCGAGCGCCCGAGGCGGACGGCGAAGCCTGGTCGTACAGCAGCCACTCGTCCGCGCGGAACGGGCGGTGGAACCACAGCGCGTGGTCGATCGAGGCCGGCTGGATCCGCCGGTCGCCGATGATCAGGCCGTGCGGCAACAAGCTTGCCCCGAGCAACGTCAGGTCGCTGGCGTAGGCGAGCACGCAGGCGTGCAGGGCCGGGTCGTCGGAGAGCTTGCCGGCGGCCCGGATCCAGAACTGCCGCCCGGACACCCCGGCCAGCCGGACGTCGAGCGCGGACCACTCCTTGTTCCAGTCCTCGGCCTTGCGCCCGGACGCGGCCTCGAGCACCGAGGCGAGCGTCGGCGCCTCGTCCGGCGGGACCAGGTCACCGGGCATCGGGTCCTGGTGGTCCAGCCCCGGCTCCGGCCGCTGGTACGACGCGGACATGTAGAAGATCGGCCGGCCGTGCTGGGACGCGACCACCCGGCGGCTGCTGAACGTCTTGCCGTCCCGGGTCGGCTCGGGCCGGTAGACGATCGGTACCGCGGTGTCGCCAGGGCGCAGGAAGTACCCGTGCAGCGAGTGCACGACGCGCTCCGGATCGACGGTCCGGCTCGCCGCGGCCAGCGCCTGGCCGAGCACCTGCCCGCCGAACACCCGCTGGGCCGAGGTCTGCGGTTGCCGGCCACGGAACAGGTCGACGTCGATCATCTCCAGGTCGAGCAGCTCGACCAGATCCTCCAGGGACTCGGGCATGTCTCATCCTGACAGGTCGCCGCCGGTCCCCCGGACCACCCGCACCGCCCTGGGCCGGCCGGCGCGTGTGGTTCCGGTCACCCGGTGGTTTTCGGTGAGCTTTCGATCGCGGCCGGTAGCCTGCTGTTGAACGCTCAACAACACGACGGGAGAAACCCTTGAGCCCCCTCACCCGCTCGGCCGCCCGATCCGCCACCGGTTCCGGCCGGCAGTCCACCGCCCGGTCCGCCGCGCGGGACCTCGTCCTGCTGCTCGCCCGCGTCGGCCTCGGGGTCGTCTTCGTCGCGCACGGCTGGCAGAAGTTCCGCACCAACGGCCTGCAGGCCACCGCGGCCGGCTTCGAGCAGATGGGCGTCCCGGCGCCCACCCTGTCGGCGTACTACGCGACCGCCGCGGAGGTGATCGGCGGCGCCGCGCTGATCCTCGGCGTGCTCACGTCCGTCGCCGGGGTGCTGCTCGCGCTCGACATGGCCGGCGCGCTGATCTTCGTCCACGCCTCGAACGGGATCTTCGCCGCCGACGGTGGCTGGGAACTGGTCGCCGCGCTCGGTCTGCTCTCGCTCACCCTGGCCGCGACCGGCGCCGGCCGGATCAGCCTGGACAACCTGCTCACCCGGCGCGCCACGGACAGTCCGTCACTCGCGTCCTGAGCATGCGAAAAGGGCCCCGATCCCGGGGCCCTTTCAGTGCTTCTGAGGTCAGTCGTCCTCGTCGCTTCTGAGGTCAGTCGTCCTCGTCGCGGTTCAGGTCGGCGAGGAACTGCTCCACCTCGGCGCCGAGCTCGTCGGCCGACGGGGTGGAACCGGCCAGCAGACTCCCCCGGCTCACCGAACCGGCGGCCGCGTCGTACTGCGTCTCCAGGGCGTTGACCACCGACGCCGCGTCCTCGGACTGCTCGACCTGCTCGTCGACCAGTCGCCCGGTCACCGCGGCCTCGTCCAGCAGCGCCTTGCTCGGCAGCAGCAGGCCGGTCGCGGCAGAGATCGCGTGCACCAGGGCCAGCGCGGCACCCGGGAAGCGGTTCTCGGCCAGGTAGTGCGGCACGTGGACCGCGAAGCCCATCGCGTCCTTGCCGGCCTCGCCCAGCCGGACCTGCAGCATCGTCCCCGCGCTCGCGGGCAGCCGCATCTCGCCGTCCCAGATGTTCGACCGGGTGACCAGCTCGGGCCGGGTCGCGTGCGCGGTCAGGCCGAGCGGGCGGGTGTGCGGCACGCCCATCGGGATCCCGTGCACGCCGACCGTCAGGGTCACGTTGTACCGGTCGATCAGCTGGCGGACGGCGCCGGCGAAGCGGTTCCAGTGGTTGTCGGGCTCGACGCCCTCCAGCAACAGGAACTCCACGCCCGCGTCGTCGGTCAGCAGGTGCAGGCTCAGGTGCGGCGGGGTGTAGTCGATGAACCGGTCCTCGGCGAACGTCACCTCGGGCCGCCGGGCCCGGTAGTCGTGCAGGAGGTCGACGTCGAAGCGGGCCAGCAGCCGGCTGTCGAGCACCTCGAGCAGGTGGTCGGCGGTCACCCGGCCGGCCTGGCCGGCGTCCATGAATCCGTCCAGCGAATGCACCAGCACCCGCGGCGGCGCCGCCGGGCCGGTCGCCACCGACTCGTCGACGATCTCGTAGAGGTCGTCCGGTCGCAGCATCGTCGTCTCCTTCACACCTGGCCGTAGGGCGGTCTCGGCCCCTCTATCCTGCCTTCCCCTCAGTCAACGCCCGTCGTCCGCCCAGGAATTCCGGTCCGGCGAAGGTTTTCACGGGCCGGACACGACGCGGCTGGAGCAGCGAACCCGGAAAGCGCTTGCTAGCGTGCTCCCTGTGCGCATCGAATCCGATCCGGCCCACCCCGCCCCGGCCTCGACCCCCGCGGAGCGGCTCACCGTGCTGCTCGCGATGAACGAGTCCAGCCTGGCCCGCGTCCTCGTTCCCCCGGTCCGTGACCGGCTGGAGAAGACCGCCGACCTGCTCGGAGTCCGTGCCGGCCACACGTTCCTGGACGACCCGGAGATCCGGGACGTGCTGGCCGGCGTCGACGTCCTGTTCACCGGCTGGGGGTGTCCGCCGATCACCCCTGAAGTGCTCGAAGCGGCCCCGCGACTGCGCGCGATCGTGCACGCGGCCGGCTCGGTGAAGGGCTTCGTCTCCCCCGTCGCGTTCGACCGTGGCGTCCAGGTCTCGTCCGCGGTGGTCGCGAACGCGCTGCCGGTGGCCGAGTTCACCGTCGCCACGATCGTGCTCAGCGGCAAGCGCGCGTTCCGCCTCGCCGCGGAGTACCGGGCGACCAAGGTCAAGCCGGATCCGAGCCGGATGCCCGGGTCGTACGGGACCACGGTCGGCCTGCTCGGCGCGTCCCGGATCGGCCGGATGGTGGCCGAACGTCTCCGCGCCTTCGACGTCGAGGTGCTGCTCAGCGACCCGTACCTGTCCGCCGCGGAGGCCGCCGAGCTCGGGACCGAACTGGTGGACCTGGAAACGCTGTTCGCCCGCAGCGACGTCCTCAGCGTGCACGCGCCGCTGCTCCCCGAGACGGTCGGCCTGGTCGACGCCCGGTTGCTCGGCCTGCTCCGGGACGGCTCGGTGCTGATCAACACCTCGCGGGGCAAGGTCATCGACGCCGAAGCGCTGGAGCGCGAGTGCGTGGCCGGCCGGATCGACGCCGTGCTCGATGTGACCGACCCCGAGCCACTGCTGCCGGACTCGAAGCTGCTCGACCTGCCGAACGTGTTCGTGACCCCGCACCTGGCCGGTGCCGTCGGGACCGAGGTCGCTCGGCTGGGCGAGCTCGCCGTCAGTGAGGTGGAACGCCTCGCCACCGGGCAGCCCCTCCAGCACGCCATCAGCCCCGCCGAACTCGGAAGGATCGCATGAGCCGCCTCGTCCTGCCGCCCACCGACCGTGAACTGTCCCGTCAGACCGGCTGGGTCCGGTCCCACTGGGAGGCGCTGGCCGACCACCTGCTCGACTCGCTCGTCCCGTACACCTCGCCCGGTGCCGCCCGGATCGTGCTGCCCGGCCGGCCGAGCCGCTCCGGCACCGATTCCGACGAGCTGGAGGGGTTCGCCCGGTCGTTCATGCTGGCCGCGTTCCGGATCGGCGGCGTCGGCGGTAAGGACTGCGAGGACCTGATCGAGCGGTACGCCCGCGGCGTCGCCAACGGCGCGAACCCGGACCACCCGGAATCCTGGCTCCGGCTCACCCCGCGGTCGCAGCAGATGGTCGAGGCGGCCGCGATCGCGCTGGCGCTGCACGAGTCCCGGGAGTGGATCTGGGACCGGCTCGACACCCGGGCCCAGGAACACGTCGCGGAGTGGCTCGGCGGGTTCATCGGGTCCACCACGCACGACAACAACTGGCGGCTGTTCCAGGTGGTCAGCGAGCAGTTCCTCGCCTCGGTCGGCGCGCCGTACTCGAAGGAGGACATCGAAGGCGGCCTGGACCGGATCGAGGACTGGTACGTCGGCGACGGCTGGTACTCCGACGGCGACGGGCAGAATTTCGACAACTACATCGGCTGGGCCATGCACCTGTACCCCGGCCTGTGGACCCGGATGGCCGCGGCCACGCCGGGCACGGAGTACGAGGACCGGCTGAAGGTCTACCGCGAGCGGCTCGCGCTGTTCCTCGAGGACGCCGTCCACCTGGTGGGCAACGACGGCGCCCCGCTCTACCAGGGCCGCTCGCTGACGTACCGGATGGCGGCGGCCGCGCCGTACTGGATGGGCGCGTTGCTCGACGCGTCGGCGTTGTCGCCCGGACAGACCCGGCGGCTGTGCTCGGGGATCGCGCGGCATTTCGTCCAGCACGGCGTGCCGAACGACCAGGGGCTGCTGACGCTCGGGTGGTACGACACGTTCCTGCCGACCACCCAGTCGTACTCCGGGCCGGGCTCGCCGTACTGGGCCTCGAAGGGGTTCATCGGGTTGCTGCTGCCGCCGGAGCACCCGGTCTGGGCGGACCCGGAGGAGACGGTTCCGCTCGACGAGGCCGACCAGGTCCGCGCGATGCCGGCGCCCGGGTGGATCGTGCACGCGAGCCGGCACGACCAGGTGGTCCGGCTGGTCAACCACGGCGCCGACCACGCTCCCCCGGCCGAACCGGAAGGCGCCGAGCCGGCCGGGGACCCGCACTACAACCGGCTGGCGTACGCGAACCACGCCGGGCCCGAGCTCACCGACAACGCGGCCGGGATCGACAACCTGATCACGCTCGCCGACGACGCGGGCCGGACCAGCGCCCGCGGCCGGATCCGCCGGATCGCGGTCGGCGGCCGGACCGCCTCGTCCTGGCACAAGGCGTGGCTGGGGACCGACGGTCCGTGGCCGATCCAGGTCACCTCGGTCGTGCACGGGCCGTGGGAGATCCGGTGCGCCCTGGTCGAGGGACCGGCCGGTGCCGTCGTTCGCGGCGGTGGGTTCGCCGTCGCGGGCAAGTCTTTGCCGGAGGCAACTTCGGGGACCGGGTGGGCGTCGGCACGGAACGCGGACGGCCTGACGTCCTCGGTCGTCGGGCTGCACGGGTACTCCGACGCCTTGGTACACCGGGAACTCGGGGCCAACGCGTTCGGGCCGCACTCGGCCACGCCGTACCTGACCGCGCGCCACGACGGGACACCGAAGGTGCTTGTCCACGCTGTGTTGCTGACCCGTGACACGATCCCGCCGAAGTCGCTTGCCGAGGGCATCGGAGTAGCCGTCGAGGGTGAGGAGATCACCATCACACTGCCCGGCGGCGACACGGAAATCGTGCGCCTCGGGGTCCGCTAGCACGTACGGTCGGGGTATGAGCGAACCAGTCACCGACGCCCTGGCCGCGGCGGTCCAGCGCGATCCGAGCACGGCGAACCAGGAGAAGTTGTGGTCGGCAACCTTCTCGCTCGAGCGCTGGTGGTTCGTCCAGCGCGGCGAGCCGGGTAACCCGCAGCCGTTCGTCGGGGTGCATCAGGACCAGCCGTTCCTGATGGCGTTCACCTCGGCCGAACGGGCCCGCGGCTTCGCCGTCGCGAACGGGCTGGCCGCGGCCGACGCGGACGTCCAGGTGCTCGCGCTCGCCCCGGCGGACGCGGTCGCGCAGGCCGCGGTCTGGTTGCAGCAGGGCATCGCCGCGATCACCTTCGACCACGGCACCAGCGGGTACTTCGCGCCGCTCGGCAACCTGCCGGCGATCCGGTCGCACGTGCAGGGCCTGGGCTGACCCGCCGTTAAGGCCAGCCTCGCCAACGGTGAGAAATCGCCGCGGGCCGATTACGGTGTCCGCATGAGCACGTACGTGAAACTCCTGCAGGAACAGATCCGGAACGAATTCACCGCCTCCCAGCAGTACACGGCGGTCGCTGTCTGGTACGACGACCAGGATCTGCCGCAGCTGGCCGGGCACTTCTACAAGCAGGCGCTGGAAGAGCGCAACCACGCGATGATGATGGTCCAGTACCTGCTGGACAAGGACATCCAGGCGCAGATCCCGGGTGTCGAGGACGTGGTGAACGACTTCGACACCGCGCTGGCACCGCTGGAGCTCGCGCTGCAGCAGGAGATCACGGTCACCAAGCAGATCGAGACGCTGGCCCGGACCGCACGCGACGAGGGCGACTACGTCGGCGAGCAGTTCATGCAGTGGTTCCTCAAGGAGCAGGTCGAGGAGGTCTCCGCGATGACTACGCTGGTCAATGTCGCGAAGCGCGCCGGTGACAACCTGTTCCACCTCGAGGACTTCCTGGCCCGCGAGGTCGTCGGCGACCAGGGCGCCGACCCCACCGCGCCGACAGCGGCCGGCGGCTCGGTCCAGGTATAGGTGTAGGTCCCCGCGGGAGTTTCCGGGCCGCCGCTCACCGCGGCGGCCCACCGGCCGTCACCAGCTGCCGCCACCGCCACCGCCGCCACCCCCGCCGGACGAACCGCCGCTGAAGCCGGACGAGCTACCGCCGCCTCCGCCGCTGCCGGCCGGAGCGGGCGGCGGGTCGAAGGTGCTGGCGACGGTGCTGCTGATGCTCCCGGCCGCCCAGCCCGAGGTGTAGTACGAGGGCCCGGTGTACCAGTACGGGTCCGGGGTGATGCGACCCGCGGCGACCAGCTGGGCGCAGACCCGCTGCCAGCGGTCGGCCAGCCCGAACACGATCGCCCAGGGCAGGTACTTGCTGAAGATGTCCTCGCCCTCCTCGAACCGCAACTGCTCCGCCTCGGCCGTCGAGAGGTAGGTCCGGAAGCCGATCAGCTGGTCGGTGACCGCGCGGCCGGCCGGGTTCCGGACGCCCTTGGCGCGCTTCCCGATCCAGATGCCGATGGCAACGATCACGGCGAGCACCGGCACGATCACGATCATCGCCCGGCCGAGTCCGCCGGTCGCGGCCCCGACCGCGGTCCCGAAGATACCGGCGCCGAAGACCCAGATCCCGACGATGGCCATACAGGCGATCGGGAATGCGCTCCTCACCGAACCACCCCCGGCCCGCGGCATCCGGACGTACCAGTCGCGCGCCTTGATCTGGTCCCGCAGCGCCGCGATCATCCCGTCGTGCGCCTTGCGCATCGTGGTGTCCCCGGTCGGCCTGCGCTCCAGCGTGATCTCCAGCCCGGGCAGCAGGTTCGGATAGATGCTCCGTATCAGTACCTGCTCGTGCGGCGCCGTCGCGGCGGCCGGGTCGAGCAGGATCGCCTTCTGGTCCGGACCGGTGTTGTCGATCCGGATGCCGCCCCGGACCGCGAGGTCGATCAGGGTCGCCGCGGTCTCGGTGGTGGTGGCCTTCGCGTCGATCAGCAGGCCGCCCTCGGCGACCGGGATCGGCGGCGGCGCGAACGCGACCGGGATCTGGTCGGTCCGCAGGTCGTCCTTGACCGCCTCCGTGGTGGAGCCCGCGGGCGGGAAGGAGCCAGGCGGCATGCCCGCGTACCGCTGGTCGCGGTTGCCGTTCTTGCTGTAGAGCACCGCGGCCACGATCGCGGCCACGGTCACCGCGCCGGATCCGAGCAGCCCGGGCACGGTGATCCCGGCCCGCTCCAGCGCGCTCGGCGGCTCGACGACGATCGGGGTGTCGTTGGCGACCACTCCGGGCCGGATCCCGGCGACGATGGTCAGCTGCTCCCCCGAGCTGAGGTTGGACGCACCGAAGACGCCACGCTCACCGGTCACCGCCTTCCGCTCGCAGCTCGTGGTGCTGCCGGCCGGCCCGGAGAAGCACTCGACCTGTTGGACGCCCTCGGGCACGGTGACGTCGACGGTGACCTGCTCCAGCTCGGCGTCCCAGCCGGTCCCCGTCGCGTCCCAGTACAGCTCGCTGTGGTCGTCGAAGTGCCGCAGCGCACCGCGCACCTGGTACTCGATCACGTAGGTCTGGTCGTTGGTCGGCACGGTCTCGTCGGCCGAACCGATCTTGATCCGCAGGCTCTCGTCGCGCTGGTTGTTCGACTGCGTGGTGGACTCGGTGAACCGGTCGCTGGCCCCGGTCGGGCTGCTCACCTCGATCTCGGAGATCTGGTACTCCTGGTCCTTCGAGGTGTCGTCGCGGTACACCTCCCGGGTGATCAGGTTGCGGTAGATCCCGTGCCGGCCGGACGAGCCGAAGTGGTAGTCGATGGTCTCCTTGACGAACAGGACACCGTTCTCGTCGACCCGGTAGTCGATCGCCATCCTGGTGACCCGGTCGCCGGCCTCGGCCCCGTGTGCGCCGGCGGGTGACGGGATCGCGAATCCGGCCAGGAACAGCCCGGCGAACAGCGTCACGACAGCGGCGAAGAAACCTCTACGCATGTCGCGACAGTATCGGGAGGTCAGTCCACCGCCGACGCGCCCGCCGCCCGGATCGCCGCCGCCACCAGGTCGGCCGCGGTGGTGTCCCGGGTACGCCGGCCGCGGTCGTAGTACTGGGTGGTCGAGATGCTCGCGTGGCCCACGTCGGCCTGGACGTGCTGGATCCGCGCGTCCTGTTCGAGCGCGATGGTGACGTACGCGTGCCGCAGCGCGTGCGGGTGGACGCGGTCCGCCACTTCTTGCAGAGCAGGGCCGGCCTGGACCGCGATCCGCCGGAGCAGCGCGTTCACGTCGAATCGCGAACAGCGCTTACCGTCCCGGGTCGCGATCAGCGGGCTCGTCGTGGCCTTGGTGCGGCCGCGGACCGCCGGGGTCGTGTCGCCGTGGATGCGGTCGCGCTCGGCGAGGTAGTTGCGGACCGCGGTGGCGGCGAGGTCGGTGAGGTACACCTCACGGTGGACGCCGCCCTTGCCGAGGACGCGCAGCATCGGTTCGCCGCCGGAGACGATCAGGTCGTCGCGGTCGAGGCTGACCAACTCGGTGACCCGGAGGCCGAGGGTGAGCAACGCGACCACGGCGACCGCGCGGGCGGAGTACAGGTCCTTGAGCTTGGTGCGGTTCGGGAGTTCGCCGGCGGCGGCCAGGAGGGCGTGGAGCTGGGCCGGGGTCAGGCGGATCGTCGGTGAGGCGTCGCGAGAGCTGCGGTTGAGGCCGAGACGGGCGCGGTTGAGGGCGGCCGGGTTGGCGGGGACGACCCCGGTCTCGGTGAGGTGGCCGTAGAAGGCGGAGAGCGTGGACAGCATCCGTTGCCGGGTGCGCTTCTCCGCGCCCGCCGCATCGAGCGAGTGCAGCCATGCCTTCACTTCCCGGCCGGTGGCGTGTCGTGGATCGAGCTGTCGCGAGGCGCACCAGCGGAACCACGCGAGGTTGTGCAACGGACCTTCCCGGCCGCGCGGTGGTTTGCTGGTGCGCCCGGTGTCTTCGCTCGGCGGGTCGACCCACTCGATCGGGAGGCCGAGGGCGTAGGCGTAGGTCCGGCGGGTGCCCGCGTTGGCGTACTGGGTCAGCCAGTCGGCGATCTGTTCCTTCAGCCCGTCCGGGTCGTCGACGCCGGGCCAGTCCTCCCCGGATCGGCGTGCGGGAGGTTCCGGGGATCGGAGGGCCTCGAGCAGGACCAGCGGGCTGACATCACTCACCTGCATCACTCACCTGCATCACTCACCTGCATCACTCACCTGCTGATCCTCACCCGGCATCCGGCTCGCCGCGGTGCTCCCACGCCGCACTGCGGAAAGCGGTCGGCGTGCTGGCGGTGAACTGGCGGAACGTCCGGGCGAAGTGCTGGCTGGAACTGAACCCGAGGCTCAGCGCGATCGCGGTGACGCTGAGGTCGCTGGTCGCCAGGAGCTGCCGGGCCCGGTCGATCCGGCGCTCGTTGAGGTACTTGTGCGGCGGCCGGCCGAGCTGCGCGGTGAACAGCCCGGCCAGGTACGCCGGGGCGAGGCCGACGCGGTCCGCGAGCCGGTCGAGGGTCCAGCGGTCCTGGTACTCGCGATCGAGGAGCCGCTGGACCGTGCGGACCGCGGGATGGATCGGGAGTTGCGGTGCCGCCGTCGGGACCATCGCCCGGCTGGTCGCGAGGACGAGGTGGTCGACGGCCAGAGCGAGCCCCTCCTCGGCGTACTCGTAGCGGGTGGTCAGTTCGCGGACCAGATGCGCGAAGGCGTCGGCGAGGTCGGCCGCGCCGGCTCGGTGGACCACCTCGTCCTTCCACCGCTCCACCAGGCCGGGGCGTCGGCGCTCGACCGTGTCCAGGTCGATCGCGGCGAAGTAGAAGTGGTGGTGGTTCGCCGGCACGACCAGGCGATGCGGGAGCCGCGGCGGTACGGCGAAGAGGTGGCCGGGCCGGAGGAGGTACGTGCGGCCGTCTGCGATCCACCGGGTCACGCCGTGCATCTGCAGGTAGATCTCCCAGACCGGGTGACTGTGCTCGGCGATCAGGAAGTCCGCGGGCGCCCACTGCTCCCCCGCGTGCAGCAGCCCGCTGACCGAGTCACGGACGTCCGCGTGGAATCCGGCGCGGAGACCATGGGGGCGGCTCAGGGGTCGGTTCAGAGGCACCTGAAGATTGTGTCCAACTCCCTGAACATCGGCAACGCGGAGCCGGTCGTGTCGTTCCTAGGGTCGGTCGGCATGAACACACTTGCCGAGCAGCTGCCGACTGCCGACGACGTCGCCTTCTTCCGCGAGCACGGGTACTGGATCTCGCCGGTGATCCTGCCTCCCGAGGTGCTCGACGCCGCCGAGCACGGGATGGTCCGCTTCTACGCCGGCGACCACGACGCCGTCCTCCCCGACCTCCCCGCGACGCGCGGCTGGCAGCCGTCCGACGGGGAGGTGCTGCGCAAGAACGACTACTCGTCCCTGCGGGTCAGCGAGCTGGCGGACCTGGTCTCGTACCCGCTGATCGGAGCGATCGCTGCCGCGTTGTCGGGCGCTGAGGGGATCCGGTTGTGGCATGACCAACTGCTGTACAAGCCGGTGGATCGGGCGGGCGGGAGTGCCCGGGTCGGCTGGCACACGGATCGGCAGTACTGGCAGAGCTGTACGTCCGAGGACATGCTCACCGCGTGGGTCGGGTTCCAGGACGTGGACGAGGTGAACGGGGCGGTCTCGTTCCTGCCGGGCAGCCATCGGTGGGACGTCGGTGGACTGGACTTCTTCTCCCAGGACGCTGACGCGCTGAACGCCGCGATCGTGGCGCAGGGATTCGATCCGACGCCGGTGACGCCCCGGATGCGGCGTGGTCAGGTCAGCTTCCACCACTGCCGGACGGTCCACGGGAGTTCGGCGAACCGCGGTACGGCTGCTCGGCGGTCGCTGGCCATCCACCTGCAGCCTGCCGACAACCGGTGGCGCCCTGGTTCGGCTCATCCGAACGACACGCTCGTCCGCTCGGATCCGGCTCTCGGCGGCCCCGATTACACGGATCCGGCCTTCCAGCCTCTCCTCTGGCCACGCTGATCCGTCGTCACCACAAAACACCGGTTTCGTTGGTTCGTAGTTTGGTTTTCGAAACGCCGAACTGGTTTCTCGGTTTTGATTCCGCGAACTACTACCGTCCTGAGCATGATCGTGGAGGCGGGAAGATGCGGCTACAGCAAGTGCCGGGCGGAGTTGCCGGTACCGGGAGTCCAGGGCGGACGGCCGAGGAGTTTCTGTCGCGAAACCCGCTGGGAAGGCGGCCGGAGTTGCGCCCAGATGGCGCGGGCGGAACGAGAAGCTCTGGGCGCCCTGGGCCTGGACGCCGGCAGCACGACCTTCCGCCTGGACGCCGACCGTCTCCGCGAGCAACTGGACGCGGTACGGGGGCCGGTGGACGCGCTGACCGCCGCGTTGGCGGCCGTGACTGCCCGGCTGGATGAGGTGGAAGCGGCAGCCGTCGCGTCGGTGGAGACCGCGAACGCGCAGGTCGCCGAAGCCGAGCGCGCGAGGGTCGCGGCCGAGGAAGCGCGGGAGCAGGCGGTCCAGCGGGCTCGGGCGAGTGCGGCGACGGCTGAACGGGCCGCGAAGGAGCGGACCGAGGCCGTCGAGCGGGCGACCGCCGCGGCTCGGCAGGCGATGGAGGCCACCGAGTCGCTGGGGGCGGCGCGGCAACAGGCCGAGGACGCGGTGACTGCCCGCCGAGCGGCCGAGGCGTACGCCGCGAAGGAGGCCGAGCGGTCTGCCGGCCTGGACCGTCAGCTCAAGGAACTGGCCGTCGCCACCGAACGCGCCCAGGTCGAGCGGGACACAGCACGCGCCACGTCAGCCGAGTACCGAGCCGAGACCGAATCGCTGCGCGTGGACCTGGCGGCGGAGCGCGACGCGAGCCGGACCGCGGAGTCCGCGCGTACTCAGGCAGTGGCCGCCCTGGAAGCCGCCGACGAGGCGGCCCGCCACCAGAAGCTCTCCCACGAGGCCGAGCTCCAAGCCGAACGCGCGACCCGGCACGAGGCCGATCGAGCGACCGAGACCCTGCGCGCCGACCTGGAAACCGTCAGCGCACAACTGGCCGAAGTCACCGCCCGCGCCGAGGCCGAAGCCGCGAAAGCCGCAGCCTCGGCGGCCGAGTTGGCGGGCCTCCGAGCCGGCCAACCGGCCGCTCGTCTCCACCCCGAGGACCTCGAAATCCTCCTGCGGGCCCTCGCCTCCCGGCCCGCCTGACGCCGGCGCGACCACCCGCACCGCATCAGCGGGGAAAGTTGGTCTTGTGCTGACCGGGCGCTAGGGGGAATGGTGGCTTAACTAGGAGGAACGTCATGGCAGACAAGACGAACACTTCCCAGGGCGCCGGGGCCGCTCCCACCGCGGAATCGCCGGCCGCCATCCGCAACGTGGTGCTGGTCGGACCCTCCGGCGCCGGCAAGACCACCCTCGTCGAGGCCCTCCTGGTCGCCTCCAACGTGTTGTCCAGACCCGGCACCGTCGTGGACGGCACGACGGTGTGCGACAGCGACGACGCCGCGATCCGGCAGCAGCGGTCCGTCGGCCTCGCCCTCGCGCCCCTCTTCCACAACGACATCAAGGTCAACCTGATCGACACCCCGGGGTACGCCGACTTCATCGGCGAGCTGCGGGCCGGACTCCGCGCCGCCGACTGCGCGCTGTTCGTCATCGCCGCGAACGAGGGCGTCGACGAACCGACGAAGGCGCTCTGGCAGGAGTGCGACCAGGTCGGCATGCCGCGCGCCGTGGTGATCACCAAGCTCGACCACGCCCGGGCCAACTACGAGAGCGCCCTCACCGGTGCGCAGCAGGCGTTCGGCGACAAGGTGCTCCCGCTGTACTTCCCGGCCGGCGGCGGGCTGATCGGGCTGCTCAGCCAGCAGCACTACGAGTACGCCGACGGCCGACGCACCGTGCATCCACCGGACCCGGCGTACGCGGACCAGATCGAGGAGCACCGCGGCAGCCTGATCGAGGGGATCATCGAGGAGTCCGAGGACGAGTCGCTGATGGAGCGCTACCTCGGCGGCGAGGAGATCGACCAGGCGGTGCTGATCGACGATCTCGAGCGGGCGGTCGCGCGCGGATCCTTCTTCCCGGTGATCGGAGTCTGCAGCGGCACCGGCGTCGGCACCCACGAACTGCTCGAGGTCGCGACCAGCGGCTTCCCCGCTCCCCCGGAACACCAGCTCCCCGAGGTCTTCACCCCGCACGGGGTCCCGAAGGACAAGGTCGGCTGTGACCCGGACGGCCCGCTGCTCGCCGAGGTGGTGAAGACGACGTCGGACCCGTACGTCGGCAGGGTCAGCCTGGTGCGCGTGTTCTCCGGCACCATCAGGCCCGACGCGACGGTTCACGTGTCGGGCCATTTCACGTCCTTCTTCGGGGAGCACAACACCCACGCCGACCACGACGAGGACGAGCGGATCGGCACCCTGTCGTTCCCGCTCGGCAAGCAGCAACGGCCGGCCGCCGAGGTGATCGCGGGTGACCTGTGCGCGATCGGCCGGCTGACCCGGGCCGAGACCGGGGACACGCTGTCCGACAAGGCCGAACCGCTGCTGCTCAAACCGTGGACGATGCCCGAACCGTTGCTCCCGATCGCGGTCCAGGCCCACGCCAAGACCGACGAGGACAAGCTGTCCGGCGGACTCCAGCGACTCGCGGCCGAGGACCCGACGCTCCGGATCGAGCAGAACCCGGAGACCCACCAGATCGTGCTGTGGTGCATGGGCGAGGCGCACACCGACGTCGTCCTGGACGCGCTCGCCAACCGGTTCGGCGTGACGGTCGACACCGTGGAACTGCGGGTCCCGCTCCGGGAGACCTTCGGCGGCAAGGCCAAGGGCCACGGCCGGCACGTGAAGCAGTCCGGCGGCCACGGCCAGTACGCCGTCTGCGACATCGAGGTGGAGCCGCTGCCCGAGGGCTCGCACTTCGAGTTCGTCGACAAGGTGGTCGGCGGCGCGGTGCCGCGGCAGTTCATCCCGAGCGTCGAGAAGGGGATCCGGGCCCAGATGGAGAAGGGCGTCGGCGCGGGTTATCCCGTCGTCGACATCAGGGTCACCCTGCTCGACGGCAAGGCGCACAGCGTCGACTCGTCCGACATGGCGTTCCAGATGGCCGGTGGGCTGGCGCTCCGCGAGGCCGCCAACGCGACCCGGGTGAACCTGCTCGAACCGGTCGACCTGGTCTCGGTACTGATCCCGGACGACCTGGTCGGCGCGGTGATGAGCGACCTGTCCGGCCGGCGTGGCCGCCTGCTCGGTACCGAGAAGGTCGGCGACGACCGGACCCTGGTGAAGGCCGAGGTCCCGCAGATCGAGATCACCCGGTACGCCATCGACCTGCGCTCGCTCTCGCACGGCGCGGCCTCGTTCACCCGGTCCTTCTCGCGGTACGAGGCGATGCCGGACGCGACCGCCGCCAAGCACAAGGCGGGTGTGTGAGCTGGTTCAGGACAGGCGGCGTCTGACGTCCTTGGTCCGGAGGTACGCGGCTACGTAGCGCTCGGACTGGTTCGCGAACTCGATGTACGAGCGGACGCGGTGGAGCCAGTCCAGCGTGGACGGCTTGACCGTGGGGAGGGCGCGCTCCAGGTGGCTCATCGCGAGTGGCGGTTCTCCCCCGGTCGTCAGGGCCTCGTCGATCACCGCGTCCACGCCGCGTTCGACCAGGGCGCGCAGATCGGCGCCGCTGTACATCGGGGTCTGGGCGGCCAGGTTCTTCAGGTCCAGCGCGGCCGACGGGATCTCCTTCAGCAGGACCGAGAGGATGTCGGCGCGGGCGGGTTCGTCCGGCGGCGGCACGAAGAGCACCCGGTCGAACCGGCCGGGCCGCAGCATCGCCTCGTCCACGTCCCACGGCGCGTTGGTTGCCGCGAGCACCAGCAGGCCGTCGTTCTCGGAGCCGATCGCGTCCAGCTCCTGTAGCAGCACGTCGACCAGGCGCCGCGCCTCGGAACCACCGTGTTTGTGCCGGGCGAACGCGAGCGCGTCCAGCTCGTCGAGGAACAGCACGCACGGCGAGTTCGCCCGGGCACGCTCGAAGGCGGTGTGCAGGTTGCGCTCGGAGACACCGAGGTACGGGTCCATCACGTCCTCGATCCGGACGTTCACGAACGGCAGCCCGCACTCCCCCGCGGTCGCCCGGGCCAGCAGCGTCTTCCCGCACCCGGGCGGACCGTAGAGCATCACGCCACCGCCCGACCGGCGGCCGTACTTCTGGTAGAGCTCGGGCCGGCTGAGCGGCAGGATCACCATCCGGTGGATGACGCGCTTGATCTCCTCCATGCCGCCGACCTGGTCGAACGTGGTCGGCTCCTGCGGCGCGTCGCTGACCACGAACTCGTCCTCGGGCCGCCCGACCTTCACCTTGACGCCGCTGCGCGAGCTGATCATCTCGTCCACCAGTTGCTGCAACCGGCCGGTGCCCTCGACGACTCCCGCCTGCCGGGCCGCCTCCAGGCAACTCCGCAGCAGAGCGAGCCGTCCGTTCGCGGCCGCCAGCTCACCGACCACGATGTACTGGTCGTCCGGCAGTCCGTCCTGGTCCAGCAACACGACGTACTGGTCGAGCGCGGACTCGATCTCCGCCGCGGCGACGAGCGTCTCGGCCAGAACGAGCCGGAGCAGGACGTCGTCCGGGTTCGCCTCGACCGCCTTGCGCAAGGCGGTGATCCGGTCGTTCGTCATGAACCCCACTTCCGGTTGAGCCAGCGCCGCAGCAACGGCGGCGCCACCCACGAGTACACGCAGAACCCGAACCAGCCGACCGCGACGACGGCCGCGAGCGGGGCCAGTCCGGCGAGCCGCAGACCGTAGATCACGGCGACGGCGGCGATCCAGATCACCAACGGGTTGAACCGCTGGAACGGCCGGAGCGGGCGCATCAGCGGGTGGTTCGCGAGTCTCGCCTCCCGGGCCGCGTCCCGCAGATCGCGGTCGCCCGGGTTCGCGGCCGCCGCCGACGCGAGCGAGCGGTAGCCCGCCTTGGAGTCACCGGTGAGCATCGACGCGGTCCCGTGCAACGCCCGCGAGTGCGGGTCCTCGGGATCGTGGGAGAGCACGGACTCGGCGTGCCGGTGCATGTCCTTGTCCTTGCCCAGGGCAAACGCCACCTGGGCCCGGGCCGCGTCCACGGCCGGACTCTCCGGCGCCTGCGACGCCGCCCGCTCGACCAACGCGCTCGCCTTCTCCGCCTGACCCGCGGTCAGACAGACCAGCGCGTACCCGATCAGCAGGTCCGGCTCGTTGGGATCAAGGCTCAGCCCCTGCAGGTACGCCGACTCCGCCTCGGTCAGCCGGCCTTCCGCGCGCAGGGCCGAGCCGAGGACCTGGAGCAGCGGCAGGAACGGACCGTGCTGGGCCAGGCCGTCCCGGAGTACGTCGATCGCCTCGGCGTTCCGGTCGAGGGCGTGCAGCGCGGCACCGCGGAAGAGGTATGCGCGGAAGTCGACGGCCGCGTCACCCCACAGGCCCTGGAGCTCGTCCAGGGTGCGTTCGGGGTGGCCGATCTGCAGCCAGTGGGCGGCGAGCTGGATCCGGGCCTCGGCCGGTTCGGTCACAGCGCCACCTCCACGACGAACGCGATCAGGAGCGCCTCCACCACGGCTCCGCCGATCACGGCGGCGAGTCCCGGTCCCCACAGCGAGCCGTAGTCCGCGCCGCGCAGCTGGAACGCGCGATCCATCGGCCGCTGGATCCGCAGCAGGACCAGGCAGCACAGGACGGCCACGATCCGGGTCGCCAGCCGGAGACCGGAGCCGGTGCTGGTGCCCGTGCTGTGGTCGGTGAGCAGCGTGGCGACGGCGATCGCGACGATCAGCGAGCCGGTACCGACGAGCAGGATCAGGCGCTGCTTCGCGCGGTCCACGCCGAGCCGGCGAGCGTTGACGAAGGCGATCACGGTCGAGGCGATCACTCCGCCGAAGAACGCGACGTACGCCTGCGACAACTGCCGCCAGGGCCGAACCGTCAGGTCGACGTCCGCCGCGATCGTCGGCCGCAGCAACTCGTCCGCCATGCTCTCCCCTTGCTCGCTCACCCGGGCCCGCGCAGTCTAGGGCAGGCCTCAGGCCGCTGTCCCCACGTTGCCCGGATGTGGCCGGTGACTCGGGTCAGCTCGGCTGCAGGACGCAGAATTCGTTGCCTTCCGGGTCGGCGAGGACCGTCCACGCGACGTCGCCCTGGCCGAGATCGACGTCGGTCGCGCCGAGCGCGCGAATCCGGTCCTCCTCGGCCGCCTGATCGTCACCCGGGTACGGCCGCACGTCGAGGTGGACGCGGTTCTTCACGGTCTTCACATCGGGGTTGCGGAGGAACTCCAGGTACGGCCCGACGCCCCGCGCCGACCGCAGGACGGCGTGGTCGTCGGTCACCTCGTGCACGGTCCAGTCCATCGCCTCGCCCCAGAACCGCGCCATCTCCCGAGGATCCCCACAGTCGACCACCACGGCGGCCATCGGCCCGGTGTCGCGGTAGACCTCGCGCGGCTCCAGGACGCAGAACTCGTTGCCCTCGGGATCGGCGAGCACGGTCCACGGGACGTCGCCCTGGCCGATGTCGACGGGGGTTGCGCCGAGCGCCCGCAGCCGCGCGACCAGCTCGGCCTGGTGGGCCGCCGAGGTGGTGGCGAGATCGACGTGGACGCGGTTCTTCACCGTCTTGGGCTCCGGGACGGCCAGTACGTCGATGACGATCGCGGAGGGGTCGGGATAGGTGACGCCCTCGGGCTCGATGTTGGTCTCACCGGGCTGGTCGCCGGTCACCTTCCAGCCGAGCGCCTCCGCCCAGAACCGGCCGACGGCGGAGTTGTCGCCGGCGTTCATCGCCACCTGCACCAGTCGTGTCGCCATGGCCTAGATCCTAAGCACGGGGCGGGGTTCTAGGCTGGGGCGATGACCGAGAACTGTCTTTTCTGCGGGATCGTGGCCGGCAGCATTCCGTCGCAGCAGGTCGCCTCGACCGAGCGGGCGATCGCCTTCATGGACATCAACCCGGCCACCCGCGGACACCTGCTCGTCGTTCCCCGGGCGCACGCGACCGACCTGCGGGAGAGCGATCCCGAGGACCTCGCCGCGGCCACTCTGCTGGCCCAGTCCCTGGTCGGCCGGGTGATCGAGCGCCTCGACGCCGACGGCGCGAACCTGCTCAGCTGCATCGGCGCCGACGCTTGGCAGAGCGTCTTCCACACCCACCTGCACGTCATCCCCCGCTACCAGGACGACCCGCTGCGGCTCCCCTGGCAGCCGGCCTCCGGTGACTCGGACGAGATCGCGAAGACGGCCGAACTGCTGCGCTGATCGCGTGTAACGCCTGACGGGTGCTCTGACACTGCACCGGCGAAAGGATCTCGCCGAGCGCACCTGGGGAAGTCGATGTCAGAGCTGACCAGCACCGTCCGTACCCCACCGACGGTGCCCGCCGCCGGGTTGCAGCGGCGCCTGGTGAGCCTGCGGGTCGGGGTGTTCCTGCAGGGATTCTGGCTGTGGGTCCCGGTCGAGAAGCTGTTCATGACCGAGATCGGGTTCGACGCCGCGACGATCGGGCTGATGGCCGCCGCGTACGCCGCGGTGGTTCCGCTGGTCGAGGTGTTCTCCGGTGTCCTCGCGGATCGCTGGTCCCGCCGAGGCGTCCTGATCCTGTCCGGAGTCGCCCTGCTGCTCAGCGTCCTCGTGGCCGGGCTGAGCCAGAACGTCACCACCTACATCGTGGCCGCCCTCATCCTCGGCGTGTACTTCGCGATGTACTCCGGCACGGTCGAGGCGATGGTCTACGACACCGTGCTCGAGGAGACCGGCAGCAGCACCGGGTACGAGAAGGAGCTCGGCCGGATCCGGGTCCTCGAAGGCACCGCGCTCGTGCTCAGCGCCCTCGCCGGCGGATGGCTCGCCGAGGTGACGTCGAGCCGGCTCACGTACTTCCTGACGCTGCCGTTCACGGTCGGCTTCCTGATCGCGGTCGCCCGGTTCCGCGAACCACGGCTGCACCAGCTCGACGAGCGCCGGTCCCTGCGCGAGCACCTCCGGGTCACGGTGTCGACCGTGCTGCGCCGGGGCCGGTTGGTACCGATCGCGGTCGCGGCCGTCGGTACCGCGGTGATCCTGCAGGGGATCTTCGAGTTCGGGCCGCTCTGGTTGATCGACCTGTCCTCGGCGGCCGTGCTGTACGGACCGTTCTGGGCCGGACTGATGCTGACGTTGAGCCTGGGCGGGTTCCTCGCCGGGCGGCTCCACCTGGACCGCCGGCCGATCGTGGCCGGTCTCGTCGTGATCGCGATCCCGGCCGCCGTCGTCCTGAGTTTCAGCCGCGACCTCGCCGTCCTCACCGCGGCGATGATGGTGCTGGCGACGGTGATGGTGGTCGCGGGGATCCACGTGAATCGCCTGCTGCACGACGCCGTCGACTCGACCGTGCGGACCGGGGTCGCCTCCGGTGTGAGCGCGTTGTCCTGGATGGTGTTCCTGCCGTTCGCGTTGACCTTCGGTGCGGTGAGCAAGGACGCCGGGGTGCACAGCGCGAACTGGCTGCTCGTTGCCGTGACCGTCCTGGCCGGCGCGGCGATCAGCTGGGTGACGCTCCGCCCTCGGTCTCGCAGCTGGCTACGCTGAGCCGATGGAGGAGCTGCCGCCGGACGACGTACTCGTCGCGCGGTTGCGGGACGGGGACGACAAGACGTTCGCGCTCGTCCTGGATCGGTGGTCCGGCGGCCTGTTGCGGCTGGCTCGGTCGTTCGTGTCCACCGAGGCGTCGGCGGCCGAGGTGGTTCAGGAGACGTGGGTCGCGGTGATCGAAGGCCTCGACCGGTTCGAGGGCCGCTCCTCGTTGAAGACGTGGGTCTACCGGATCCTCACCAACACGGCCAAGCGGCGTGGCCTCCGCGAGCACCGGGTCGTACCGATGAGCAGTGTCGACGACAGCGGTCCCACGGTGGACCCGAGTCGGTTCCGGCCGGCCGGTGATCCGTTTCCGGGCCACTGGTGGGACTTCCCGCCGCTGTGGCCGACGCCCGAACAGGGGATGCTGCGCCACGAGGTACAGGCTCAGCTGCGCACCGCACTGGGTGAGCTGCCCGAGCGGCAGCGGTTGGTGATCACGTTGCGGGACGTGGAGGGGTACGGCTCGGAGGAGGTCTGCGCGTTGCTCGACATCACGGCCGCGAACCAGCGGGTCCTGCTGCACCGGGCGCGCGCGTT
The DNA here is from genome assembly GCF_007828865.1 of Kribbella amoyensis. NCBI lineage: Bacteria > Bacillati > Actinomycetota > Actinomycetes > Propionibacteriales > Kribbellaceae > Kribbella > Kribbella amoyensis. Next base: position 5,807,096 of record NZ_VIVK01000001.1, read on the forward strand.
CGTCCGCGGCAAACTGGAGGAGTACTACACACAGGAGGCGAACCGGTGAACGACCTCGACTGCAGGGAGTTCGTGGAGCAGGTCACGGCGTTCCTCGAGCACGCGCTGGACCCGGAGGCCGAGCAGCGCCTGGTGGATCACCTGGCCCTGTGCGACGGCTGCGAGCGCTACCTCGACCAGGTCCGCCGTTCTGTCACCGACCTGCGCGACCTCCCCGCCGACGCGCTCCCCGACGAGACCCGGGCCGCTCTGCTGGAGGCCTTCCGCGCCAGGACCGAGTGACTCAGCGCGCGACCAGTTCGTACACGGCGAGGATCTCGTCGATCAACGCTGACCAGTCGTACCGGCGGACGGCGTGCAGGCCCGCCTCGCGGAGTTTGTCGCGCTCGTCGACGGACCCGAGGAGCCGCGAACACGCCCTCGCCAACGCGGCCGAGTCCCCTGGTTCGACCAACTCCCCCAGCCGCCCGCCGTCGAGGACCTGCCGGAACGCGGCAAGGTCGCTCGCCAGGACGGGTGCCCCGGCCGCCATCGCCTCCAGCAGCACGATGCCGAAGCTCTCGCCGCCGAGATGCGGTGCCACGAACACGTCGGACCCGGCGAGCATGTCGGCCCTCGCCGCGTCGTCCACGGCCCCGAGGAACATCACGTTGTCCCGGCAGTACTCCGGGAGCGACCGGCGCGCCTCGTCCGCCTGACCCGTGCCCGCGACCAGGACACGGAGGTCGCGGCGTTGGGTGACGAGAGCCGGGACCGCAGCGAGCAGGACGGCCAGGCCCTTGCGCGGTTCGTCCATCCGGCCGAGGAAGCTGATCGTGCCGTCGGCACCCTGCCACTCCGGTCGCGGCCGCCCGGCCAGGCGATCGACATACAGGCCGTTCGGGATCACCACCGCCTCGCCACCGATGTGCTGGACCATCATCGAGCGGGCGTTCTCCGACACCGCGATCCGGGCGTCGATCTTCTCCAGCCACGGACGCAGCAATCCGGCGGCCGCGCTCATCGCCCGCGAGCGCACCTGCCAGGTGTGGAAGGTCGCGACGAACGGCCCGTCCCCGGCCCACAACGCGAGCAGCGCCGCACTCGGCGTGGTCGGCTCGTGCACGTGGACCACGTCGAAGTCGCCGTCAGCAAGCCATGCGCGTACTCGCGACGCCGTCCGCGGGCCGAACGTCACCCGGGCCACCGAGCCGTTGTACGGGACGCCGACAGCATGGCCCGCCGACACCACGTACTGGGGGACGTCGTGGTCGTCGCTCGGCGCGAGCACGGACACCTCGTGGCCACGGGCGAGTAACGCTTCGGCGAGATCGCGGACGTGGTTCTGGACCCCGCCCGGGGTGCCGAGCGAGTACGGGCAGACGACCCCGATCCTCATCTCAGTCCAGGAAGATCCGTTGCAGCATGTGCCAGTCCTCCGGGTGCGCGGCGATCCCGGCGGCGAACGCGTCCGCGCAGCGCTGCGTCATCGCGGCCGCACCGCCGGTGGGCTCGATCAGCTCGTGGAACGTGATGACCAGATCGGGCCCGTCGTAATGCAGTGTCGCAGGTACCAGCGGCGCCCCGGTACGGACGCTGAGCGCGGACGGTCCGGCCGGCATCCGCGACTTCCGGCCGAACAACGTCACCGGGACCCCGCGCTCGGACAGGTCCCGGTCCGCGACCAGGCAGACGAACCCGCCGGCCCGTAGCCGGTCGGCGAGGATCGCGAACACGTCGTCGGTACCCCCGGTGAGCGGGAGAACCTCCATCCCCAACTGCTTGCGGTACGCGACGAACCGGTCGAACAGCGACTCCGGGCGCAACCGCTCCGCCACGGTCGACACCGGCATCCCTGTGAGTCCGGCCCAGGCGCCCGCGTGGTCGTAGTTCGCGAGGTGTGGCAGCGCGCAGATCACGCCGCGGCCGGCCGCGTGGGCATCGCGGAGCAGGTGCTCGTTCACCGTACGAACGCGGCCGACGATGCGCTCCGGGGACCACTCGGGCAGCCGGAACGCCTCCTGCCAGTACCGCAGGTACGAGCGCATCCCCGCCCGGGTGAGCGCGTCGAGCTCAGCGGGACCCGCGTCCGGGCGTACCACGGCCAGATTGCTCCGCAGTCGTTGCACACCGCGCCCGTCCCGGCGGAAGACGACGTCGGCGGCCCGGGTGAACAGCCAGGTGACCACCGCTTCCGGCAGCCGGCGCAGCAGCCCCCAGGCCAGCGCGAACCCGAGATCGACCGCCCGGTGCCGCAGCCCGTCCACAGCTCAGGACGAAGCCGAGCCGTCAGGCCCGCCCTTGGAATCCGTCCCCGGCTGCTCCGGCTTGGCGCTCGCCCCGTCCGCCCCCGCGGTCGACCCGTTGGTCGCCGCGCTCGACCCGCCGGTCCCCGGGCTCGACCCGTTGGTGCCCGTCGCCGGCGGCGTCCCGAGGCCGGCGTTGGCGGGATCGGCGAGGACCTGCTTGCGGACCGACAGGGTGCGCTGGACGACCGTGATCGTGCTGGCGATCGCGAGGTACCAGAGCACGATCTGCAGCAGGATCGGCACATCGAACAGGTCGGAGAAGAACCCGACCACGAGCACCAGGACGAGCCGGTCGGCGCGCTCGGCCAGACCCCCGCTCGCCTGCAACCCGAGGCTCTCCGCCTTGGCCCGGGCGTACGAGGTGGTCGCGCCCATCACCAGCGCCCACAACGTCACCGACGCCATCAGCGTGGAGTCGCCCTCGCGCGAGTTGGCGTAGTACAGCACCAACCCGCCGAAGATCGCGCCGTCGCCGAGCCGGTCGAGGGTGGAGTCCAGGTAGGACCCCCACTTCGACGACGTGCCCGACGACCGGGCCATGAAGCCGTCGATCAGGTCGGAGAACACGAACAGCGTGATCACCAGCACGCCCAGCCACAGCTGGCCGCGTGGGAAGAAGATCAGCGCACCGGCGCACACGCCGATGGTGCCGACCAGGGTGACCGCGTCCGGGCTCACCCCGAGCCGGAGCAGGAGGTTGGCGATCGGCGTGATCACCCTGGTCCAGAACTGCCGGAATCTGTTAAGCATGGCGACGCGATCGTAGTCCAGCCGGGGCACCATCGGGTGACGGCGCCACCCGGAACCCCTTCCCCGGACCGGATCGGGTGGCGGAGGATGGCATCAGCCGCACCTCCACCAGCCGGCTGCGGAGGACCGATGACCGGACAGCGCACCGCCATCGCCCTGCTGGTCCTGGCTGTGTTCGCGGCCGGGTGTTCGGTGGCGCGACGGGCTGACCAGCTCCCGGTCACGCCGCGCAGCGTGCCTCTGCCGACGGCCGTCGCGCCTCCGCAGGCGGAAGGGCTGGACGGGTCCGCGGGCGAACCCGCCGCCCACGCGTGTGCGGCCGTGGCCAAGCGATCGACACCCGGCGCACGGTGGACGGCGAAGAAGTTCCCCTGGAACGACGGCGGACTGCCGGCCCTCGACCTCTGCACGCTGATGGTCGGCTCGTGGCCGGTCCAGATCGGCGTGAGCGCACTCCCCGCCCAACCCGACTCACTCGCCCGGCTCGCCGACGCCGCCGGCTTCGACGACCCGGCGGTCGACCTCGGCGCGACCGCGGACACCCTCGGCCCCGAAGCGCGTTCCGGCGACCACGGGGTCGTCTTCCGGGTGAACGAGCGGGTCGTCCGCATCACCACCCAGGGCGCGCTGGCCCCGGCCGACCTGCTCGCTCTCGCCGAAGCCGTCCGCGCCATCGTCCCCGAGGTCCTGCGCAACGCGAGGCGGTCCGACGCCGCATGCCAGGTGTCGAACTCGAAGGCCGAGCAGTTCATCGGCGCCCTGGTCCAGCTGCGCCGCGACTACCGGGTGAACGGCGCGCTCACCTGCATCTGGGGGACGTACGACGCGACCGTCTCGATCGTCGAGTCCTTCCACCCGGACTCGATCCCGGAGGCGCGCCAGACCCCGCCGCCGCGGTCGGCGCCGATCGGGCTGCCCGGGTACTACCTGCCCGAGCGGGGCGAGCTCGTGTTCCGGCAGGGACGCCGGGTGGTACGGGTCAGCGGGATCACCGATCCGGCCCGCGCGGTACCGATGGACACGCTGATCGACCTCGTCGAACCGCTGATGCCGTTGTTCATCCGCTGACGTGGGCCACGGTGCCGGGCGGGCGAAAATAGTTGCGGCCGAGGGGAGGTGGAGGGCGGCTCCCCCGCGATACATTGCCGACTGTGAGCAGCTTCCCGGCCGCTGCGAGACGAGTGCGCGACAGCGCAGCGGATCCTGTCGCGCGCTTCTGGGCGCTGCGCGAGTGCTCGCTGCACTTCCCGCTCTACGGCTTCCGGGCGACCTGGCACCACGTCACCGAAGCGGCCGGTGTCCCGGGCCGGCTGGTGGACGACCCGGAGTCGCTCACCCGAGCGGTCGACGAGCTGGAGGAGGCCCGCCGGCACTGGTTGTTGCTCCGCACCACCTTCGCCGAGCGGCGCCGCCGGGAGAAGGCCGAGGGCCAACGGCAACCGACCCGCGGCGATCAGTGGCTCTCGGCAACAAGCCTGGCCTACTGCCCGGATCCGCGCCGGCATCCGGACGAACGCCTGATCACCGTGCTGCACCGGCTGGTCGACGCGAACCTTTCCGAGGTCCAGCCCCAACCCGCCTGCGCCGTCTGTGGGACGTCCCGGCCGGTCAGCCAGTACTGCACCACCTGCGGCGTCGATCCCCGAGGTCCCTCGGCCGCACTCCCCCGCGACCTGGCCCGTGAACTCGACAAGACCTGGCGCGAGATCTGGCGCCGGACGGCCCAAGCTCCTCGCCTGGCCACCCGCTGACCCCCGCACCAGGGGCCGTCGGCAAGGTCAGTCGGTCGGCCAGGACTTCGCCAGCAGCGCCCGGGTGTCGGACAGCAGCTGCGGGAGCACCTTCGTCTGGCCGATGACCGGCATGAAGTTCGTGTCGCCACCCCAGCGCGGGACCACGTGCTGGTGCAGGTGCGCCGCGATCCCGGCCCCCGCGATGACGCCCTGGTTCATCCCGATGTTGAACCCGTGCGCCGACGACACGATCCGGACCGCCTCCATCGCCTGCTGGGTCAGCCGCGCCACGTCGCCGACCTCCGCGGGCGTGAGCTCGGTGTAGTCGGCGACGTGCCGGTACGGGACCACCATCAGGTGCCCGGGGTTGTACGGGTACAGGTTCAGCACCGCGTACGCCGCGTCGGCGCGCGCCGTGATCAGCCCGTCGGCGTCCGACAGCGTCGGGATCCGGCAGAACGGGCACCCCGACCCCGCCTCGGTACTGGTCGGCTTGTTCTCACCGGCGATGTACGCCATCCGGTGCGGCGTCCACAACCGCAGGAACGGGTCCGGCACCCCGACCCCGTCCTGCTCGGCCAGCTCGTCCGGCAGGTACGGCGATCCCGGCGACTCCGGGGAGGACGACTGCTCCGCGCCGGTCGGGTGGTCGCCGGGACGGTCCGTCATACCTGGGCGCGCTTCTCGACGGCCTCGACGATCTCGGCGACCGCGTCGTCGATCGGCACGCCGTTCTTCTGGGAGCCGTCGCGGTACCGGAACGAGACCGAGCCGGCCGCCATGTCGTCGTCACCGGCGATCAGCATGTACGGGACCTTGCTCTTCTGCGCGTTCCGGATCTTCTTCTGCATCCGGTCGTCGGAGGCGTCGACCTCGACCCGGATCCCCTGCGCCTTGAGCCGCGCGGCCACCTCGAACAGGTAGTCCACGTGCCCGTCGGTCACCGGGATCCCGACCACCTGGACCGGCGCGAGCCACGGCGGGAAGACCCCGGCGTAGTGCTCGGTCAGCACCGCGACGAACCGCTCGATCGAGCCGAACAGGGCCCGGTGGATCATCACCGGACGCTGCCGGGACCCGTCCGGCGCGGTGTACTCCAGCTCGAACCGCTCGGGCAGGTTGAAGTCCAGCTGGATCGTCGACATCTGCCAGGTCCGGCCGATCGCGTCCCGGGCCTGGACGGAGATCTTCGGGCCGTAGAACGCGGCGCCGCCCGGGTCCGGGACCAGCTCCAGGCCGGAGCCCTCGGCGACCTCGCGGAGCGTCTGCGTCGCCTCCTCCCAGACCTCGTCGGAGCCCACGAACTTGTCCGGGTTCTTCGTCGAGAGCTCGAGGTAGAAGTCGTCCAGGCCGTAGTCGGCGAGCAGGCCGAGCACGAACGTGAGCAGGTTGCGCAGCTCGTCGCGCATCTGCTCGCGGGTGCAGTAGATGTGCGCGTCGTCCTGGGTGAACCCACGGGCCCGGGTCATCCCGTGGATGACACCGGACTTCTCCAGCCGGTACACGGTGCCGAACTCGAACAACCGCAGCGGCAGCTCCCGGTACGACCGGCCGCGGGCGTCGAAGATCAGGTTGTGCATCGGGCAGTTCATCGGCTTGAGGTAGTAGTCCTGGCCCTGCTTGCGGAGCTGCCCGTCCGCGTCCCGCTCCTCGTCCAGGTGCATGGGCGGGTACATGCCGTCGGCGTACCAGTCCAGGTGCCCGGAGGTCTCGAACAGGTGAGCCTTGGTGATGTGCGGGGTGTAGACGAACTCGTACCCGTCCTCGACGTGCCGCTGCCGGGAGTAGTCCTCCATCACCTTGCGCAGCACGCCGCCCTTGGGGTGGAAGACGGCGAGCCCGGACCCGATCTCGTCCGGGAAGCTGAACAGGTCCAGCTCGGTCCCGAGCTTGCGGTGGTCGCGCTTGGCGGCCTCCTCCAGCCGGGTCAGGTACGCCTTCAGCTCGTCGCGGGACTCCCAGGCGGTGCCGTAGATCCGCTGCAGCTGCGGGTTCTTCTCGCTGCCGCGCCAGTACGCGGCCGCGGTCCGCATCAGCTTGAAGTTGCCCAGGTACCCGGTGGCGGGGACGTGCGGGCCGCGGCACAGGTCCTTCCAGGCGACCGAGTCGTCGCGCCGGACGTTGTCGTAGATGGTCAGCTCGCCGCCGCCGACCTCGACCGAGGCGCCCTCGGCGGCGTCCGCCGCGGAGCCCTTGATCCCGATCAGCTCGAGCTTGTACGGCTCGGCGGCGAGCTCGTCGCGGGCGTCGTCGTCGGAGACCACCCGGCGGCTGAACCGCTGCCGCTCCTTGATGATCTGCTGCATCTTCTTCTCGAGCTTGCCCAGGTCCTCCGGGGTGAACGGGGTGGGCACGTCGAAGTCGTAGTAGAAGCCGTTCTCGACCGGCGGGCCGATGCCCAGCTTGGCCGCCGGAAACAGCTCCTGGACCGCCTGCGCGAGCACGTGCGCGGTGGAATGCCGGATGATGGCGCGGCCGTCGTCGGAGCCCGCCTTGACCGGCTCGATCTCGTCGCCGTCGGCCACCACCCTGGACAGGTCGCGCAGCTCGCCGTTGACCCGGGCGGCGATGGCGGAGCGGTCCTGGCCGAAGATCCCGGCGAACAACTCCCCGATCGTCGTCGTCTCGGTCACGCTCCGCTCAGCCTCGCCCTCGACGCCGATCAGATGGACCTTGACTTCCGACACGTTGCACTCCTCGGGTCGGCCGGTCCACCGCGGACCGGCATCTCACCGCAGATGGTATCGACTCCGCCGCCATCGGCCGCGTCCGCCATCCACAGGACTGACGACCCTTAGGTGAGACCTGACGAAAGTCGGGGGTCGAACGCGCCTGAAGTCCGATGTGCGGACCCGGTCCGGATTTCTAGGTTCGGTGGTGACACTCCAGAAACCGGAAGGGCCCTCGTGTGATCACCCTCGAAGGACTCAGCAAGCGGTACGGCGACACCCCCGCCGTGGACGCGCTCGATCTCACCGTCGCTCCGGGCCGGGTCACCGGTTTCCTCGGCCCGAACGGCGCCGGCAAGTCGACCACGATGCGGATGATCCTCGGCCTCGACACCCCGTCCGCGGGCGCCGCCCTCGTCGACGGCCGCCCGTACGCCGAGTGGCCGGTGCCGTTGGCCAAGGCCGGCGCCCTGCTCGACGCGAAGGCGCTGCATCCCCGGCGCAGCGCGCGGAACCACCTGGTCGCGATGGCCCGCAGCAACGGGATCGGAGTCAGCCGGGTCGACGAGGTGCTCGCGATCGTCGGGATCGACAGTGTCGGCCGCCGCCGGGCCGGCGGGTTCTCGCTCGGGATGGGCCAGCGGCTCGGCATCGCCGGTGCCCTGCTCGGCGATCCCGAGGTGCTGCTGTTCGACGAGCCGGTGAACGGGCTCGACCCGGACGGGGTCCGCTGGGTCCGGCGGCTGATGCGCTCGCTCGCCGCCGAGGGCCGGACCGTGTTCGTCTCCAGCCACCTGATGAGCGAGATGCAGCTGACCGCGGACCAGCTGGTCGTGATCGGCCGCGGCCGGCTGATTGCGGACGCGCCCATCGCCGACGTGATCGCCATGTCGTCGCGCAGCACGGTGCACGTCCGGGTGCCCGAGACCGCCGGCTTGACCGCGCTCAAGGACCGGCTCGCCACCGAGGCGGACCGCGTCGACACCCAGTTGGACCGACTGATCGTGACCGGGGTCCCAGTCGAGCGGATCGGCGACCTCGCGCACGAGCTCGGCGTCCGGCTGCACGAGCTCCGCACCAATCACGCGTCTCTGGAGGAGGCCTACATGGAACTCACCGCCGACAGCGTCCAGTACGGCGTGGCGGAGGCGGTGGCCTGATGGGCGACGCGATCCTTCACTTCGCCGAGGAGCTGATGGCGTCTCCTTGGATCTACGTGACCCTGCTCGGTTTCGCCGCGCTGGACGGGTTCTTCCCGGCCGTCCCGAGCGAGACCCTCGTCGTCACAGCCGGGGTCTTCGCCGCGACCGGCGAGCCCAACCTGTACGGCGTGATCGCGATGGCCGCCGTCGGCGCGTTCATCGGTGACCACGTCTCGTACCTGCTCGGCCGCGGCGCCGGTGGCCGGATGATCGACCGGACCAAGCCGGGGACCAAACGGCACGCGATGACGAGCTGGGCCCACAACGCTCTGGCCGAGCGCGGCGGCCTCGTCCTCGTCGTCGCCCGGTACGTCCCTGGCGGCCGGACCGCGGTGACGCTGACGATGGGCGCGGTGCGGTACCCGGTCCGCAAGTTCTCCTTCTTCGCCGCGCTGGCCGCGATCAGCTGGGGGCTGTACTGCTCACTGGTCGGGTTCATCGGTGGCAAGGCGTTCGAGGACAACCCGTTGAAGGGCGTGATCCTCGGCATCGGCCTGGCCCTCGCGGTGACGCTGATCGTCGAGGTCGTCCGGCACCAGCTGCGCAAGCGGCGGACCGCTCAACCTGAGGTCGAGGTCGAGGCCGACCTCGTGGAGGCGGGCGAGCGATGAGCACAGCAACCCTCACGGTCCGGCCGAGGTCGAGCCTCACCCGGCTGCGCGACTCGGTCGGCGCGGAGTCGACGAAGCTGTGGTCCGTCCGCTCGACCTGGCTCAACCTGGTCGCCGCTGCCCTGATGACCGCGCTGCTCGGGGTCCAGTACGGGTTCAGCACGGCCTACGACCAGACCCACCTGCCACCGGGTGAACTCGCCGAGACCACGCAGGTCGGGGCGATCGCGGTGAACGTGGTGCTGATCGTCCAGGTTCTCGTCGCCGCGTTCGCGATGCTGCCGATCACCTCGGAGTACGCGACCGGCAGTATCCGGAGCACCTTGCAATGGACACCGGTACGCCGGGACGTGGTGGCCGGCAAGGCGATCGTGCTCGCGCCGGTGCTGTTCGGGTACGGCCTGCTGGTCGGGCTGATCGCGGCCGTCGCCGGCGGACTCACGGCCGGCCAGTGGGCCGACTGGGACCTCGCGGAACTGGTGAAGGACCTGGTGGCGATCGCTGCCTACACGACGCTGGCCGGGTTGTTCACCGCTGGGATCGCGTTCGTGATCCGGACGACGGCGGGCACGTTGACAGCCGCGTTCCTGCTGTTGCTGGTGCTTCCGCTGATGCTGTCGCAGAGCAGCCTGCGCCCACTGATGTGGCTCGCCGCGCTGCTCCCGGGTGGAGCCGGGCAGGGCCTGCTGAGCGGATCGACCGATCCCGTACCCCCGGTCGTCAGCCTGCTCGTTCTGGCGGCGTGGGCGATCGGCGGGCTGGTGCTCGGGCTCAAGGTCCTCGGCCGCCGGGACGCCTGAGCTCGGACGACGAAAAGGCCGGGCCCGGCATCGAGCCAGGCCCGGCCTTTCAGCGCGGGGTGTTGCCGATCAGCGGGGCGTATTGAGCGCGTTGGTGATCTGCTCGGCGACCTTGGCGGCCAGGTCCAGGGCGGCACGGCGGGTGGCCGGCTGCAGAGCGGAGTGGTCGAGCGGTCCCTCGGCGGCGATGTGCTGGTCGGTCGGGATGTCGACGACGGCGGCCGCGCGCGACTCGAAGTACGGGCGGAGCTGCTTCTCGACCTCCTTGTTCACGTCACCGGGGCCGTTGCTGACCGCGATCACCGCGCGCCGGATCAGCCGCTGCGCCTCGGGACCCTGGTTGTCCAGCTCCTCCAGCATCTGCACGGCGGCGGCGCAGGACAGGCTCTTCCACTTGATCGGGATGACGAGCGCGTCGGACGCCTTCATCGCCTCCCGCCAGTTGCTCGAGCCCTCGTTGTTGCCGGTGTCGATCACCAGCACCTTGTAGAAGCGGCTGAGCAGCCGGTGGATCTGGTCGAAGTCGCGCGCCTCGATCTGCGCGTACGTGGTGGTCGCCGACGTCAGCACGTCGTACTGACCGGCGACCTGGTGCCGCAGGTACGCCGCGACGTCGCCGAGCCGGGCGTCCGGCTGGGTCAGCATCGGCATCGCCTGGAGCATGTCGGTGACCGTGGAGCGCGCGTTCGTGTCGTGGGTCCGCAGGTGCATGTTGCCGCGGAGCTCGTTGTTGTCCCACGCGACCACGCCGCCACCCCGGGCCTGCCCGAGCGCGCCGGCCAGCAGCAGCGTCGTCGGCGTCTTGCCGGAGCCGCCCTTCGGGTTCGCGACGGTGATCGTCACCGGCCGGCGGAACGCGGTCGCCGCGGTCGCCCGGGCGATCCGCTCGGCCCGCTCGCCGGTGCCGGGGCGCATCCGCAACATGCTGCGCATTCCGCGCTCGGCCGGAGCCTCCCGCGGCAACGGCAGTGCCTGGATCAGTTCGTCGGCCCGGTACGACACCTCGCGCTGCGGCTGCGGGGCGTGCTGATTGGGAATGCCCTGCGGGAAGAACTGCTGGGCGGTCGGCGACAGCTGGGAGGGCTGCTCCTCCGGCTCCCGGGCCGGCTGCGTCCACGCGTCCGAACCCGCCCCGGCGTGCTGCGCGGGCGTCGCCTGGGCGGACCCGTGCTGCGCCGGACCCTGCTCGCCGGCCCCGGCCGAGTCCTGCCCCGAAGATCCGTGCGCCGAAGAGCCGTGCCCCGGCGAGCTCTGCCCGGTCGAGGTGTGCCCCGTCGACGTGTACCCGCTCGCGGTGGACGGGGTGTGCGGGGAGGAGCCGTACGAGGACGAGCTGAAGTGGCTGGAGCCCTGCGCGTCGTCGGTCGACGCGGCCGGGCGGGACCACGAGTCGCCCGGGAACTCCTGGGCGAGACCGTCCGCCTGGTCGTCCTCGGTGCGGTCGTCCGCGCGGTCGTCGGCCGGCTGCGGCTCGGAGGCGGGATCCGGCTGACTCCACGAGGGCGTGGGCTGCCACATTCTCCGGACCTCGGCCGCCGCCGCTTCCCGGTCCTTGTGCTGTCCGGAGTTGTGCGAGTCGGTCACGACCTGGATCCCCTGTTTCTCTGAGCGAGGCGGCGCCGGCCGCCCCGGAGCTTTCGGTGGGGGCGCTGGGCCCCGGCTGAACTGTCCTTCCCGGGCTGGTACCCCCGGAGGAAGGTCCACTATCGCATGACCAAGTGTCCACGCGGTGTCACCGGCCGGAGCGTCGGGCGACCCGTTCCTGCCAGTGGTCAGCCACCGACGAGCCCGGCTTCGTAGGCGACGATGGCGGCCTGGACGCGGTTCTTCACCCCGAGCCGGGTGAGGACCGCGCTGACATACGCCTTGACGGTACCTTCGACCAGGAACAGCCGGCCCGCGATCTCGGCGTTCGACAGCCCCTCGCCGACCAGCGCCAGGACCTCCCGCTCCCGCGGACTGAGCACGTCCACCTGCTCCTTCGCCGCGGCCGCCCGGCTCATCCGGCCACCACCGGAGCCCGCGCCGAGCTCCGCGATCACCCGCTGCGCGATCTTCGGCGACAGGTACGCGGCTCCTTCCGCGACGGCTTTCAGCCCGGCGATCAGCTCGCGCGGATCCCCCGACTTCAGCAGGAACCCGCTCGCCCCGTCGCCGATGGCCCGCGCGATGTACGCGTCCTCGCTGAAGGTCGTCAGGATCACCACCGCGGTCTCCGGGGCCGTCCGCCGGATCTCCGCGCCCGCCGCGAGGCCGTCCAGCTTGGGCATCCGGATGTCGAGGACGGCCACGTCGGGCCGGTGCAGGTGCACAAGGTCGACCGCCTCGGCGCCGTCCGCGGCCTCGGCGACGACCTCGATCGCCTCGTCCGAACCGAGGATCGCGCGCACCCCGGCGCGGACCATCGCCTCGTCGTCGGCCAGCAGTACACGGATCATCGCGGGGTCTCGCTCTCGTTGGTGGGTCGGACGGATCCGGTCTGCACCACGTCCTTCGCGACCAGCCGGCCGTCGACGAAGCACAGCCGGTACGCGTAGGTGATGGAGAACGGACCGTCCGGTCGGTAGAACCGGCAGTCCCAACCGTCCGGCTGGGTCGTCCGCTCCACCGGCGGATCGAGCATCTGCAACGCGGGCAGCACCAGCTCGACCTCGCTCTCGTCCTGCCCGATCCGCAAGCTGTCGTACTCGTCCGGTGGCAGGATCGAGCTGTAACCGGCCACCAAGTAGTAGCCGAGGGCAACCGTACCGACGACGGCGCCGATCGCCACCGGGACCGCGATCGCCTTGATCAGTCCGCGCCGGGCCCGGCGGTGCACGTCGGCCCGCTCGGCGGCCGTCGCCGTCCCGCCGATCGGTTCGCTCGCGGGCGGGCTCTCCGGACGGCCCCCGGTCCGCGGGATCCGCGCGACCACGGCGAAGCCGCCCTCGGATCGCGGTCCCGCCGTCAACGTGCCGCCGACCAGGCGGACCCGCTCGGTCAGACCGGTGAGGCCGCTGCCGTTCGACCCCACCACCTCGGCCGGTGACGGGGCGCCCGAGTCCTCGATCCGGAGCAGGACGTCGGCACCGTCGGCCCGCAGCGTCACGTTCACCCGAGCACCTGGCGCGTGCCGCCCGACGTTGGTCAGCGATTCCTGGACGACCCGGTGGATCGCGCGGTCGACCATCGGCGACAGTTCCACGTCGTCCAGGTCCAGCTCGACCGCGAGCCCGGACGCGGCCGCCCGGCGGACCAGCTCGGTCACGCTCTCGTGGGCCGGGAGCACGGGCGCGTCCGCCTCGGCGTCGCGGAGGACGCCGATGATCTCGCCGAGGCGCTCGGTCGCGGTGGCGGCTGCTTCGCGGAGTTCGGTCGCGGCGTGACGGTGGCGGTCCGGCAGGCCGGCGTCGACTTCGAGGGCGGCGGCGCGCAGCGCGATCAGGCTCAGCTCGTGCCCGACCGAGTCGTGCATGTCCTCGGCGATCCGGGAGCGCTCGCGGAGACGGACCCGGTCCAGGGCCAGCTGGTGTTCCCGCTCGATCCGCTCCGCCCGTTCCCACCCGGCCGCGGCCAGTTGGGCCTGTTGCGCGCGGTACCGGCCGATCAGCCAGGGCAGCACGACGAGGACGAGGGAGAAGAGCACGATCGCGAGCCAGCTGAGCACGGCCTCGCCGGCCGAGACCTTGCGGTGGATGCCGAGGCCGAGTGCCAGCAACGCGACCATCGACCAGCAGACCACCAGGACGAAGTGCTTGAGCTGGGAATCGCGGCGGCCGGCCGAGTAGGCGAAGTACGAAACCGCGGGCACCAGCGCGACCGGTACGCCGAACCGGGTGTTGAGCGAGACGGCCAGGATCACGATGGCGGGCGCCGCGACGACGGCCAGCGCGGTGATCGGCCGGCGCCGCCGGAGCAGCACCGCGGCGGCGAGCGCCGCCAGGCAGCCCGCCATCAGCCAGTACGGATCGCCGCGGGACCCGCCCTCGACGATCACCAGGAACCCGAGCGCGGCCCACAGGCCGAGGTCCCCCGCGCGCTGCCAGTTCACACCCAGACGCTACACAGCCGGCCGCGGACCGCAGTACTGCCGAAAGTCAGTTGCGCTCGGCATCGACTATCTCGAACGGCACGGTGGACAACTTCGGCACCGACTCACCGCGCAACCGGGCCAGCAGCAGGTCGACCGCCTGCCGCCCCATCTCCCGCTGTCCCTGCCGGACGTGCAGGAACGGCGATCCCGAGATCGGGTCCCCCGGCGAGTCGAAGCAGCTGATCACCGGCTCCCCCGCTCCCCCGAGCGCCCGCTCCAGCATCCGGGCCAGGTTGTACTCGCAGGCGACGTACGCGGTCACCTCGGGCATCCGGTCCCGGAACTCGCGCATCCGGTCGATGTCCGCGCGGACGTTCACCGGCGAGAACAGGCCCGGCAGCGTACTGCGCAACGTGGTGAGCTGGTGCGCCTGGTAGTTCCCTGGTTCCCGCTCGGCGAAGGCGGCCCGGAAACCCTCGAGCCGCTCCTCGATACTCGACGTGTTCTGTGGCGGCGGCGAGACGAACGCGATGTGCCGGTGCCCGCGATCGAGCAACCGCTCGGTCAACGCCCGAGCCGCGGCCACGTTGTCGGTGTGCACGGCCGAGACCGGGATGCCGGAGAGATGGCGGTCGATCAGTACCAGCGGGAACCCGTCCAGGACCTGTCTCAGCAGGCTCGCGTTGTAGAAGTCACCATGTACGGGGAACACGATGAGCCCGTCCACCTCGCCCGACGCGACCAGCGATTCGACCGCCTGCTCCTCGTCGGTCTGCCGGCCGCGCGTCCGCCGGACCAGCAGGTGCAGCCCGTGCTCGGCGCAGCGCTCCTCGATCGCGCGCAACAACTCCAGCCCGTACGCCTCGGAGACATCCGGCACCACCAACGCGATCGCGCCGGGACCTTGCCGGGACCGCGGCCGCGGCGCGATCCGGCCCTTGAGCGGCACGGTGACGCCGTCGAGCTCGGGCAACTGCTGGACCACGAACGATCCCTTGCCGCGGATCCGCTCGATCAGCCCCGCCTCACGCAGGACTTCGAGCGCCCGCTTCGACGTGATCCGGCTGACCTCGAACTGCGCCGCCAGCTCCATCTCGGACGGAACCCGGTCCCCCGGCTTCAGCATCCCGGCCTTGATCTCGTCGAGCACGTGCGTGCTGATCCGCTCGTACAGCAGCGCCATCCGGACCTCCCTGGGCATCGGGTTGATATACCAAATCAGCCAACAAGCCCGAGCCGCAAGTCAGCATGTGTCGGCTGGTCTGTCGGTGCGCCGCGGCAGGATGCGACACGGAGGTGATCGACCATGCGGATCGCCGGCAAGCGAGCCGTCGTCACGGGCGCCGCGGTCGGGACAGGACGAGCCATCGCCGAGCGCCTGGCCGCGGAGGGCGCGGAGGTCGTCCTCGCCGACGTGCAGGCGAAGGCCGGGGCGGAGGTGGCCGCCGCGATCGGACCTGCGGCGCGGTTCGTCCGGACCGACCTGCGGGACGACCTTGCCGTCTCGGCCCTGCTCGGCTGCGAGCCCGACATCCTGGTGAACAACGCAGGCGGCGGCCCCCAGCTCCGGCCCTGCTTCCCCGACGCGGATCCCGAGCGCTGGACCGCCTCACTCGAGCTCAACCTGCGGGCCCCGATGCTGGCCACGCAGTTGGTGCTCGAATCGATGCGGAGGGCGGGCGGTGGAGCCGTGATCAACATCGGCTCCACCGCCGGTGCCGGCTACGGTCCGCACGTCTCGCCGGAGTACAGCGCCGCCAAGGCGGGCCTGATTCGCTTCACCACGACGCTCGCCGGACTGCGGGAGAGCCACGGGGTGCGGGTGAACTGCATCGTGCCCGACTGGGTGGCGACCGACCGCGGACTCGCCGAGCAGGCCGCGCTTCCGGCGAACGAACGCGGACCCGATCTCGTACCGCTCGCCGTCCTCACCGACGCGGTCGTGCGGTTCGTGACGGACGAGAGCCTCGCCGGTCGAGTACTGCGGCTCGATCGCGGAGAGGCTCCTGTGCTGTCCCCTACACCTTGAGTTCGGTCTTGGTGCGGGTGGCGATGTGGTGGGCGACGTAGGCGGCGTCGCGGCCGGCGCCTCCGGTGAGCATCGAGGCGAAGGCGTACTGGAAGAGCAGGCCGAGGAAGTACAGCCCCGGCATCGTCGACGAGACACCGCGGTACTGCGCGGGCCAGCCGTCCTCGCCGAGGACGGGGCCGTCGATCCAGCCGAAGTCGCGGCGGAAGCCGGTACACCAGATCACGTTCTCCACGTCGAGCACCCGGCCGTCGGCGAGTACCGGCAGCCCGTCCCGGACACCGACCACCTTGCCCTCGGTCCGGTCCACCCCGGCCTCGTCGAGGTCCACGGTCTTCACCCGCAGCAGCGGGCCGCCCTCGCTACGTACGCCGGTCTGCATCTTCCGGCCCATCGGCGTGCGCACGGTGAGGACGTGGTTCGCGAGGAACCACAGCACCTTGAGGACCTGCCGAGCCGGCTTGCCCTCCAGCTGGAACGGGAGCTCACCGTGCACCGGCCCGGACAGCGTGGTGCGGTGCCCCGACCTCGCGATCTCCAGGGCCAGGTCCGCGCCGGAGTGGCTCGCGCCGACGACGAGGACGTCACACGGCAGGAGCTGCGACGGATTCCGGTACTCCGAGGAGTGCAGCTGCCGGATCCCCGGGTCCAGCTCGGCCGCGAACTCGGGTGTGTGCGGCAGGTGCTGTCCCCCGGTCGCGACGACCACCTGATCCGCCGCGACCTCGCCCTCGTTCGTGGACACCACGTATCCCGTCCCGTCCTGGCGCAGCCCGTCCACGTAGACGCGGGAGCGCACCGGCAACCGGTGCTCCGCCGCGTACCCCTCCAGGTAGTCGGCCAGTTGCAGGCCGGTCGGGAACTCGTACCGGTCCAGCGGGAACCGCCCACCCGGCAACGCGTCGTACTTCGCCGGCGAGTACAGCCGGAGCGACTCGTACCGGCGTCGCCAGCCGTCGCCGACGCGGGCGTTCTCGTCGAGGATCACGAACTGCTGTCTCTTGCGCGCCAGGTGGTAGCCGAGCGCGAGCCCGGCCTGTCCGGCGCCGATCACCACGGTGTCGATGTGCTCCTGGCGGCCCGCCGTGGTCGGGTCGCGAACCTCGAACTGGTTGGTCATGGTCTGTCCCCTCGGAGTGCTGATGACCCCGACGGTAGGAGCGCGCCCGGTGCCCGTGCTTCGGCCGAACTGCCCATCCGGCACCGCGTCCCGTGGGTAGGAATACCCAGGCGGCTCAGGCCAGCCCGTGTTCGTACGCGTACGCGGTGGCGCCGGCCCGGGAGGACAGGTCGAGCTTGGCGAAGATGTTGCTGACGTGCCGGGCCACCGTCTTCTCGCTGATCACCAGCTCGGTCGCGATCGCCCGGTTGGTCGCCCCGGTCGCCAGCAACGCGAGCACCTCGACCTCGCGCGCGGTCAGTCCGCATTGAGGGCCTGCGGCAACCACCGGCAGCCGGGCCAGGTCCGGCGCCGCACCGAGCTGCTCGAAGCAGTCCCGGGCCGCGTCCAGCTCGAACTCGCAGCCTTCCTCGTCGCCGGCCGCGCGGCAGGCCAGGGCGAGCAGGACCCGAGCGCGACCCACGCCGTACGGGGCCTGCAACTCCTGCCAGCCGCTGCACGCCGTCCTGAGTTCGGTGAGCGCGGCCCTCCCGTTGCCCTCAGCAAGCAGTACCGCGCCGGTGCTGTGGGCGGCGACCGTGGTGAGGTACGGCCGATCCAGCTGTTCGGCGATCGCGGTCAACTCGTCCGCCGCCGAGCTCGCGGCCTGCAGATCTCCGGCGGCCAGCAGTACCTCGACGGCGGCCGGCAGCAGCTTCGCCCGGTCGAGCGGTGATGCGGCCTCGTCGAGCGCTCGCTTGATCCCGCTCGTCGCGGCGTCGACGCGCCCTTCGGCCAGCCGGAGCAGGGCGAGACCGGGCTGGGGATGCCGCCCGGACCGGTTCGCCTGGCGGTACAGGTCCTCGGCTTCCGGCCACTCACCGCGCAGCCGATGCAGCTCGGCCAGCACGTAGAGCGCCATCCCGACGGCCTCCTGTCGGGGCGGATCGGACAACCGCTCGGCAGCGCGCCCGGCTTCCGCCAGAGCGTCCGACCACGCACCGTGCAACTGCATCACCTCGGCGCGATGGACCAGGCACAGCCCGCGGTACGCGACCACGTCCGGCTGCACCTCGCACCATTGGCTCAGCGCGTTCGTCCACTCGTTCGCGCGCCGCAGGTCGAAAGTCTCCTGGCAGACGATGATCACCGCGCAATACGCGAGCCCCGCGATGACCGGCGCGACCTCGTCCGCGGTCACGGTGACCATCACCTCGTCGAGCAGCCCCATCGCCTCGTCCGTGCGCCCGAGCACGACGGCGGCCTGACCGCGTCCGAGCGTGGCCAGCGCGTACAGCGTCCGCTCCCCGAACCTCTCCCCGAGCTCCATCGCCTCGCCGAACATCGCGTACGCCCCGGCGGGGTCGCCCATGGCAAGCGTTTGATGCGCCGCGGCACAGAGGACATAGCCACGGTCCCCGCAGTCCAGGCCTTCGACGAGCCGCTGGGCCCGAGTCAGCCAGCCGCCACCCCGCGCGTGTTCGCCGGCATTGAAGAGCTGGAACGCCAGCCAGAACGCGCATCTCGCCGCTCTCGGCGCAGCGCCGGCCTCGGCCAACGCCCCGTACGCGCGGGTCCAGGCGTCGAGGCTCTCGGGTTCGCGGCCGAGCAGGTGGGCGACGGAGGCGAGTCGCTGCAGGTCGTCGGCGTCGAGCGGGGTCCGCGCGTCGGCGGCGGAGAGCGTGAGGTAGCACTCCGTCCAGTTGTGCCGGTCGAACGACTGCCGGGCCACCGCGAGCTGATCCATCGGCTTCCCCCTGCCTCCGTCTCAGTATCGGCGCGGGCTCCGCGAAACGAAACCGTTCCACCGTCCCCCGAACCTGCTGCCCGGAAATGCTGCCCGTGAGACCCGGCGGGCTGGCAGCATTCCGTCATGACGCGCCCGTCGGTTCCCGGCTTCGCCACCGTCCCTGTCCTGGTCCTGGCCGCCGGGGTCGCGGCCGTTCTCACCGCGCTGTCCGGCCGCTACGGATATCACCGCGACGAGCTGTACTTCCTCGTCGCCGGCGATCACCTGGCCTGGGGATACGTCGACCAGCCGCCGTTCACCCCGCTCCTGGCCCGGCTGTCCACGGCCGTCTTCGGCGACACGCCTGCCGGACTCCGTGTGGTCGCCACCCTGGCCGCCGCGGCGACGATCGTGGTGGTCGCCCTGATCGCCCGGGAGTTCGGCGCCGAACGACGCGCCCAGGTACTCGCCGCGGGCTGTACCGCGCTGGCCGGCTTCGTCCTCGGTGTCGGGCACATGGTGTCCACGGCCACCTTCGACCTGCTCGGCTGGATGCTGATCGGCCTCTTCGCGATCCGCCTGCTCCGGACCGGCGAGGGCCGCTGGTGGCTCGCGCTCGGCCTGACCACGGGGATCGCCCTGGAGAACAAGTACCTCGTGGTGCTGCCGTTGGCGGCTCTGCTGATCGCGGTCGTCGCCGTCGGGCCGCGATCGGTCCTGAAGACCTGGTGGCTCCCGGCCGGGATCGCGGTCGCCGCCGTGATCGCGGCCCCGAACCTGATCTGGCAAGCCGCCAACGGCTGGCCCCAGCTCACCGTGGCCGGTGGGATCAGCGCGGACGACGGGACCGAGAACCGGATCATGTTCGTCCCGCTCCAGATCGCCCAGCTCTCGCCGTTCCTGGTCCCGATCTGGGTCGCCGGGTTCCTCCACCTCTGGCGGACCCCGTCGCTGCGCTGGTCCCGGCCGGTCGCCCTCGCGTACCCGGTGCTGTGCGTCATCGTCCTCGCCACCGGCGGCAAGCCGTACTACGCGCTCCCGCTGCTGCTCATCCTCGTTGCCGCGGGCGCCCAACCGACGATCGGCTGGCTGAACCGCGGCCGCACCCAGGCTCGTCGTACCGCCTTGGGAGCCGCGGCTGTCCTCACCGCGATCACCTCGGCGGCCTTCACGCTCCCGGTCCTCCCTGCCTCGGCCGTCAACTTCGTCCTTCCCATCAACGCGGAACAGGGCGAGCAGATCGGCTGGCCCGAACTGGTCAGCACGGTCGCCCAGACCTGGAACCAGCTCCCCGAGTCCGAGCAGCAGACCGCCGTCCTGTTCGCCACCAACTACGGGCAGGCCGGTGCCCTGATCAAGTACGGCCCGGCCGAAGGCCTTCCGCGGCCGTACTCGGGCCACATGAGTTTCGCGGACTGGGCCGTTCCCCCGGACGACAAGACCGGCCCGGTACTCCTGCTCCTGCAAGAACGCAGCCCTGGCTACGAAGCGCACTTCGGCACCTGCACCCCGGTGGCGGAGATCGCCAACGGCCAGGACGTGGACAACCAGGAGCAAGGCTCGGTGATCGTCCGCTGTACCGGCCCCACCAAACCCTGGTCAGCCCTCTGGCCGGAACTCCGCCGCTACTACTGATCACCTCGCCCAGGAGGAGCAGCTGTGCCACCCACCCGGCCGCCGAACGGATTCCGCATCTTCGTGCAGGTCCTGGTCAACACCGCGATCGCGAACGTGACGACCAGCTTCCTCTGGTTCGCGCTGACGTTCTGGATCTACGCGGAGACCCGCAACGTGATCGCGACCGGGGTGAGCGGCGCGTCGTACATGCTGTTCGTCTCGGTGTTCAGCCTGTTCTTCGGCACCCTGGTCGACCGCTTCCGCAAGAAGGCGGTGATGGTGTGGGCGACCCTGGCCGCCTTGGTGGTCTTCTTGCTCGACTCCGCGTTCTTCTTCGCGATGGGCGAGGACCGCATCGCCGACCTGACCCAGCCGTGGTTCTGGATCTTCGCCGTCGTCATGCTCGCGGGCGCGGTCGTCGAGCAACTCCGCGGCATCGCCCTCTCGACCACGGTGACGCTCCTGGTCCCCGACGAGCGCCACGCCAACGCGAACGGCCTGGTCGGTACCGTCCAGGGCGTCGCCATGCTCGTCACCAGCGTGTTCAGCGGCCTGTCGGTCGGCTTCCTCGGTATGGGCTGGACCCTCGTCATCGGCGTCTCCGCGCTGGCCCTCACACTGCTCCACCTGATCGCGCTGCGCATCCCCGAACCCGAGATCGTCCACGGCGATCAGCAACTCCGCTGGGTCGACGTCCGCGGCGGCTGGCTGGCCCTCATCGCCGTCCCCGGCCTGCTTGCCCTGGTCCTCTTCACCACCCTGAACAACCTCTTCGGCGGCGTCTCCATGGCCCTCATGGACCCCGTACGGCATCGACATGTACGGCGTCCAAGGCTGGGGCATCTGGTTCGCCGCGTCCTCGACAGGCATCTTCGTAGGTGGCGCCCTCGTCGCCACGAAAGGCCTCGGCAAGAACCCGATCAGAACCATGCTCCTGATGGTCACCGCCATCGGCGCCATCAGCGCCCTCTTCACCATCCGCGAATGGGGCTGGCTCTTCGTAGCCGGCCTCTGGCTCACCATGGCCCTGATGCCCGCAGTGGAAGCAGCAGAGCAAACCGTCATCCAGCGAGTGGTCCCCTACGAGAAGCAAGGAAGAGTCTTCGGCTTCGCCATGACCTTCGAAGCCGCCTCAGCCCCCATCACAGCCCTCCTCATAGCCCCCCTGGCCGAACTCTGGATCATCCCGGCCTTCCAATCCGAACCCCGCCAAGAAACCTGGTCCTGGCTCCTGGGCACAGGCGACTCCCGAGGAATAGCCCTCATCATGCTCACAGCCGGCCTAGCCTGCATCCTCCTGGCAGCAGCAGCCCTCAGAACCCCCCAATACAAGCTCCTCACGAAGCAATACGCAGGAGCAAAAGAACCAGAACCACAACCGGAAGGGTGATCGCGACATCAGCCAGAAGCGGGAGGACCACCGCGGCGACCAGCCCCAGACAAGGGGGTGCGGGTGGCGAAGCCCCCGCAACGCGCCAAGCGAAGCGCAGGCGCAAAAATGAAGGAAGCGGCGAGGCTCACGCACTCCGTGAGCACACGCCGCCTGCCGATTCCGTGGGCGATACTGGGTTCGAACCAGTGACCTCTTCGGTGTGAACGAAGCGCGCTACCACTGCGCCAATCGCCCTTACGGGTGGTGCTGGTGTTGCCTTGCGGGTGAAACCATAGCGCATGATTCCGCGACGTACGAATCGGGTCGGGCTACTCTTGCTGCAAGACGGAGACCCCGTCGCGTTGGAGACGTGATTGTGACTTTTTCGCACGACACCGAGCACGCGCTCGGCACGCTGGTCCGGCTGGTGAACACGCTGCCCGGGCCGAACAGCCAGGTCGACACGTTGGAGGAGCTCGAGGAGCTGGAGAAGTTCGTCCAGGAGCGGGAGTTCAGCGCGGTCGGGACTCTGACCGACACGGATCTGCAGGAGGTCCGGGCGCTCCGGCCACTGTTCGCGCCGGTCTTCACGACGACCTCCGACGCCGAGGCCGCCGCGATGATCAACGCGATCGTGGCGCGCGGGACGACGACTCCACGGCTGACCAACCACGACGGTCATCCGTGGCACATCCACTATTCGCGGGACGGTTCGTCGTTGACCTGCCGGATCACGGTGGAGTGCGGGATCGCGCTCGCCCAGGTGATCTCGGCCGGCGAACGCGAACGGCTCCGCCGCTGTGAGGCGCCGGACTGCGACGACGCGCTGATCGACCTGTCGCGGAACCGTTCCAAGCGCTACTGCGACGCCCGGACGTGTGGCAACCGCCTGCACGTCGCGGCGTACCGCGAGCGCCGCAAGGCCTCCGGCGAGTAGCCAGCTCCCCCATCACCGCGCGGGAGCCGTCCGGCGAATCCGCTCGCCCGTTCACTGAACCGGTCCAGCCGACCACGTACCGCGAGGTCGCCGGCCGGTTCTTCTACTTGGGCGATCTACGGGTCGAGGTGCTCGGCCGACCGGTCCGCGAACACCTTCGCGACCGCCGCCGTGACTTCCCCGGGCGCGGTCAGGTCGCGCTGGTCGACCCGGTGGATCCCTTGGACGTCCCGCGTCGTCGACGTCAGGAAGAGCTCGTCCGCCTCGTACAGCGCCTCCAGCGGTACGTCGCGCTCCACGGCGCCCGCCCACTCGATCACCAGGGCGCGCGTAATCCCGGCCAGGGGCCCGGATTCCAGCGGCGGCGTGACCAGTTCACCGTCGAACACGCAGAAGACGTTCGTGCCGGTGCCTTCGCAGAGCTGCCCGACCGTGTTCGCGAAGATCGCCTCGGTGCCGCCGCGCTCCTTGGCATAGGCGAGCGCGCGCACGTTCTCGGCGTACGAGGTCGTCTTCAGCCCGGCGACGGCGCTGCGCTCGTTGCGTACCCACGGGACCGTGACGACCGCGGTCGTCGGCGCCGGCGGCTGGATCGCCTGGGACGCGACCACCACCGTCGGCCCGTCCTTGCCGCGGTCCGAGGACAACGGCGAGACGCCACCCGTGTACGTGATGCGGAGCCGGCCGAACGCGATGTCGGGATCCGCCTTCACCACCGCGGCGATCGCCTGCTCGACCTGACCGACGTCCGGCTCCGGCAACCCGAGCCCGGTCGCCGAAGAGACCAGCCGGCGCAGATGCCGCGTCACCGCGAACGGTTGCCCGGCCACGATCTTCAGCGTCTCGAACACCCCGTCACCCGTGGTGATTCCGTGGTCCAACGGGGAGATCCCCGCCATCGCGGGATCCTCGACCAGCGCGCCGTTCAGCCAGACGATCATCGGCACTCCTTCCAAACCCGGGGACACCTTAGTGCTCCCCCGTCGACGGCCCGCCCGCGGTGCCACTCGTCGCGCGAACGCCCTGCCGACGTTCCTTCCAGTGTCCGCCGTGAAGGCCGGTTCGGACCCGCTTCTCACCCCTCGATCACTTCCGTACGCCGGTACCGTCCGGGGCGGGCGTCGCGTTTCGTCTTACAGGCTTGGGATTCGGGGTCTCCGAGGCTGTCGTGGGGTGATCGTCCGGTGACGGGACGTGGGCCAGAAGGGGACCCCCGATTTTTGTGTTGGGGCCCCGATGGGCTAATGTTCTTCTCGCGCCGGGGGAAAGAAAAACCCGGTCGCAACGCGGACGTAGCTCAGTTGGTAGAGCGCAACCTTGCCAAGGTTGAGGTCGCCGGTTCGAACCCGGTCGTCCGCTCGGAGAGGGTTCGGCAGGCCAGCTTTCTCACTGGTGGAGTGGCCGAGAGGCGAGGCAACGGCCTGCAAAGCCGTGTACACGGGTTCGAATCCCGTCTCCACCTCGACATCCCTCAATAGCTAGGACGATTGGCGCAGCGGTAGCGCGCTTCCCTGACACGGAAGAGGTCACTGGTTCGATCCCAGTATCGTCCACGGAACCGGCAGGCGGTCTGTGCTCGCGGAGTGCGCGAGCAGGGCCGCTTCCTTTTTGTTTGGCGCCTGCGCTTCGCTTGGCGCGGAGTGGGGGCTTCGCCACCCACACCCCCTTTCGGCCGTCTGTGGCTGATGTCGTGCCCACCCTTCCGGCCCTGGCTGTTGTCGTGCCCACCCTTCCGGCCCTGGCTGTTGTCGTGCCCACCCTCCCGGCCCTGGCTGATGTTGCGGTCCGCCTTCCTCGCTTTGGATGATCGCCGCGGTCTTGCTCCTGTCCCTGGCCGGTCGCCTTGCGGCTGTGGCCGGCCATGGTTGGCGTGACTAGACGAGCCAGGTTCCATCCTTCATCAGGTTTC
The DNA here is from genome assembly GCF_007828865.1 of Kribbella amoyensis. Classification (NCBI taxonomy): domain Bacteria; kingdom Bacillati; phylum Actinomycetota; class Actinomycetes; order Propionibacteriales; family Kribbellaceae; genus Kribbella; species Kribbella amoyensis. The sequence continues at coordinate 5,831,853 of NZ_VIVK01000001.1, forward strand.
TGGCTTGGAGTTCGTTGACTTCTCGCCAGGCTTGGATGGTGAGCGGGGTGATCTTGAAGTAGGGGTAGTTGCTCTGGCGGGGGTCGAAGCCGGCCTTGGTGGCGAAGGCTTCGGCTTCTTGGTCGGTGGGGTGGGCTTGTTCTGCTGTGCCGGTGATGAGGATGACGTCCCTGGTGCCGTCCAGGGAGAGGTGGACCTGGCCGGTGCGCAGGAGGTTGCGGCTGGTGGGGTTCTTGCGGGCCGTGGAGATCAGGAGCGTCTCGCCGTTCCAGAGGAAACTCAGGGGCATCAGGTACGGGCTGCCGTCCTCGTTGGCGGTCGAGATCCAGGCGTCGACGTCCTTGGTGAGACGGGCCAGGGTGTCGGCCTTGCGGGTCGCTGGTGGGCGTGCCGGGTCGGTCACTGCTGGGTCCTCCTGGTCGGTGGTGGTCCGGTGTCAGACATTGTGCGGTTCGCGGGGGTTTGGTGTGGCGGGATCGGTGGGGCTGGTGTGACCCGTGTGACATTTTCGCCGCTCGGCGGGAGCTGAGCGCGACACCCCGGATACTCGGTTTTTGAAGTGGCCGAAAGTGCGCTACTGTTCTGCTCTCGCACCGAGCAGAACAGCTCGAAGCGAATGCGGACGTAGCTCAGTTGGTAGAGCGCAACCTTGCCAAGGTTGAGGTCGCCGGTTCGAACCCGGTCGTCCGCTCGGACGAGGTCAGCAGGCCTTGAGACTCTGTGGTGGAGTGGCCGAGAGGCGAGGCAACGGCCTGCAAAGCCGTGTACACGGGTTCGAATCCCGTCTCCACCTCGATTCAGCTCGGACGATTGGCGCAGCGGTAGCGCGCTTCCCTGACACGGAAGAGGTCACTGGTTCGATCCCAGTATCGTCCACGGAAGCGGCAGGCGGCGTGTGCTCACGGAATGCGTGAGCCTCGCCGCTTCCTTTTTGTTTGGCGCCTGCGCTTCGCTTGGCGCGGGGTGGGGGCTTCGCCACCCACACCCCCTTTCGGTCGCCTACGGCTGATGTCGCGGCCATCCTTCCCCCTGCGGCTGATGTCGCGGCCACCCTTCCCCCCGCGGCTGATATCGCGGCCGCCTTCCGCCCGTGGCTGGTGTCGCGTTATCT